>JAGCNN010000015.1 GCA_017645925.1 Bacteroidales bacterium
ATGCTGATGGTGCCACGTTCGCTAAGGGAGAAGAGCGAATCACCCTCCACGGCCTGAATGACACACATGGGGTCCCACATCCTCTGTCCCGTATTGCAGTCGCAAGTCATATACACCTGCTTGATGGGGTGGCGGTCTGTCCACGACACATCGGCGATGACCTGCTCGGGTGTGTATTCCACGTCTTGTCCCACCTCCATAGGCGAAAAGACCATGTCCACTTCCTTCGGCCACAGCTCGAAGAAGGTTTGCGCAAATGTGATGCCCTGGGCAAAGTTGAAGTCGGACTCTTCGGCATCACCGAAGACACCGCCCTGCAAATAGATGCACTTCACCTTCTGCCGTACCAGTTCCACACCACTTAGGGCTGAGTATTCATCTGCTTCCGACTGTAGCAACTGTGCCAGACTGGTGACGAAGCCAGTTGTCACAATGCTCACCGAGTGGTCGGGCTGCAGAGAAAGCAGACGACGATAGAGTTGATAGTCATCAGGGCGTGCTCCGGATTGGTTGATGGTGCGCGGGAACATCGGGGTGCTACCATCTGCCTCGGTCATATAGGCCACGTATGCATAGTCTATCCACACCTTCGGATTCTTGATGCCATCCTGCACCAGTCCGACAGGAACATCCGAATGACCAAAATACGTGTTCATCGCATCGGCAAAATCGGCATTCGCTTCGCCCTCGCGGTCCACCACCACGCCTAGCAACTTGCACAACTGCTGTTCGTCGTAGCGGCAGAGCATTTCTAATGCAAAGAGGTCGTCTGCCGATGAACCGATGTCGGTGTCGAAAATGACAATCGGCACCCCCGTGTAGGCATTGTCCTGTGCCTCAGGTTTTTCCTCTTTCGAGCATGAGGTCAGCACCATATTACCGCAAATGAGGATGGCGGCAAGCATCCATTTCATCAATTTACTCATTATTTTTATTATGCTCATTGTCAATATAGTTATTCCTTTGTAAATATATAAACTGCCACTGTCGGCAGAATGACCAACAGCAATAGTCCAACCTCTACCAGTGCGTACGACCCGAAATAATCAACCAGTGTCTGGAATTTCAGAACTACATCAACTAGAATGACCAAAAATGCAAACCAGCAGATAAAGAATATTAGAGAATATTTGATTTTCCGTTTCTTTAGTTTCATTTTAATGTAGAATTTGGGTGCAAAGATATTCTTTTTTTGGCAAAAAGAAACCGCCACAAAGGTCACGAAAACACTTGCGGCGGAAGAAAAACACTTATATCAGAGATTTAACGTTTGTCTGGAACACCATATTTTTCCCAGTCAGGTTGCATATAGCGTTGCTTGATAGTCTTACGGAATGTGAGCATTTGCGACTTCAGTGCCGCCAAAAGCTCTTGGTTTTCCTTGCTTTTGCTACTAGCTTCATTGCGCAACGCATCCAACTCCTCGTCTTTCTTTTGCAAGACAGAACACATACCTTCCATTTTCTTGATTTCTTCGGCGGAAATTCCGATTTTTTTTACCTCGTCGAGGTGCTTCTTAAGACCAGAAGCAAGCACTTCGGCCTTACTGATTTCTTTTTTTACTGTAATTGACATAATACAAATTTTAAAAAGATTAATATAAATAATTGAAAATTAGTTCGTTTTGTTTCTAGACCCCAGCCGCCCCAACATCTTTATGCCGTAAACCGACCAATAAGGAACTTTTTCTATGCCAGTACGAATACGCCTTATGTCTAGCAACAAAAATGCCGCTGTCATAACAGCCGCCACCCACACAATCTGTCCGAAAATCTGTTTGAGCGTAACAGCCATCATCGAATGCAGGAAATATCCGTCCATAAATATGCCCATATCAAACTGCTGAATATCGATGTGGGTAATGGTTAACTCGGCTCCATATCGCGACATATTGTCCGCCATAAAATGTTGGAAGATAGTGGTATATATACCATATCCAGCAGCACCTGCAAGATACATGTGTATGACATTGAAAATGAACAACGCCATAAAGAAATGCTCTAGTTCGTGAACCGACTCGTGCAGCGACCACATAAGTGATGCAGCAAGAATTGCATACGCACAGCCACGCAGTACAAGTGCCAGCCTATAATCCGACAATGGCACATTTACATCAATCAGGAAATACATCCTTATGGCATACGCAAGAATGCACCCGAAGCCGATGGCAAAAAGTTTCCATACTTTCCAGCGTTTGTGTCCCAGCCAAAAAAGTGTTACTAGCACACCAATATATACTCCAGGCAACGACCAAAGGCATAGTTCGGTTTTGGTATGTTCCTCGAGTCCGCGCACTTCGCTCCAATAGATTTCTTCGAGCGTATGTTCTGCGCCAAGAAGAATCTCTGCAATAATTGTAACAAGTAAAATAGGCAGGACATTCTTGTACCGAAAAATCTTCAGCGAAATGTATGGCTTCTCCACTGTCTTCAGACGATAAAGTATGACCGCCAGCAATATTGCCGACAAGGCGACAATCCATCTGAGATATGGCGATGTCAACCACATGAGGTAATCACCATAGACGAAAAAGCAACTGACCATCAGCATAAACAGGCTGATAAGCAGTCCTGTAGGAATGTCTATTCCACGTAGAGGAATGCGCTGTGGCATAGGACAGAAGGGTTTGCAAAGCAATAATTGTGTGAGGACGACAAAACACATTGTCCCAATAGTAATTATATGCATCATCTGCCACGAAAAATGGAAGGCAACAGCAGCTGCAATCCACACGCTTCCAGTTATGGCGGTTAGAAGAATAATATGCAGGATAGGAAAGAAAACCCCAAAATCGCGTGTGGGCGTTATCCACAATTGTATATTGCTCATACATTCGAAAGTACCCTGTATCTTTGCCATTCCTGCGATGAAGCATATTGGCAAAAGAATAGCCATATTGCTTGTGCTTAATGTAATGATATTGCACACGCCCATTACTGCCGCTGCTCCACAAAGCAACTGCTGGTTTGTAAAACGGAACTTCATTCGGAACAGCATTGGAAAATAAACCGCCATTCCTGCAAGAACTGCATATAGTAACATTAGCAGGTCCTCAATCATCAGGTTTGTAGTTCCTCTTACTGCTTCCAATGCGCCAAGATATACTCCTCCCGAGAATTGGAAGCACAAGGCAGTAGCAATATATATCCATGGTCTAATGCGCCGTGGAACAAAACGCCTGAACATCGGCATTTGGAATGTCTGTAAAGGCTGTGGTTGCATATCGCTTTGCTTTTCAGTATTTTACTTCACATTCCACACTATAGCCAGCCTTTAGGTTATGTAGATTGGCAGTATCATTCTCCGACAACGAAATTCGTACAGTCAATCGTTGTTCAACCTTCACGAAATTCCCTGTCGCATTATCTATTGGCAACAGCGAAAAGGCACTGCCCGTAGCGTCTGACAAGCACTCTACGCGTCCTTTGTAGGCAACATCTGGAACGGCATCAACTCGAATGTCAACTTCTGCACCTTCGTGTATGTTGGGCAACTGGCTTTCGCGATAGTTAGCTTCGACCCAAATCTGTTCCTCGTCAACAATGCTGACCAAGGTCTGTCCCGGATTTACAAGCTGACCTACATTTATATCGCGTGAACCAACTGTTCCCGAATGCGTTGCAATAATATAGCAGTATGAGAGGTTGAGTGTCGCCAATTCTACCGCTGCCTGTGCTTGTTGCAAGGTTGCTTCGGAAGCCGAAAGATGGAATCCTTGTTCTTCGATGACATTGCGCTGCATTGCGTGGGTCTGCTTCATTTGCTCGTAACGAGCCTTGGCGCTGAGATAGGATGTGTGCGCTTGGTCGTACTGCTGTTGGGTGACAGCCTTTTCCTGTAGCAGTTTTTCGTAACGGGAATCTTCGCGTTGTAAGTTTTCCATATTTACACGAGCCTCTTCGATGGAAGCTTCTGTTACGCTCATGTTTGTTGTCGTAGTGCGTATTGATGAACCCGTAGCCTTGCTAAGTTGTTCGGCACGGGCAAGGTCGCTCTTGGCTTGTGCAAGTCGCAATTTATATTCGCTGTCCTCGATAACTACAAGCGTATCGCCTTTGTTCACATGCTGGTATGCCTCGAAGCGTATTTCACGGATAAAGCCTTGAACTCTTGTATTCTGCGGTGCAATGTATTGGCAGACACGGGCATTGTCGGTGTATTCAATGTCACCAAAATGAGTAAACTGAAGCACAACATATATTACGCCAGCCACAAGAAGCAGCACGATTACTGAGTTGTAAATGTATGTTTTTACTTTTGTCTTGTCCATAATACAAAGATTTATAATGTGTTAGTTATATATTTTAGTTTATAGTAGTCGTAAAGCAATGCTATTCGCGCATTGACAAGCGAAATGTCTGCTTGCAGTTTCATACTCGAAGCATCAAGCAGGTCGGTAAGCAGGGCAAGGTCGTGGTTGTAGCGCTTTTCCACAATGGAGTAGTTTTCATCGGCTAATTCAACCTGCTTCTGCTGTGTTTCGACCTCTACGAATGCGGTAAGAAAATGCACATAAGCCTCGTGTATCTCGTTGTTGACATTTTCGCGCAGTAAGTCTATTCTATCATGCGCTAATTCGCTGTCTGCTTTGGTCTTCTTTATTGAGTGGCGGTTGTTCCATAGGCTGCCCAAGTCGTACTTTATTCCTATTCCGACAAACCAAGCATTTACATTGGCATTCACAGGAATTAAGTCTGTGGTATAAGGACCGAAAAGTTCGTTCTTAGCAAAAGCGACAATTGTAGGAATTGACCCTGCACGGATAGCTTTTGTTTGTTGTTCGCTGATTTGTTCTGCAATTTGAGCTTCGCGAATGCCTATATTATTGTCAATGGCTTGATTACGCCATTCGTTTTCGTGTGCAGTCTGTTCCAAACTGGTATATTCCCTTGAAACATCGGCAGTATCTGGTAATATTACTGTCGTGACAGGTAGATGTATGGCATTTTTTAACTTATGTTGAATTACAGATTGTGCATCCAATAGCTTTACGCGCGTAAGTTGTAGTTGCTTCAGTTGTAGTTCGTAACGGGTAAGGTCGTTATGAAGCACAACACCAACACCTTCGCGGGCACGCATTTGTGTCAGAACTTCTTCTGTAAGTGCGATGTGTTTGTCTATTACTTCTTTCTGGTTTTGTAGCTTTACAAGGTCAAGATAATAGCCAGTGAGTAAAAAGCGCACATCCTGACGATTTTTTTCAACATTCAGTTCGGCTATTTGTTCGCCAAGTTTTGCCATCTCTATACTGGACTTAAGTGCCCCACCCGAATAAATAACTTGCGTTGCTTCAACAGAAAACACATTTCCCCAGTGCGGACTTTGTTGTCGTCCGTTGTTGACGGTTTGAACACCTAATCCAGGCACTATCACATCGGTGGTTTCTTTGGAGCTAAAACTACGGCTCATCAGTGTTGCATCGCCAATGTAACTGCCGTTCAAACTGATATTTACATTTGGAAGCAAATCGTTTTTTGATTGTTTCAAGGCTTCGTTGGCTGCTCGCAGATTTGTTTCCGAAATACGGATTATGCTATTTTCTTCGTCGGCAATGCGATAGATTGTCGGCAGGTTCATAACAATGCTGTCGGACTGGCAGTTTGCTGTCTTTGGGAAGAATGGATTGGCTATAAATATGCACAGCAATCCTAATGTGACAAATAGGTCTTTCATCTCGGTTGTACCCTAATTTAATTTGCGCAATCGCGCTATTTTCTTCTGGAATATTATAGGGTGCAACCCTCGCCTTTACCAAGGCTTTACATATTATATAATATGTTTTTGAAATCGGGCGCAAAGGTACGATTTTTTTACGGAATGGCAAGTTTTTTGAAAAAAATAAATCCGCCGCAAAGGTCACGAAACCTCTTGCAAAGAAATAATTATTGTCTTATTCCACCTTTGTAATCTTAAAGATATTAATCACATCGGCATCGGGACAGCAGACGCAAATGGAATTGTCTGTCATGCGTGGCAGCGTACCGCCATAGCGTAGAATGTCGATGTACGGAAACAGCACATGCATAGCCATCGGACAAATCTCACCGCGCTGGGTGTCAAAGTCCCAGATGTCACCAATTTTGTGTCCGCGATGGCAGTTGCATGAACATTTCTTGTCAACAAGTTCAATTTGTATCTTTGGTTTCATAGATTGGGCAGTTAACTATTCTATTGGTCAGCTTTCTCAAAGTTCAGTCATAAATTGGTCTATTGTTTTGACATTGACCTTGGGAAAATCTATCGTTTCAAGAACTTTAAAATGGGAGTCATTGCTAACTATATAGTCAGCATCAGCGATAATGGCGCAGTCAACGAATTTGTTGTCGTCAGGGTCTTGGGTAATGAGTTGAAAATGGTATTGCGGACTGAAAAATAAGCAGTACTCACTATTCAGAATTGCTCTAAGAACACCATCTGCAACAAATGGACTTGCAACTCGAGAAAGCAGTTCTTCGTACTCGCTGATAATTTCATTGCTTACGCATATCATATACTTGCCGTCCCTAAATGCTCTCCACGCGGCATAGTAATTACTGTGGCGTG
>JAGCNN010000123.1 GCA_017645925.1 Bacteroidales bacterium
CTGCAATATTTTGTCAGCCTCGGATTGTTCCACGAAGTGCCCTCGGCATATCTGTAGCTTTCCCAAGTGTATGCGCCCTTTTCGGCAATTTCGCCCCAAGCGAAAAACTCTCCGTATTCTTCGGGATTGGCGGCGCCGATGTTACAGGTCGCCCACTTAGTCCCCGACGGCAAGCCAAGGTCAACCCAGGAATGCTCGGTCAAGTCGGGCAAGGCAATCCACTGTGCATACAGCGTCGTATTGACAGAAATCGTAACTTCCTGAGAGTCGGAATAAGTCCTGCCCGAACCATCAGTGGCGGTATTCCAACTTACAAAGCCATAGTTCTCGCGCGTGAACTCATTGGCGGACAATGACTGTTCAATGCCTACCGTAAATGGTTGCGGCTGCATTTCACCCACACCACCATTGGCATCAAATGTAACATATACGGTTGCTCCGATTCCGCTTGTCGTATCCGCATCGGCAACCCACTGGGCAAAAAGCGTTATATCCGAAACAAGCCTTATCTTTTGACCGTTGCTATAGGCAGTTCCGCTGCCGTCGCTCATAGTGTTCCAGCCTGAAAAGTTATAGTTCTCACGGATAAACGCATTGGATGACAAGTTTTTCTCCTCGCCCTCGGCAAATACCTGCGGTTGCATTGTGCCGCTTCCGCCGTTGGGATTGAAAACCACAGTATATGTTATCTTGTCCTTGCATCCGCTAGCCAGCAAAATCGTCACCAGAACCAATACCGACAAAATGTATAACTTACGCTTCATACCTTTAACATTATAAATTCTTGATATGCAAAAATATGACATTGCGGATATTCAGTTCAATCACAACTTTTGGCTAAATATGGTCGTTCTTTTCATCATTTTTGGGGATTGTGCGCCCATAGCTACGGCTGTACTTTTGCGAATCCAAAGTTAATTTACATTTATTTACACGAACGAAAACAAAAGAATGATGAAAAAAGTTTTACTAACACTGATTATGGTTATCGGAGCATATTTGGTTTATGCTCAGAACGACTGTGAGAAAACGCTTCCCTACACCGAAGATTTTGAAGGTCTTGAAACCTACGACAACACATCTTTCCCCGAATGTTGGAGCAAGATATTCTCGTACCAGTCAGGTATGGAATACGACTGCCCGACAATTTCGCCTACAGGTGCCGACGGCAGTTCGGGAAGCCTTTTCTTTATGCTTCAGGGACCAACTTCGCAGTTTGCAATATCGCCAAAGATTGACCCGACAGTGCCAATAAGCAGCACAACCGTAAAATTAAGGTACAAATCGACCAAAACCACCGAGGTGGGCTTGATTCTGGGCGTAATGTCCGACCCGACCGACACGCTTACATTTGTTGCAATCGACACCATCCATAGGGTAGGAGCAACAAGCACTTGGGAACTTAAGGAAATTAATATGGCTGCATATTCGGGCGAAGGTCACTACATTGCGCTATGGCTTTGTGGCAGAGCTTGTTCGGCTGCTTATCCGTCGTGCTTCGTCGATAATTTTGCGGTAGAAATGTCGGCTTCGTGTACCGCACCGGTGCAGATTGCAGCAAGCGTCAACAACGACGAAGCTACAATCTCGTGGACACCCACCGACAATACCACCGCCGTACGCCTTTACTACAAGGCTTCGGACGAAGAAACATACCAGAGCGTAGATATTTCCGCCGGTACAAATCAGTACACAATCGAAGGTCTTAGCCTTGCAACAAATTACGAGTATTATCTTGTAACAATCTGCGGCGATGACGAGTCGCAACCATCGGCAACAGCCACATTCTCGACACCTTGTGAAGAAATCACCGAGTTCCCGTGGACGGAAGACTTTGAAAACGGACTTGTGTGCTGGTCGTTGGATGGTTCGGCAAACGCAGTCAACTGGACAATCAGCACCAATCCGGCAAATCCTTCCTGCGCTCCGGCTTCGGGAAGCAATGTGGCTACTTTCGCCGCTTTCAGCTTCACCGATGGCAGTTGGGCGACAATGACTTCTCCGGCAATCGACCTCACCGAAAGCCGTGCGCTTACCTTCAAGTTGTACCAGTACGGACCAATGGAAGACTATTTCTCCGAACAGCCATACGACGACAAGATTGAAATCTATGTAAACGACGAACCTTCGACTGACGATGCAACCTTGATTGCAACCGTAAACGGATATTCTGCCGCAGAAGGATGGAAGGAATACACATTCGCAATTCCGCAGCAAACATCAAGTCGCAGCTACATAACCTTGAAGGGCATTTCAAACTATGGCTACAACCTGCACATTGACGACCTTTCTATTGAAAACACTACAGAAATTGAAGAAGGTAGCAATACGACATTGTCAATATATCCGAATCCGGCACACGATTATGCAACATTGAATATAAATGGACTTGAATCGGTTTCGGAAATAATCCTTACTGATATGTGCGGAAAAGTTGTAAGAACATATATTGTCAACAAAGGAGACAACGAAATCCTAATTGAAAAAGGCGGCCTCTCCGCTGGAATATATGTCATAAGACTTACAAGCGGAGAAAAAACAATAGTTGAAAAAGTTACATTTCAATAAAAGCCATTAAACTGAAAATTTCAAAGGCATACAAAAATCATCGTAAAAGTGGCTGTATCGTGAGATGCAGCCAGTTTTTTTGTAATCCCCACAAAAAATGACTTAGGTTGTAATCTTCGAATCATCAAATCATCTAATTTTCGAATCTTCAAATCTTCAACCCTCTCCTACACTCCAACGGACTTATCCCCTCCGCCCTGCGGAAAAATGTCCCGAAATGGCTCTGGTTCTGGAATCCAAGTCGGTCTGCAATCTGTTGCACGGGAAGCGCAGTCGTCTGCAACAACGACTTAGCCTGCTTGACAAGATTCTGCGTTATACATTCGTAGGCAGTGCGCCCCGTAACTTGCTTCACTACATTGGCAATATATTTTGGTGACAGGCACATCTCGTCAGCATACCAATCAATAGTATGATGCTCGTGGCAATGCATTTCAACTAACGAAAGGAAGCGTCCCGCCAGTTCCTCCGAGCGCGAAAGCGTGTATAGTTTTGTAAAAGACTTATCGTACAACCCGTAAACGAAATACATCATTGAACGCACAAGGTCAAGAGCCACCTCGCGGACATTGCTCACATCAGGAGACAACATAACTTCGCGCAACAAATCAAGATAGTGCTGCACCACAAACATCTGCTTTTCTGTCAGTTGCATAAAAGGACGCATATATGCCCTGACATGAGCCTCGCCAGATAATTTCAGATTGAGTTCCTCGGCAAACGATGGCGAAAAACTCAAAATGTACTGCACCATGTCATCACTCGCCTCAACCACACCGATAGACTGTCCGATAAGGATGGATGAAAAGCAAGGTGCATCAATCTCGTACAACTGATGATTTATATTGGCGGTTATCTTGCCACGAATATGGAGATTCAGCGCATAGACGGCAGTCTGGAAATATTCGGGCAACGGTGTTGAAAGCCCTTCTATAACGGCCAGCCGCAAGTCTTTACCGAGATAAACATTGCTTTTAATGTTGTCTATATCACGCAGAACGGGTAAGTTTTTCGAAGTAGCATCGTTGGTCATGGTGTGCGAACTTTAAAACAATTCTCGTGTGCAAAGTTAATAATTTTCAGCATACTAAATAAGCAAATATGACAAATGGAACAATATCCTGAGAATTGCAAATATTATTGCAGGCAGAAAGATTTTCATTATTTTGGCATATAATTCAAGATTTATATGTAAGTTTGCGAATATTTATAAAGGATTTGGTTATGAATGGAACTGCTTATACACCGCACTCGCCTATAAGTCTGAAATACTGGGATATGCTGAAGGGACTTAGCGACAATGTAAAGATGGAATTAGCTGCGATGTTGACCACTTCATTGGCGGCAAAAAAAGATTTCGTTGAGACAGAACTTACCGAAGAGGAAAAAGAAAGAGAATTTTGGAGCCTTTGTGGTTGCTGGGCTGACGACCCTGAGGATGCTGCCCGTATGGAAGCGGCAATCAAAGAAGGTCGAAAGAATGAGTATATGCTTGACGTTAATCTTGATGACTGATGGGGAAATATATACTTGATACCTGCACATGGATTGAATATTTTCACCAACGCAATGGTGTACCTCAACACATAGATGCCGTAGGTCGCAAAAATCTTTGTGCATCCGAGATAACATTGGCAGAATTAACATACGGTGCTATCAAAAGTGACGACTATGAAAGACATATCAAAGAGCCGCAACTCCTGCGACGCGACATTATAATATACGACATTAGTGATGTTTTTGAAGAATATGGACTGATTCGTTGCGCCTTGAATAAAATAAGGAAAAACTTGGATAAGGAAGTCGGTCAGTTCGATATGCTTATTGGTGCTACTGCCCTCCACTACGGACTAACTGTCGTTACAGAAAATATCAAGCATTTTAGCCTAATGCCAGGTGTGAAATGTGAGAATTGGGTTGAGCGATGACATTTTTTTGAAAATTTACTTTTTACAACTAAAATAATTACATTAGTTTTGCAATCTCCTTTGGGCACGTTTGACGAAACTCAAGATACCATAGGACAAAAGCCGATTAAGTTCGTGCAAACTCAGCACCACGGTGACTTGGGTTATGAGGTGTTCCTCGGGAGCACCCTTTTTTTTGAATGTGCATACAAAAACAATTTACAACTACACTATCTTCAATATTTACATATAGACACAGATTACTAATATGTAAAATAGAACAATTTTTGAGAATATACGAATACTAAATAACAGGTAGAAGGATGTACCTTTGCAAACAATTTTTTAAACAGATAAATTAATGATAATGAAAAGATTTTTTACCATTTCTTTACTGGTGCTGACATGTCTTTGCACTGTTGCACAGGATGTTACCCTCACATTTACAGGTCGCGACGAGAACAACCGCTATTTGCAGTTGAACCGCATAGTTGTCAACAATCTAACCAAAGGCTGGCAGGAAAACATTTTATGGCCCGACACAACCTTGACGGTGCAGAATGTTACGGCAAATAAGAACAATACCGAAAACTGCGGTATGGAAATGTCGCAGAACTATCCGAATCCTTTCAACGGAACAACAGAAGTAAATCTTTCGGTGGAAGAAGCAGGAAATGTAACAATTGAAATTACCGATTTGAACGGTCGTGTTATAAACACAATGACACGAAACTTGCAATCAGGCATCCACCAGTTCAGCGTTTCAATGGCCAACACAGGCACCTACCTGATGTCAGCCATCAGTAACGGTGGCGTATCATCTGTTAAGATGGTATGCAACGGCAGCGGAAATGCCGACAGAATCGAATACCAAGGCATAGTAGGTGCTGTAAAGACGCAAAATTTTGCGTCCCAGCAAACTTACAGCACAATCTCTTTTGGCGACCTTATGGAATATGTCGGCTACGCAACCGTCAACGGCACTGAAGTGGAAATCCGTGAGATTGCTATGGCAGAAGGAGTTTCACAAATTATCATATTGCAGCAAGGTGCTGTACGTGCAAAAAAGGGAGAAATAGCACTTGATGACGATTTCCGCGTTGCTCTTTCGCTCAGCCCATTCTCGCTGAACCAGTTCGAAGATGGCTATTCCTTCAAGATTGGCGACAAGACCGCTTCGACACCAGCAGAATTGCAGGCCATCTACCGCGAACTTGGCTCTACCGAAATGTATGTCCGCATTGCCACCAAGCGCCACAAGACTGACGAGGATATTACCGACGGCGAACC
Source organism: Bacteroidales bacterium (assembly GCA_017645925.1). Taxonomy (GTDB): domain Bacteria; phylum Bacteroidota; class Bacteroidia; order Bacteroidales; family ML635J-15; genus Bact-19. Next base: position 5,766 of record JAGCNN010000123.1, read on the forward strand.
AGACGAGAACGCCAATGTTCATACTTTCGATCAGGGAATCCAACTTTGCCAACTCGCTGCGGCATTGAATATTCCTATCAATCCCGAAATCATGTGCGCCTACACCTATATGGACATGGACAAGCAGCAGGCTCCGCGCTTCGAGGAATATCCCGAAATTTACGCTTTGCAAAACGGAAAGGCTTGGTCGGAACTTTCACTCGATGAAATCTGCATGGTGCTTGAGGCTTACGGAGCATTTGTCGCCGAGGCCATTCTCAACACTGGCTGTACAGTAAACAACTGGAATCTCGGCAACGAGGCCAATTTCGGTTTTGCAGGAATCAGCATGGGACTCGAAACCGCAGTCAACCCCAAGCTGAAGAAAGCCAAGAAGATGAAAAGATACACTGCTCCAGTATTTGCTCCAGGCTGGCTTAAGCGCAATGTATGGAAGTACGACGCAAAGGCCTACGCAGCAGTAAAGGCAGGCATTTTGAGTGCATACGCAAAATTGGGCATCAATGCTTCGAATGTAAAATTCTCCACTCACATTGCAACTGTTGTTTTCCCACCGAAATGCAGTGCATCATTCTTCAACTTCATACGTGACAACGGCTACGCCATGGAGACAGCCGGTATTAGCTACTACCCTAGCGCCCCATCCATGTCGGCAAACAAAAAGAAGCTTCTTAAAAAGACCATTACCAAGATTAACGAAAAGTGCCACCTAAATGTTTTCATCGGAGAATTCTCGTATCCTTCGGGCAAGATGGAAGGTCCATTTGCAGGATGGAACAAGAAGGTAAGAGGCTACAACAAGGACCAGCAAGGTCAGGCTGACATTTACTCCGATGTTGTATCGTGGGGCAAGACTCACGGCATGGCTGGCATCCGCTACTGGGCACCCGACTACAAAGGCTGGTACGCAATGTCGATGTTTGAATTTTCAGATAAAGTTGGTACTGCCAAAAACATCCTGCAGAACCACAAGGAGATTATTGAGAAATAAGCATACATCAATGAAAGTCCCGACTTCGGTCGGGATTTTTTTTGTGTCCGCTAAAACCAGGACACAAACTGACAAATAGTCACAAAACAGAAAGCTGTACATGATTTTTTGTCAGCATCTCATTCCTACAAATATTCATAAATACCTAATAATCATCAACAAATTCATAATAATATTTTTCTCGGCAAACTTATTGCAATACCACGCAGCGTTAACTGAAAAAAAATTGAAGAATTATGAATATAGAAGATTTTACAACGAAAGCCCAGAAGATAATCTCAAAGTCGGGAATTATCGCTGGCGAAAATGGACATCAGGCAATAGAGCCAGGGCATCTGCTTCTTGCAGTGCTCAGCGAATCGCCCGACATTATGAGCTACATGCTCAGCAAACTGGAAATCGACAAGCGCAACTTTGAACTGACGGTTCAAAGCATTGTTTCGCGCTATGCGAAAGTTCAGGGTGGCGAACCCTACATTTCACAGGACACCAACCGCATACTCATCGCTGCCGACAAGAAGAAAACCGAAATGAACGACAAATTCATTTCCGTTGAACACATCATTATGGCACTTGCCGAAAGCAAGGAAAGCATTGGTAAGATGATGCGCGATGCCGGTTTCAACAAGGAAAACCTGAAAAGCATTGTCCTTGAACTGAGAAAAGGTAGCACTGTCAATTCGCAGTCGGCAGAAGACACCTACGATGCACTTGGCAAATACGCCATCAACCTGAACGAACGTGCAATGAACGGCAAGCTCGACCCCGTTATCGGTCGTGACGATGAAATCCGCCGTATCCTGCAAATTCTTACAAGACGTACAAAGAACAATCCTATATTAATAGGTGAACCTGGCGTTGGAAAAACCGCTATCGCTGAAGGACTTGCAGGACGTATAGTCAAAGGCGATGTCCCCGACAACCTGAAATCCAAGAAAATCTACTCGCTGGATATGGGACTTCTTATCGCTGGGGCAAAATATCAGGGTGAATTTGAGGAACGACTGAAAGCCGTGGTTAAGGAAGTCGTTGAAAGCAACGGAGAAATCGTGCTTTTCATTGATGAAATCCACACCTTGGTTGGTGCAGGCAAATCGCAGGGCGCAATGGATGCAGCAAATATCTTGAAACCAGCACTTGCCCGTGGTGAACTTCGTGCCATCGGTGCCACTACCCTCGACGAGTACCAAAAGTATTTTGAGAAGGACAAGGCTCTTGAGCGTCGTTTCCAGACCGTTATGATAGACGAGCCAGACATTGCAAGCTCAGTTTCAATACTTCGTGGCTTGAAGGAACGCTACGAAACCCACCACAAGGTGCGTATCCTTGACGAAGCAATTGTTGCTGCCGTTGAACTCTCAAACCGTTACATTACCGAAAGGTTTTTGCCAGACAAAGCCATTGACCTTATTGATGAAGCAGCTTCAAAGTTACGTATTGAAGTAAATTCTGTGCCAGAGGAAATTGATGTTTTGAACCGTAAGATTCAGCAACTTGAAATCGAAAAGGAAGCCTTAAAGCGCGAAAACGACACATCAAAGGTCAAGGAGATTGAAAAGCAGCTCGCCGAACTTGGCAACGAACGCAACTCGTTGATGTCGAAGTGGAAAGAAGAAAAACTTTTGGTTGACAAGATTCAGACAGAGAAGCAGAATATTGAGAACTACAAGCACGAAGCCGAGGTTGCCGAACGCAATGCCGACTACGGCAAGGTCGCCGAATTCCGCTACGGAAAAATAAAGGAGAGCGAGCGCAACATCGAGGAACTGAAAAGCAAACTGAAAACCATTCAGGGCGACAAGGGTTTGGTTGACGAAACCGTTGATGCAGAAGATATTGCCGAAATCGTCAGCCGTTGGACGGGCATTCCTGTAAGCCGTCTTGCAATGAGCGAGCGTTTCAAGCTGATGCACCTGGAGGACGAACTTCACAAGCGTGTTGTTGGTCAGGACGAGGCTATTGACGCTGTTGCAAATGCCGTAAGGCGTTCGCGTGCAGGCTTGCAGGACGAGAAAAGGCCTATCGGTTCATTCCTGTTCCTTGGTTCAACTGGTGTCGGCAAGACCGAACTGGCAAAGGCTTTGGCAGAATTCATGTTTGACGACGAAAACATGATGACGCGTATTGATATGAGTGAATATCAGGAGAAGCACAGTGTTTCGCGTCTGGTCGGAGCGCCTCCGGGATACGTCGGCTACGAGGAAGGCGGTCAGCTTACCGAGGCTGTAAGGCGCAAACCTTATTCTGTGGTTCTGCTCGACGAAATTGAAAAGGCTCATCCCGACACCTTCAACATTCTGTTGCAAGTGCTTGAGGATGGACGTCTTACCGACAACAAAGGTCGTACGGTGAACTTCAAGAACACCATAATAATAATGACCTCAAACATCGGTTCGCAGTTCATTCAGGAGCAAATTGACAGCGGCAAGTACGACGAGGAAAAGACTCGCCAGAACATAATGGCAACGCTGAAGTCGTTTGTCCGCCCCGAGTTCCTCAACCGTATCGATGAAACCATAATCTTCAAGCCGTTGAGCAAGGAACAGATTGTCGGCATCGTCAAGATTCAGCTCGGACATCTGATTAAGAAGATGGCCGACAACAACTACACTCTTGCCGTCAGCGACGAAGCAGTAAACTTCATTGCCGACAGTGCCTACGACCCGATTTACGGAGCAAGACCTGTAAAGCGTTACATCCAGCACGA
>JAGCNN010000124.1 GCA_017645925.1 Bacteroidales bacterium
GACTTGCAATGTAGGCGCAAGCACACCTACTGCATACGGCAACTACTATGCTTGGGGCGAAACCGAACCAAAGGAAACATACAACATGAGTACCTGTAGGTATTATGACGGCTCAAATTTGACTAAATATACAGGTTCAGACAACCTGACCACCTTGGAAGCCAGCGATGATGCAGCCACAGCCAACTGGGGTTCGGGCTGGCGTATGCCGACAAAAGAAGAATTTGAAGAGTTGAACAGCAACTGCACCGTAACTTGGACAACCCAGAACGGCGTAAACGGTCGTTTGTTTACCGGATCTAACGGCAACTCAATTTTCCTGCCCGCTGCTGGCGTCCGCTACGATAGTGAGCTCGACTCTGCCGGTTTCGGCGGCCTCTACTGGTCGAGTTCGCTCTACTCGGACATTCCGGACGGCGCGTGGTACCTCTACTTCTCTTCGGACGATTACTACGTGAGCAACTACGGCTACCGCGTCTATGGACGGTCTGTGCGTCCTGTCTGCGCGTCTCAGAACTAAAAAACCTGAGTTCGAAATAAGGAATCAAAAGAGAGTCAACTGGTTATCATCATAGAAGTCAAGCGAGATAGAAGGTTTCTTTGGGAAGAAACAATAAGCAGCGAGAGCTGCGAATGTCGAGGAAAGGAAATTGTTGAAAGAGCGGTGTCTTGAGTGTTCGATTTGAGCGATGTTCTTCAATTCGTCGTTGACAGTCTCTATGACAGCTCTTTTTCGCAGGAGTATTTTATATGCTGCACTCATCAGCATGTTCTTCATGTTGTTTTTCAGCTTCGTAATCAACTGTATCCCATTGACAAAGAGTTCGGCGAATAGTTCCTTTGAAATATAGCCCTTGTCACCCACAAGTTTGCCGTAAATTTTTTCGGTGAATGAGCGGTTATGCAGAGGTTCCCTATCATCAACATCTCCCGGAGTCAGCATGAAATTGAGGATTTCGCCCCTGTCGTTGATTATGATATGAAGTTTGAATCCATAGAACCAGCCCATTGAATGTTTCCCCCTTTTTGCAAGATTCTTGAACACCTTGTGGCTGTGTATACGTTGGTTGCGGCATACGCGCATCACTGTAGAATCCACAAAGTTGACACCAGAACACTGGCCGAGCAGACGTAATTTGAGCAACAGGAACAACTCTAGTCCGACCTCTTTCTCCAATTCGGTAAATCTGTTGTACGACAGCAATTTCGGGAACAGATGCCTACAATGTACACAGATATAGTCCTGGTAGAAATGTTTGAGCGTCCGCATTCCGCTTGAATGGAATGCTATGAGAATGGTGATGACCTCTGCATCTGACATCCTATTGGGCTTGTTCCTATGCATTTTGCTGTCATCTGGCTTCAGGGCATGCTTTTTTATAAATTTGTCATATTCTTTGCAGAATTCGTCTGCAATAAAGAAAATTTCGGTAATTTTGTTTTCGTCAAGTAGCATAACGGTATGTATTTTACTTTTTCACTACAAATATACAAAAAAATATCGTTATCTACTTGATTTTTAGCTAATTATTTATTTCGAACTGACGTTA
>JAGCNN010000125.1 GCA_017645925.1 Bacteroidales bacterium
CAGAAAAGGGGAAATACATCTATGGTTTCCTTATCGGTGTGATGGCCATGCTGATACGAATTCTGAACCCTGCTTTCCCCGAAGGAATGATGCTCGCTATATTGCTCATGAACATCTTTGCTCCGCTAATCGACTATTGCGTTGTAAGGGCTAACATTAACAAGAGGTTGAGACGCGTGAAGGTAAGACGTGTCAGACGTAGAAAAAACAGATAGGCTATGGACAAGAATAAAAATTCATACATATTCATCTATTCGGTCATTCTGGTTGTAGTAGTGGCTGGAGTGCTTAGTTTGGTTGCTGTGTTACTTCAACCAAAGCAAGCCAAGAATCTTGAAATAGAGCAGAAAAGAAACATTTTGGCAGCGTTGAAGGTTACTCCAGAAACAAAAGATGTGGAAGATACATACGCTAAGATGGTCAAGGAAATAGCTGTTGACGAGGCTGGAAACGAAGTTGATGCTACTGATGATGCGTTAAAATTGTATGTGGCTCATACAGACAAAGGTATAAAGTATGTATTCCCGCTGTCGGGCAAGGGACTGTGGGGACCGATATGGGGTTATATCTCATTGGATGATGACCTTAATACAGTTTTTGGTGCTTATTTCGACCATAAGTCCGAAACCTCTGGACTTGGTGCCGAAATTGCTACCGAACATTTTCAGTCGCAGTTTTCCGGCAAGAAGATTTTTGACAGATCGAATAAGTTTGTGTCGGTGAAAACCAACAAGCGCGGTGCTTCAAACGACAACGAGGTAAATGCAATTTCGGGCGCGACAATCACATCTACATCGGTAAACGAAATGATAGAATCTTGCTTGAAATCGTACTTGCCATATATTGAAAAATCAAGAAAATAGGTTGTTATGCAGAATAAAAGGAAAGAAAGAATTTTTTTAGATCCGATATTCAGGAACAATCCTGTTACGGTGCAGATACTTGGAATATGTTCTGCGCTCGCCGTTACTGTAAAGTTGCAGTCGGCGGTGGTGATGGCGTTGAGCCTTACATTTGTGGTGGCGTTCTCGAATGTGATAGTTTCGCTTCTTAGGAAGACTATTCCGGGAAGAATCAGGATAATAGTTCAGCTTGTGGTGGTGGCCTTCCTCGTCATTTTGGTTGACCAGTTCCTAAAAGCATACTTCTTTGATATAAGCAAGCAACTTTCTGTATTTGTGGGACTTATAATAACGAACTGCATTGTAATGGGACGCTTGGAAGCTTTTGCAATGTCGAATAGTCCCAAGCGCAGTCTTATCGATGGGTTTGCAAACGGACTGGGCTATGGCTTCATATTGATAGTGGTTGCGTTTTTCCGCGAATTGCTAGGTAGCGGCACAATTTGGAACTATCAGGTTGTGCCACAGGCGTTTTACGATGCCGGCTACATGAATAACGGACTTATGATTATGCCGCCAATGGCGTTGATAGCGGTAGGATTGATAGTGTGGATTCAGCGTGCGCACCAGCAAAAAAAGGAGGAGGGTAAATAATGGAAAACATTGCCAACATATTCGTCAAGTCGGTATTTATCGACAATATGATTTTCGCATATTTTCTAGGAATGTGCTCGTACTTGGCTGTTTCCAAGACAGTTAAGACATCTTTCGGATTGGGCGTGGCGGTGGCTTTCATGCTGACCATAACCGTTCCAATCAACTACTTGATAGAGAATTATTTGCTATGCAAAGGCGCAATGACATGGATTTCTCCGTCCTTTGCCGATGTTGACCTTTCGTTCCTGACTTTCATAGTGTTTATCGCAGTTGTGGCTTCAATGACACAGTTGGTCGAAATGGTGGTTGAGAAATTCTCTCCTTCGCTTTACAATTCGTTAGGAATATTCCTGCCGCTGATAGCTGTAAACTGCGCAATATTAGGCGGTTCGCTCTTTATGGCAGAACGTTCTTATGCAAATGTCGGTGAAGCTGCCGTTTTCGGTTTCGGCTCGGGGATAGGCTGGTTGCTTGCAATTGTCAGCCTTGCTGCAATCCGCGAGAAAATCAAGTATTCCAAGATTCCCAAAGCCCTTGACGGATTGGGTATTGCGTTTATAATTGTCGGTCTTATGGGACTTGCTTTCATGGGATTTATGGGTATAAAACTTTAGAATTATGTTGTTGTTCCAATCAATAGTTCTCGTTAGTGCCATTGCGGTTTTCCTTGTCGTGATGGTGGCATTGGTTGCAATTCTGCTTTTCGCAAAGAAAAAACTTACATCTCAGTCGAAGGTGAAAATTACGATTAACGATAAAGATACTCTCGAAGTCGATACTGGCAACTCGTTGATGCTTACACTGAAAGAACATGACATTCATTTGCCGTCGGCATGTGGAGGCGGAGGAAGTTGCGGTATGTGCAAATGCCGTGTTGTGGAGGGCGGAAACGGAATCCTGCCGACCGAAACAGGCTTCTTTACACGCAAGGAACAGCAGAACTTTTGGCGTCTGGCATGTCAGGTGAAGGTTCGCAACGACATGAAACTTGTTATCCCCGAGGATATTATGGGAATCAAGAAGATGGAGTGCGAGGTTGTGTCTAATCGCAATGTGGCAACCTTCATAAAGGAATTTGTTGTCAAGTTGCCTGAAGGCGAAACTCTTAACTTCAAGTCGGGTTCGTACATACAAATTGATGTTCCGCAGGTTACGGTTGATTATTCGAAGGACATTGAGGTCGAGGACGAATTCAAGGAAGACTGGGACAAGCTTGGCATCTGGAACTTGAAGATGACAAATCCCGAACCGACTTTCCGTGCATACTCGATGGCAAATCATCCTGCTGAGAGCAATGTAGTTATGCTGAACATCCGTATTGCAACGCCGCCGTGGGATAGGAGCGCAGGAACATTTATGAATGTCACTCCCGGCGTATGCTCGTCGTTCTTGTTTTCGCGCAAGCCTGGCGACAAAGTCATGATTTCTGGACCTTACGGCGAATTCCACCTCAAGGATACTGACCGCGAAATTATGTTCATCGGTGGTGGCGCAGGTATGGCACCAATGCGTTCGCATATCTTCCACTTGTTCAAGACTTTGAAGACCACGCGCAAGGTTTCGTTCTGGTACGGAGCAAGGTCACGCCGCGAGATTTTCTACGAAAACGATTTCAAGCAGATTGAAGCCGAGTTCTCGAACTTCTCGTTCAACATTGCCTTGTCGGAGCCAAAGTCCGAGGACAACTGGGACGGCTATGTAGGTTTCATCCACAAGGTTATCGAGGACAATTATCTGAAGAACCATCAGGAACCCGAAGAAATTGAATACTACCTTTGCGGTCCGCCAATGATGACTGCTGCCGTTACAAAGATGCTAGACGATTATGGCGTTCCAGAGGAGATGATAGCATTCGATGATTTTGGAGGATAGGATTATAAATTTACTTTTTTATGCAAAACGAACCTACAAACAAGGTAAAAAGCGAAGTTTTACTTCAGAGTTCAACGAGTTGGAACAACCAGCCTATGCCAGCATATTTGGAAGGCGTTCCGCAGTGTACAATCTTGAAAATAACGGTGCCGCCACATACGCAATTGCCCGAACATACTCATCCGATGATGAATGCTGGTGTCATTGTAAAAGGCGAGTTGCACGTGGTTGATTGCGACGGCAATGAAATCACCTTGCACGAAGGAGAGCCTGTGCTTGAATGTGTTGACAAATTGCATTATGGCGAGAATCTGACCGATGAAGAAACTGTATTGTATATGTTTTATGCTGGGGTTGTGGGGAAGGATTTGAGCCTGCATAAATAAAAGTGCGTCGTTTGATAGATTTAATAAATTGTAGCGGTGCAATGCGTTGCGCCGCCAGGTTTGAAATTGGTTGACACTAACACATCAAACCACAATCATTGAACGTTTTTTTTTAGAAATATTTGCTAAATTAAGCAAAATACCTATTTTTGTCCGTTAAATTTAAGCATCGCATAAATGAAACGTATTCTATTTATATTTTTCGTAGTGGGAATGGTAGTTGTCAGTGGTGTTGCCAACAAGGTTTTTGGACAATCTGGCCAATTGAATGGGCGCGATTATGTTGACCTTGGGCTATCTGTAAAATGGGCAACATGTAATATTGGGTCAGATGCACCTGAAGGCTTCGGTGATTACTTTGCGTGGGGAGAGACTAAGCCTAAAAGGGTTTATGATTCGGATAGTTATATTTTCAATTTTCAAGATTATCCTGATATGATTGTTTTGCCTGCAAATGCTGATGTTGCTGCGTCATTTTGGAAATGGGGTAATGGCTGGCGTATGCCTACAAAAGAAGAGTTTGAAGAATTGATAAACAAATGTACATGGGTATGGATGTCGAATGGTTACAAGGTAGTTGGACCTAATGGCAATTCCATATTTCTGCCTGCTGCTGGTTGGAAGGGAATTTCATTAGATGGCGAGGCTCATTTTTATAATGAAGGTTTTGGTTCTTACTGGTCAAGTACACGAGAACGTGTATCTGATGATGGACGTGGAGGCAATGCTAATTATCTTAATTTTTCTTCAACATATTATTTTGTAGATCTTAGCTCGAATTATACTTTTGGGCATTCTGTTCGTCCAGTTTGCCAATAGGTATTTGAAAATTATAGTAGTTGATTACTGCAGGGTGCTTTGAACATTTGAATCATCGCAATGCTAAAATCGTTGAACTTTTTTCTAAAAAAGATTTGCTGATTTCCATAAAATACTTATTTTTGTCCCTGTAAATTTAATATTTGTATGATATGAAAAGGATATTGTTCTTTGCAATTATCACCATAATGGGAATATTGGCGATTAGTGGTTGCAAGAAGAAGGAAACCTATACAGTGTCCTTTAATGCGAATGGTGGTAACGGTACTATGACAGAACAGATTTTCAAGGAAGGCGAAGCGCAGGCTCTGGCAAAAAATTCGTTCACACGAGAAAACTATGCATTCGTCAATTGGAGTGTCATGAAGGATGGCAGCGGCACAACCTATAGCGATGGGCAAACCATAACCGTTACCTTCAATATGACTTTGTATGCGCAGTGGAGATGCACAAATCCGGCACCCGGACCAGCGCCTGTCGATTCCGTTACGGTAATATTTGATGCCAATGGTGGAATAGGAGAAATGTTGCCGCTGACTTTTGTGCCGGGTGAAACAAAGGTGCTTACTGCAAATACATTCACAAAAGAAAACTATTGGTTTACTGGTTGGAATACGGCAACAGACGGAAGTGGTGATGCCTACGCTGATTCTCAGGAAATTACCATTGAGGAAAATATGACTTTGTATGCTCAGTGGAGCTTGGGCGTTACAGCAAGTGCAAATGGTCACGATTATGTTGACCTTGGCCTGCCAAGCGGACTATTGTGGGCAACCTGCAATGTCGGTGCCGATTCTCCGTTTGCATACGGCGACTATTTTGCATGGGGTGAAACGGAACCTAAGGAAACATACGACTGGACTACATATATCTGGTGCAATGGTGCCGAATATACATTAACGAAATATTGTAATAATCCATACGATGGCAACAATGGCTTTACAGATAACTTGACCGTTTTGCAGGCTTCCGACGATGCCGCCACCGCCAACTGGAATGCAGATTGGCGAATGCCGACTTACAATGAAATGGTGGAACTGAAAAATAGATGTTCCGTAACTTGGTCAACTCAGAACGGAGTAAATGGGCGTTTGTTCGTTGGACCTAATGGCAATTCACTATTTTTGCCCGCTGCCGACAATCGTTACGATGGTAGTTACCACGGTGCAGGTTCATACGGTGGCTACTGGTCAAGTTCGCTTGGCACCGATGCTCCAGAAGGTGCATGGATACTTTTCTTCAATTCGGACATGTGCGTCTTTGACTACGGAAGTCGTTTTTGCGGACAATCTGTTCGGGCTGTTGTTGCACAATGATTATGGCCTCAAAATGAAAGATTGCAGTTGTCAACCTTGAAAATTTTTTGTAAAACCATTTGATAATTAAATAGAAATACTTATTTTTGTCAGCATAAATTTAACAGTGGTATAATATGAAAAGGACATTATTTTTAGCAATTATTTCCATAGTGGGAATATTGGCGATTATCAGTTGCGACAAGCAGAAAACATACGAAGTTGTTTTTGATGCAAACGGTGGCACTGGCGAAATGCAATCACAGACACTTACCGAAGGTGAATCTCAGCCTCTTGAGGATAATTCATTTGACAATGAGGGACATACATTTGGCGGATGGAATACATTGCCTGATGGTAGTGGTGTAACATATAGTGATGGTCAGGACATAACATTGACTTCCGATATTACACTGTATGCGCAGTGGACAAGCAATGATACGGAATCAACATCAGATACTCAATCAACAATAGGCAGTTTGAATGGATATGAATGGGTTGATCTTGGACTGCCCAGTGGTACACGTTGGGCTTCTCGCAACATAGGAGCAAAAGCGCCCGAAAACTATGGAGATTATTTTGCGTGGGGCGAAACCTCTCCAAAGGAAATTTATAATTGGAGTACCTATATATATTGCAACGGCGGTTACAATACACTTACAAAGTATTGTACTCAAGCACGCTTCGGTAACGACGGTTTTACAGACAATCTTACCACTCTTGAGGCAAGTGATGATGCTGCCACGGCAAACTGGGGGGAAGGATGGCGTATCCCTACGAAGGAAGAAATGAGGGAGTTGTACAGCTGTTGCACCCATGTGTGGACTACGCTAAATGATGTAACCGGACTGAAGTTCAGTGGCTCCAACGGCAACTCTATATTTATTCCTGCTGCTGGAGTCCGTAACGAGAGCATTCTTGAACTTGCAGGTACTGATGGTTGCTACTGGACTAAATCGCTTACAACAGATTTCCCAACTGCCTCGTGGCACTTATTCTTCGTTTCTAGCATTGGCTATGTGCACGACGGCTCCTATCGTTGGGCAGGTTTACCAGTTCGTGCTGTTGTAGCACAATAATATATTTCTTCGGAATGAAAAATTACTGCAGTCAGCGATGGTTGGCGGCTGTGTTTTTTTGTAAATCGGGTTCAAATTCAGCCCCGATGGGGCGACACTCTTCAACCGTGGATGCAATCCACGGTATCGGCGTAAGCCGCCCAAAGCCCTGAATGGGCGAAAGTAAGCTGGATTGTGTGTGAAATTGCGAATAAATGTTGCAATCGCTTATTTGTTGTTATCCTTATTAAGCAAGGTGTCAACTTCTTCTATGAAGCGTTGAGCTTTGGGATAAAGCTCATCTATCTCTTCGCGAGTTGAATATACAAATTCGACAGAGCATCGTAGTTTTCGTTCGTCAATTCGTTTTTCATAGCGTTATTCCTTCGTTTCTAACATTGTATTGGAAAGGAGTAATAAAAGGTCGGTTTTCCCATTCCTTGCGAAGCATAACTATAATGCTGATAATGACACCAGTGTCAAGTTCTATGTCGTAAAATGGAGCAATGATACTATCTTTTTCGCTGTATGTGAGTTTGTCTGCATCAACAAGCATCAAAAGGTCAATGTCGGAATCGGGTCTTGCATCGCCACGTGCTTCGGAACCGTAAAGTATTGTCTGCACTTTCGGTTTAATCTTGCTTGCTTCGCTTCTAATTCTTTCAACAATGCCTTGTCGTCTCATTTCGGGTAATTTCTTATATTGCAAAGGTATATGTTTTTTTTGAAATATTTGCGACATTTCAAAAAATCTTCAATACAATTTGCTAATTCCCATGAAATCCTTATCTTTGTTCGCACAAATTAAAGCGTAATATGAAAAGAACATTATTTATATTGTTAGCCATTGTCTCTGTGGCAGGAATGATATTGATTAGCGGTTGCAAGAAGCCGAAAACCTATACAATAACCTTTAATGCGAATGGTGGTACTGGCACAATGCGACAGCAGGTCTTTACAGAAGGCGAACAGAAAGCGTTGAAAAAAAATGAATTCACTCGTGATGGATACGATTTTTCTGGATGGAATGGAAATGGGGCGAATTTTCTTGACGAACAGATAATTTCTGTTGCTACAGACCTTACGCTATATGCATTGTGGACATCCAATACTCCTCAACCACTTGTGGCAAATGCTCCGATTGTGCAAACAAATGCAGCTACAAATATAACAGCGACTGCAGCCAGACTTAATGGAAATGTTATCTCTAACGAAGGGGCATATATAACGGAACGCGGTTTTCTTTTCGGTACAGAAATAAACGATGTGTCTCAAAAAATAATGAGCGATGTCGGCAATGGTAGTTTTTTTGTCATTCTAATGCCATTGTCTCCTAATACCACTTATTTTTATAAGGCATACGCTAGTAATAGCGAGGGAACATCATACGGAGATGTTATGTATTTTACAACGTCATCTCAAATCGGAACGCGCGGAGAGCCTTTTACAGATGATCGCGATGGTAGTACATATTCTACGGTAAACATAGGCTCGCAGACATGGATGGGCGAGAATTTGCGCTATGAAGGCAATAGTGCTCTAGGTTCGTATGAGGGAAGTTTTGTTGCTCCATACCGGTACTATCCGAATAATGATGCTAAAAATGTATCCACATACGGCTACCTTTACAATTGGCCTGCTGCTATGAACGGTCAGACTGGCAGTGAGACAAATCCAAGCGGTGTGCAAGGCATTTGTCCTAATGGTTGGCATCTGCCAAGCGTTGCAGAATGGCGTCAACTTGCTGATTATTTAGGTGGTACAGACAATGCTGGAGCAATGTTGGCAGGCTCTAATTTATGGATTGACGATTATCCGGACTTTGATCTTGTCAGTTCTCCATATTTTGGTACAACTGTTTTTAATGCTCTGCCAGCTGGCTATACCAAACACTATGGAGATCCTCCAAGCGCTACAGGTGGTTACTATGAGTTTGGCGAAACTGCTACTTTTTATACGACTACAGATAGTGGAGATTACACTGCACACTTTTGCAGTATACATTATCATTGTACGAATTTTGGTGATCCGGGAGATCACAACAAGTGCTCCGCTTTTAGCGTCCGTTGTATTCGCGATAATTGAAAAGTTATTCCGCTTAATTTTTGTTTACGATTTACGGCAGTCGGTTACGGTCGACTGCTGTTTTTTGTTGCCAATTAAATCGTAAATCGTCATTCGTAAATCGTAAATAAATTGTATTTTTGCACCACTTTAAAAATTGTACAATGACAAAGAAGTTTTCCGAGTATAAGCAACTCGATTTATTTGAGATTAACAACGAAATGAAGGACCTCTGGGCAAAGGAGGATACCTTCCACAAAAGTATAGAAACCCGCGAAGGTTGCAAGCCTTTCATCTTCTTCGAAGGCCCGCCATCGGCAAACGGAATGCCTGGTATTCATCATGTTATGGCACGTACAATCAAGGACGTTGTCTGCCGTTATAAGACTTTGACTGGTCACAAGGTTGACCGCAAGGCAGGTTGGGATACCCACGGTCTGCCAGTGGAACTTGGTGTGGAAAAAACTCTCGGCATCACTAAGGAAGACATCGGCAAGAAGATTTCGGTAAAGGACTACAACGACACCTGTCGTCGCGAAGTGATGAAATACACAAGCCACTGGACCGACCTTACCGAGCGCGTCGGCTACTGGGTTGACCTCGAAAATCCGTACATCACCTACGATAACCGCTACATCGAGACTTTGTGGTGGTTGTTGAAGCAGTTGTACAACAAGAACTTGCTTTACAAGGGCTACACCATTCAGCCGTATTCGCCGGCAGCAGGTACCGGACTTAGCACCCACGAACTAAATCAGCCAGGTTGCTACCGCGATGTGAAGGACACTACCGTAACCGCTCAGTTCGCAATCGTTGACCCGAAGCCCGAAATGACTGGCTGGGGAAAGCCTTATTTCATCGCTTGGACAACTACTCCGTGGACTTTGCCATCAAACACAGCACTCTGCGTTGGTCGCAAGATTGAATACGTTGCTGTTCGCACATATAATATGTACACTGGCGAGCCTGTTACTGTTGTAATGGCAAAGGAAAGGGTTAATGCATACTTGAATCCGCAGGGCGCAGAACTTCCGCTCGAGGAATATAAGCATGGTGACAAGGTAATTCCTTACAGAATCGTTGCCGAATACACCGGTGAAGACCTTCTCGATATGCGTTATGAGCAGATTTTCCCGTGGGTAAAGCCTGCCGACGGTGCTTTCCGCGTAATTCCGGGCGACTATGTAACAACCGAAGATGGTACTGGTATCGTACATATTGCTCCGACTTTCGGTGCCGACGATAACAAGGTTGCAAAGGCTGCTGGAATTCCGCCGCTGGTAATGATTATCAACAGCAAGGGCGATTTCCGTCCTATGGTCGACCGTACAGGAAAATTCTTCCTCATGAGCGACCTCGACCCCGAATTTGTAAAGAACAACATAAATGTTGACTTGTATTCGAAGTACGAAGGCTGTTTCGTAAAGAACGCCTACGACCCGAAGTACAATGTCGATGGAAAGTACGATGCCGAAGCCGCTGCCAAGGACGAGGACTTGAACATCCGCCTTTGCATCGAGATGAAGCAGGACGGCAAGGCTTTCAAGATTGAAAAGCACTTGCACAACTATCCGCACTGTTGGCGTACCGACAAGCCAGTATTGTACTATCCGCTTGATTCATGGTTCATTAAGTCAACAGCAATGCGCGACCGCATGATTGAACTCAACAAGACTATCAACTGGAAACCGCAGAGCACTGGCGAAGGTCGTTTCGGAAAATGGTTGGAAAACCTTGTTGACTGGAACCTCAGCCGTTCGCGCTACTGGGGAACTCCGTTGCCAATTTGGAGCACCGAGGACGCAAGCGAACGCAAGTGCATAGGCTCCGTGGAGGAACTTTACGCCGAAATGGACAAGTCAATCGCCAAGGGATATATGAAGGAATATCCGTGGAAGAACTTCGAGGCTGGCAAATATACCAAGGAAAACTACGAAAAACTCGACTTGCATCGTCCTTACGTTGATGAGATTGTGCTTGTTGCATCGGACGGACGCAAGATGTTCCGCGAACCCGACCTTATTGATGTTTGGTTCGATTCGGGTGCAATGCCTTATGCACAGTGGCATTATCCTTTCGAGAACAAGGATAGGTTCGACAAGTTGTTCCCAGCTGATTTCATTGCAGAGGGTGTTGACCAGACCCGCGGTTGGTTCTTCACGCTTCACGCAATAGCAACGATGATTTTCGACAGTGTAGCATATAAGAACATCATTTCCAACGGTTTGGTGCTTGATAAGAACGGTAACAAGATGTCGAAGCGACTCGGCAATGCTGTAAATCCGTTCGAAACTATCGACAAATATGGTGCCGACCCAGTTCGCTGGTATATGATTACCAACGCACAGGCATGGGACAACCTCAAGTTCGACATTGCCGGAGTTGACGAGGTAAAGCGTAAATTCTTCGGAACTTTGTACAACACCTATAATTTCTTTGCAATGTACGCCAATACCGATAATTTCACTTACGCAGAACCCGATGTTCCGTTCGAGAAGCGTCCCGAACTCGACCGCTGGATTCTCAGCTTGTTGAACACCTTGGTTAAGGAAGTCGGCGAGGCTTACGAAACTTACGAAAATACAAAGGCAGGCCGTCTAATCCAGACTTTCGTGATGGACCACCTGAGCAACTGGTATGTTCGTCTCGGCAGAAAGCGCTATTGGGGCGGCGAGTACGACGAGGACAAGATTTCGGCTTACCAGACACTTTATACTTGCTTGATAACCATTGCAAAGATAGCTTCGCCGATTGCTCCGTTCTACATGGACAAGATGTATCGCGACCTCAATGCTGTTACTGGCAAGGAAAACTACGAATCGGTTCATCTTGCATATTTCCCGAAGGTTAACGAACAGATAATCGACAAGAGCCTCGAGGAAAGGATGGAAATGGCACAGACAATTTCATCTATGATTCTCGGTTTGCGCCGCAAGGTCAGCATAAAGGTTCGTCAACCGTTGCAGAAGATTATGGTTCCGTCGGTTTCGGACGACTTTGCAGAGCAAATGGCTAAGGTTGAGCAGATTATCAAGACCGAAACCAACATCAAGGAAATCCAGATCCTCGACGATTCGTCCGATTTCTTGGTAAAGAAGATTAAGGCGAACTTCAAGGTTTTGGGACCGCGTTACGGCAAGATTATGAAGCAGGTTGCAAATGCAATTTCGCAGATGTCGCAGAAGGACATTGCTTCGCTCGAGCGCAACGACAGCTTTACTTTGAATGTTGAAGGACAGGAAGTTGCAATAACAACTGCCGATGTTGAAATCAACTCCGAGGACATTCCAGGATGGCTCGTTGCAAACGAAGGCAAATACACTGTTGCACTCGACATCAATGTAACGCCCGAACTCGTTGAGGAAGGTATTGCCCGCGAATTTGTCAATCGTATCCAGAACATCCGCAAGGATAGCAACTTTGACATTACCGACCGCATCCGCGTGAAAATCAGTTCGACAGCCGAACTCGACACCGCAGTCAACCATTACCGCGACTACATCTGCGGACAGACTTTGGCAAACTCAATCGAGATTGTTGCCAATGTTGAAAATGGTACAGAAATCGATGTCAACGATGTGAATGTAAACATTTCTGTTGTAAGAGAATAAGCTAGGCCCATAGGGTGATATAAAATAGTTTTTTTCATGCTTTGCCGGTGGAGAAATCCATCGGCATTTTTTGTGAACGATATTTAACCATATTTTAACAAAAATTATATATGTCTATATAAAAAAAAACTACATTTGCAGTTAGTATTAACAAAAATGTATTATCATGAAAAATAAAATTTTATTGTTGGCTTTTACCGTATTTGTCGGAGCCATTTTGTTGTCTGGATGTCAGAAACAAAGATCGTGTGAATCAGCATTTTCTAATGATGGTCGTATAATTCGAGGCTTTCTTCAAAAACTTGATGAGCCATACAAAACTGACGATACTTTTGTTTTGGAAGGATACAAAATTACCGCACATTTTACAGATGTTGACGGAAATGTATTTTACTTGGCGGGTAAAGTTCCCAAAGGCATAAACTCTAATACTCCTGTCAGTGTGATATTGGCGGAAGTTGGTGATTACGACAACCTTTACCGCACAAAGAAAATGATTTATACATTGTCGTGTCTAAGCGAAGACTATTAATGCCTTATTAATGATTGAAGATGATAAATTAGATATTGAGCTACAATTCAAAAAATGCCGATGTGATTTCTTCATAGGCATTTTTTTTGAAGCTAGAAACGCTAAGCGGCACTTTACGATACATTGAGCGTGGTAGAAGATGTTTGGGTAAATCCTCAAATCCTCAAATCTTCAAATCTTCAAATCTTCAAATCTCAAATCCTCAAATCTTCAAATCTTCAAATCTCAAATCATCAAATCTGTCAAATCAATCGTAAATCGTACATCTAAAATCGTAAATAATCTTTACTTTTGCGTATTAAATTTTTGCGATGGAAGAAGAAAAATACATAGTCCGTTATTTGGTGATTCGTTTCAGCAGCATTGGCGACATTGTGCTTACTACGCCAGTTGTCAGATGTTTGAAACAGCAAGTCGAGAATGCCGAGGTTCATTTTCTTACAAAGCCGGCAAATGCAGCAATTCTTGAGCCTAATCCGTACATTGACGAGGTTCATACGCTGAAAGACACCTACGCCGAAACCATTGATGAGTTGCGCGAAATCCCTTTCGACTATGTGATAGACTTGCAGAAAAATCTGCGTTCCAAGCGAATAATCAACAAGTTGAAGATTTTGGACTTTACGTTTCCGAAGTTGAACTTTAAGAAATGGCTTGCGACATCTTTCTTGAAAATAAACAAGTTGCCCGACATACATATTGTAGATAGGTATATGACGGCTACTCGTCTTTTTGACGTCCATAACGATGGTAAAGGTCTTGACTATTTCATTCCCGAAGGCGAGGAAGTTGATACAAAAGCGGCTTTTGGTTTAGATTCCGGTTCATACGTGGCATACGCGATAGGAGGGCAGCACGCAACCAAGCGGATGCCAAAGGAACTTATTTCGCAGATTTCTGGAAAGTTGAGCGCTCAAGTTGTGCTTCTTGGTGGAAACTCAGATGTGGAAGCTGCCGAATTTATCTGTTCCGAGAATGAAAACTGCATAAATCTGTGCGGAATGTTTTCGCTGTCGCAGTCGGCATCGGTGGTAAGGCAGGCAAAGTATGTAATTACGCACGACACTGGACTTATGCACATTGCGGCGGCGTTCAAGAAGGACATTGTCTCGATTTGGGGCAACACTATTCCGCAGTTCGGTATGACGCCGTATATGGCAGGGGAGAAGTCCAAGATATTTGAGGTCAAGGATTTGAAATGCCGTCCATGTTCGAAACTGGGGTACGAAAAATGTCCGCGCAAGCATTTTCGCTGTATGAACGACCAGAACATTGACGCGATTGTTGAATATTGCAATAGCATGTACACCTAAAGTCATTTCGGAAGCCTGATTGAACACGCGATACGAAAGAGGAGCGTTGTGAAGACGGCTGTCCGAAATCTTATAAAGTGATGTTATTTAATTTTAAATAGGTATAAAGATGAAATTTCAGTACAGAACGCAGGGAACCTGCTCGGAAATGATTGAGTTTGAGATTGTTGACGGAAAGTTGCACAATGTTCAGTTTTATGGCGGTTGCCACGGCAATTTGCAGGGCATTGGCAAACTCGTAGAAGGAATGGATGCAAATGAGGTGATTGCAAAGCTAGGTGGAATCCGTTGTGGCTACAAGGACACGTCCTGTCCCGACCAGTTGAGCAAGGCTATTGGTGGCGCATTGAAGAAAATGTGATAAAAAAAGACAAAAAATGCTTTGTGGCATAAAAATTATAATTAAATTTGTCATCGCAAAAATTTTGACTAATTAAAAGCCGACGGGCCTGATGGCATATAACTGGGCATATATTTTATGAAGAAAATTTTACTTTTTGTTGTGTCTGTACTAGTAGCGGCAACAATGTTTGCACAAGGTGCAGTAAAGAGTGAGCTTCAGTGCATGGATCAGAATGCTCGTTTGGAAAAAGGAACCCGAGATGCTGCAGAATGGGGTACATTTACCAATTTTACAGCTACCGACATGAATGGTGTTTCTCACAACATCCAGAGCTACTTGGACCAGGGTAAATATGTTGTGATTGACTTTTTCTGCGCATGGTGCGGTCCGTGCTGGTCGTATCATCAGAGTGGCATTCTAGAGAATTTACATAATACATACGGTCCTGCAGGAAGTGATGAATTTGTAGTGCTTATGGTTGAATGTGAAACATCTAATACTGCTGCACAAATAACGGGAACATCAACAAATAACAGTTATAGCGGAGCATCTCAGGGCGATTTTACCGATGGCGGAGAAAATCCAGTTCCGATTATTGATGCAACATCAAATCTTGCATATAAGGTTTCATTATATGAAGGATATGTACCATCTATTTATCTGTTCTGCCCATCGGGATATGTTCACGATGTTTATGACAACAGCTTGGCTTCGGCATCTGCTATATACAACTTTGCAACTTCAAGTTGCCCAACAGCATCTTCTGACCCGATGGTACAAATTAATGCACCGGAAGTTGTTCAACTCAATCAGTCCGCTCGTTTTACATCGACGGTTGTAAGTGTTGGCGATGTTACCTACGAATGGACTTTTGAAGGAGCAACTCCAGAAACAGCAACAACCGCTATAGTAAGTAATGTTGTATGGGATGAAGTTGGCATTCATAATGTGACACTTGCTGTTACAAATGCAAACGGAACTTCTACTGCAAGCACTACTGTAAATGTTGTGGACTGCGCATCAGGTATTTCTGATTTCCCATTTGTAATGGACTTTGAAACTGGCATAGGTTGCTGGACATATTCAAGCAGAAACACTGCAAATCAAGACGAATTAGGTATTTATGAATATAGCGATGGAATGAATGGATTCCGTTTCAGTAGCTATTCTCAGGCAAGCAATTATAATCAATATTTGGTTTCTCCAATATTGAATCATACTGGAGAATTAGACCTTTCATTCAGATACAAATTAAAATCTACCAGTTATTCTGAAAGATTTAAAATATTGTATTCGACAACAAGCAGCACCCTTTCAAGTTTTACCGAAATATCAGGAACACAAACTGATGTAACATCAGCATCTTTCCAGACATTTACCTGTACAGTTCCAGCTGATGCAAAATATTTTGCAGTAAATTATTGTCCTACAGCTGATAAGTGGTGGTTGATTATTGATGATATAAGAGTTGAAGCTAATAACGAAGATCCTACTTCAATTGAGGGCGCTTTCGCTAATGATATCAACATCTTCCCGAACCCAACTACAGGTATCGTTAACATCGAAGCTGAAGGTTTGAACAAGGTTGTTGTTTATGATGTAACTGGCCGTATGATGATGTCGGTTGCTAACGAAAGCACAATTGACATTTCAAATCTTGAAGCTGGCGTTTACTTCTTCTCAGTTGAAACTGCAAATGGTTCGGCAATGAAGAAGCTTGTTAAGGAATAGATTAATTTCCCATATTTATTATTTTAGGTCGTGGCTCATGCTGCGACCTTTTTTTGTGTGATACACTATAACAATTGTAAGTCAAGTATGCCGCTACGTAAAAGCAAACAAGCAAGATAATGCCCGTTGGGAATCTTTAGATACCGATAATTATTTATTCAATAGTAACGATTAATCCGTTCTTGATTAGGGCGTCCTTGAGTTCCTTAAGGAACTTGTATTCGCCTTTTTTTATGTCGCATCTACCTTTGTAGTTGGCGATGTATGCGCATTGTTCGGCCTGTATTACATCGTGGTTGCAAATGTCAACAAGACAAGAAATTACATGGTCGAAAGTATTCTTGCTATCGTTGTACAATATCAGGCTGTTGTATTTCGAGGTTTTTAAATCTTCCTTAGCCTGTGGTTCTATTATGTTGTTGCTTATTGACATATCGGGCGCAAATATATAGCATTATTGTGAGATGACAATATCCTGTATGCATTTTGTTGTTTTTTCGCTGTATAAATGGTGCTTTTGCTGTTCTTTGTTGGGTATGTTTGTTATCTATAAATACTAAATAGTCATTTTTCTATGCGTAATGTTTTGAAAATTAAATGGTTCACTATGTGATAAAAAAACGGGAAATAAATTTGCCGAGAAATTAAATTGTAGTACTTTTGCAGCGCTCGGAGAAATGGCAGAGTGGTCGAATGCGGCGGTCTTGAAAACCGTTGAACTCGCGAGGGTTCCGGGGGTTCGAATCCCTCTTTCTCCGCCACAGCGGAGCATACTGACAAATTTTGTCTGACCTCGCAAGGAGAGATGCCAGAGTGGTCGAATGGGGCGGTCTCGAAAACCGTTGTACTCTTTCGAGTACCGGGGGTTCGAATCCCTTTCTCTCCGCAAAAAATAGCGAAGCTTTGCTTCGTTATTTTTGTTTTCTGAAAATTCTTGAATGCTTGCATTCTAAAGAATTTGCAGAAAACAAAAATGGAAAACGCAGCGTAGCAAGTTTTCTTTTTTTGCAAGGATGCCCGCGGTAGCGGTGGAAACTATAATCCCTTTCATTTGGAATTTAATATTCCATCAATTCTAATATTTTCCCAACCTTTTCCTCCATACCCATGTTGCCGTCAAGCCAATGGATTTCAATGCCATCTCGTTCCATCTTGCGGAACCAAGTCATCTGGCGTTTTGCAAAGCGATGAATGGAAGTGTTTAATTGCACAAACATTTCATCGTAGCTTATTTTGCCTTGCAGGTACCAAGCCAAGTACTTGTATTCCAGTCCGTAGTATTCTAAGCTTTCGTAAGAAATTCCCTGCTTAACGAGTTCCTCAACCTCTTCTACCATTCCGTTTTCAAGACGTTGTTTCAGTCGGGCAGTAATGCGTTGGCGACGTTGCTCGCGGTCGAAGATAATGCCTATGTTTAGCGAGTTGAGATTGCGGTTGCTGGTCGTGCTGAGTGGATTGCGTTTGGTGTACTCGGCAATCTCAATTGCTCTGATTGCACGTTTGGCTGTGTCGTAGTCGCTGTTGTTGTTCAGAGGTTTGTAGGTGCGTAGAATGATTTCGAGTTCCTCTATTGTTTTGTTCTCCAGTGACTTGCGTAAATTCTTGTCTTCTGGGACATTGGGCAGGTTATAGTTTTTCAGTACAGATTCTATGTAAAGTCCTGTCCCACCGCACAATACAGGAATAATTCCGCGTGAGCGTATGTCATCGTAGGCTTTGAAAAAGTCGCTTTGGTACTCAAAGACATTGTATTTTTCGCCAGCATCAAGTATGTCGATGAGGTGGTAGGGGATGGGGTGCCCGTCAATTGTGTATTCGTCGAGGTCTTTGCCGGTTCCGATGTCCATTCCGCGATAAACCTGACGGCTGTCGGCGCTGATGATTTCAGTTCCGAGTGCTTTCGCAAGGTGTACGGCAACACCAGTTTTCCCGCCTGCCGTTGCGCCCATTATGCTGATGAGGTTGTATTTAGTTTCCACGCGCTGAATTTTTGCGCAAGATAATGCTTTTTTGCGAGGGTAGAAAATTGTCGCTAAATTTTAAAAATTGAGTTGGCGATTCAACACTATTGGGGGGATTTGTACATTGAAAAAATGACAAATTTTTGTACCTATTTTGCTCTAAAAATTGCAAAAATAGCATTTTGTTTATAATTAGCATGTTACAAGCGTTTGTTACAAGTTTTACTAGGTTTTAAAGGCTTGAATTTACAAGTTTTACTACCTTTTTTCGGTGCAAATTTACAAGTTTTACTTGTGCCTTTTGTTTGGCAGAGTGTCATTGCGTTTTAGATTGTCGGCAAGTGCAAATACTGCATATTGTGGAATGGTAAGTATGTCGCGTTCCGAATTGTAACCAAAGTTGTTTAGTCCTTTCGGATTTGCAATCCGAAAGTCTTGAATATAAGCATTTGCAATGCGCAGAAAGAGTGGATTAAAAATCCTTATATTCACGTTGTCTGGATTACAAATCCAGACAACATTGAGGCTCGTATTTACAAGTTTTACTAGGTTTTTCAAAGGAAAATTTACAAGTTTTGCTAAATTGTAAATTATTGATAATGAATATTATAACCTAAAATTTTAACAAAAATACCTCAATTTTAACATTTTGTTAAGTTGTGTTTTGCGCAGAAAACTTTTTGAAGGTGATTTTTGTATGCAGAATTGGCTTCTCTCAGAAAAAATTAAAATTGTAAATCGGTAATATTTTTTTACTTTTGCATTAGTTTTAAAAAAATCGGATAAACGTAAAATTTCATAGATGAAGAAACCTAGATTTTTGATTTTTGCTGTCATTACCTTGGCAGGAATGCTGGCGATAAGCGGATTTTCCAACGATGCTTTCGGGCAGTCGGGAACTTTGAACGGACACGAGTACGTTGATTTGGGTCTGCCAAGCGGCACAAAGTGGGCAACCTGTAACGTAGGCGCAACTAGCCCAAAGGAATATGGAGATTATTTTGCATGGGGAGAAACCAAACCTAAAAATACATACACGGAAGAAACCTATATGTATTTTTCAGACCCGGCGACCTTGCCTTCGAGTGCCGATGCAGCTACTGCAAACTGGGGTGCTGGCTGGAGAATGCCGACGAAAGTTGAGTGGGAAGAATTGAAGAGTAAATGTAAATGGACGTGGATGTCCAATGGTTATAAGGTAGTAGGACCTAATGGAAATGGTGTCTTCCTGCCCGCTGCTGGCATTCACCCCGGCAGAGAACTCACCTATACCGCTATCATCGGCAATTACTGGTCGTCATCGCTCTACGCGGACAACTCGGGCAGCGCGTGTAGCCTTTACTTCTATTCGGGCATTTACGACATGTTTAACTACAATCGTTACTACGGACTTTCCGTACGACCCGTGTGCAATTCGGTCCTGAAATAGGTCTATTGTCTGCCACAAGAGAAATATCTAGAAACAGAGCCAAGTATGGCTTTTTATGTTCAACAATACCGCGTTAAAATCTTTGGCTGCAACTTGTTGGTAGGGCAGGGCTTTGTCTGTAATTTTGCAGACAATGAAAATGAGACTTATATTTCTGCTTTTATGCCTTTGCGTAGTGTCGGTATTGTCGGCGCAAAGCGATTCGGTGCGCACGGTAGTCGCCAAGCAAGGAGATGGAATCTACAAGATTCTCCGCGAAAACGGCTACGAGGCAAAAGATTACTACCATAAGTTTTTGGAAATCAATAAGGACAAAATCCAACTCGAAGACCAGTTGATTCTTGGTGAAACCTATCTTTTGCCCGAAAAGCACGATACCATAAAGCCTGAACATATTGTCGTTATTGATACCGTTCCAGCGTTGTGCGTAAAGCCCGATTCTACGGCGGTTTCCGATTCTGTTCCAGTTTGCATTCCAGCGCCAAGCCAAGAAAAAATGCCTCAGGCGAAGATGGATTTGCGCATTGCAGACACGATTAAAGGTACAGCTCTCAAAGGTGCAATTTTCTATCTCATTGCAGGTCACGGCGGTCCCGACCCAGGTGCGACTTCATACGTCGATGGCGTGATGATTTCGGAAGATGAATATGCCTACGATATTACTTTGAGGCTTGCAAGGTGCATTGAGGAACAGTCCGGTAAGGTGTATATGATTATTGACGACCCCGACGATGGTATTCGCAGTGGCAAAATCCTGAAAATAGACTACGACGAGTACTATTATCCAGGATTGGGAATTAGTCGCGACAAAACTCAGAGGCTTGTCGAACGTGCCGATGCCGTGAATAAACTCTATTATGAGAATAAAACTACTGAGTATCAGCGAGTTGTGGAGATTCATCTTGATTCGCGAGCCAGTAGTCAGCGTGTTGATGCTTTTTTCTATTATTGTCACGGTAGCAGCAAGGGTAAGGCTCTTGCCGAGCGAATGTACAATGTTTTCCGTGATAAATATGCAAAGTTTCAGCCGAACAGAGGCTATTATGGTACGGTTGAGGAACGGAATCTGTTGGTTATTAGACGAGTAATTCCTCCTGCTGCGTTCATGGAGGCTGGCAATATCAACAATGAACGCGACCGCAAGCGTCTTCTGGATGCCAATAATCGTCAGGCGTTGGCAAACTGGTTGTTGGAGGCTTTGATACAGGACTACAAGCAGAACAAGTAGTCTCGCTCGTTTTTTCCCCCACTTATCACAATTAACAATTTTATTGCAACTATTATGTTTCATATCGTTTTTAGTTGTTCATAAAAATTAAAGCAAAACGGCGGTCATGCCGCAAAAAAGCCGTAAGTTTGAAACTTGTTTTGTTCGGGGTGTTTTGCCATCCGTACAAGTTTTAAAATATTGAAGATGAAGATAAAATTTATTGGTGCAACTCGCGAAGTTACTGGTAGCAAGCATTTGATAATTACCAATTCGGGAAAGAAGATTCTTCTCGACTGTGGAATGTTTCAGGGAAAGGGAATGGAAACGGATGCTGCAAACAGGAATTTAGGCTTCGAACCATCGGAAATTGACTATGTACTTGTGTCGCATGCCCATATCGACCATACAGGGCTTATACCTTATATTTATAAAAACGGCTTCAAGGGTAAGGTCATCTGTACGCCTGCAACCAAGGACTTGTGTTCGATTATGCTTCCCGATTCGGGTTTCATTCAGGAACTTGATATTAAGTGGTACAACAAGAAGCTCTTCAAGCAGGGGCTTCCTCGTGTGAACCCAATCTATACGCATTCGGATGCAGAACAGTGCATGAAAATTTTTGTCGCTGTGCCTTACGAACAGGACTACAAGGTGGACGAAGGTATAACAGTGAGGTTTACCAACAGCGGTCACATGCTTGGCAGTGCGGTGGTTAACATAACCATCGAGGAAGACGGCAACGTAACACGAATAGCATATACAGGCGATGTGGGCCGTCCTCACAACCGAATAGTAAAGCCGCCAGTGCCATTTCCTCAGGCAGATATACTTATTACTGAGGCAACCTACGGCAACCGAATACATGAGCAGGACCGCGAAACCGAACTTGACCTCTACAATGTAATCAACAACACTTGCGTACAGCGTGGCGGTAAGCTCATAATTCCTTCGTTTAGTGTCGGTCGTACTCAGGAAATTGTGTATATGCTCAATAATTTCTACAACGAAGGCATTCTTCCAAAAATCGACATTTATGTTGACAGTCCTCTCTCGGTTGATGCTACCGAAATTTTCAAGATGCACAAGGAATGTTACAACGATGGCATCATTGAGACAATGAAGAATGATCCGCATCCTTTTTATTTTGACACATTGCATTATGTGAAAAGTGCAAACGAGTCGAAGGAACTGAATACCACCAAGAAGCCATGCATAATAATCTCGGCGTCGGGAATGGCTGAAGCCGGAAGAGTTAAGCATCATATTGCCAACAGCATCGAGGATTCGCGCAACACAATAATGCTTGTAGGATACTGTGCACCGGAAACTCTTGGAGCAAGGATTCAGGAGAAAGGCCTGCATGAAATTTCAATATTTGGAAATATACATCCTCTGAACGCCGACATTGAGAAGATTGAATCGTTGAGTGGTCATGGCGACTACATTGAGATGGGAGATTTCATTTCGTGCCAGGCTCCCGAAAAGCTTCGTAACATATTCCTCGTTCACGGCGACTACGATGCGCAGAAGTTCTATCGCGAGTACCTTATGAGCAAGGGATATAGCAATATTCAGATTCCAAAGTGCGGAGACGAATTTTACTATTAGGATATGGAAACCAAAAGCATTTCGCCTCACGATATTTTGACGAATTATCTCGAAAGTCATTCGCTTAGAAAAACAGCCGAGCGTTTTGCAATACTTGACGAGATATATTCCAGTTTTGGACATTTTGACATTGAAACTCTTTATGAGTCAATGAAGAAGAAAAACTATCGTGTGAGCTTGACGACCTTGTACAGCAACATAGACATACTGATAGATGCGGGGCTTTTGGTGAAGCATCAGTTTGACAAGGGCAACACCTACGAGAAGACTATGGACTGTATCAGGCACGACCATTTTATTTGCCGTCAGTGCGGAAAGATATACGAGGTGTCGCTGTCGAAGGTTGAAGATGTCAAGGAGGAGGTGTCGCAGAAATATGGGTTCGATGTGGCTTCCCATTTCTTGACTTTATATGGAATATGCAGCAATTGTAAAGAATTAAAAAACAAAAAATAAACAGAAAAATGAAGGTAGATGTTTTGTTAGGTATGCAGTGGGGCGACGAAGGCAAAGGAAAGATTGTAGATGTGCTTACGCCCCAGTATGACATTATTGCCCGTTTTCAGGGCGGTCCGAATGCTGGACATACCTTGGAATTCAACAACATAAAGCACGTGCTTCACACAATTCCATCGGGAATTTTCCGTCCAAAGGCAATGAATATCATTGGCAATGGGGTAGTGGTGGATCCTGTAATCCTGAAAGAGGAAATAGAAGCGGCTATGAAACTCGGTGCAGATTTGCACAACAATTTGCTTATCAGCAAGAAAGCGCATCTTATTATGCCTTCGCATCGTCTTTTGGACAAGGCATACGAGGAATATAAGGGTGCAAGCAAGATTGGTTCCACACAGAAGGGCATAGGTCCTACATATACCGACCGTACTGCTCGAATTGGTCTGCGCATGGGCGATATGTTCAGCCCTGATTTCGTGCAGAAGTACAACACCACGAAGGCTCACCACCAGAAAGTTATGGTAGGATATGGTTTTACCGAAACAAACGAGGACTACGAAAAATTGTGGTTCGAGGCAATAGACTATTTGAAGACTTTCAACTTTGTGGATTCCGAAATATATGTCAATAGGGCGTTGGCTGAAGGCAAGTCCATTCTGGCAGAGGGAGCACAGGGTTCTATGCTTGATGTTGACTACGGTTCGTATCCGTTTGTAACTTCATCTAATACATTGGCTTCGGGAGTATGTTCGGGAATTGGCGTTGCTCCGTCGAAGATAGGGAAGGTGTATGGAATTGTTAAGGCTTATTGCACACGTGTTGGCAGCGGTCCCTTCCCGACAGAACTTTTTGATGAAACAGGAGAGACCTTGCGCAGAATTGGCAATGAGTACGGTGCAACAACAGGTCGTTCGCGTCGTTGCGGTTGGCTCGACTTGGTAGCTCTCAAGTATGCCGTTATGCTCAATGGTGTTACCGACATCATCATTACAAAGGCCGATGTGATGAATGACTTTGATAAGTTGAAAGTTGCAGTGGCATACAGAATTAATGGCAAGGAAGTGGATTATGTTCCTTTTGAGATGAATGAAGGCATAGAGCCTGTTTACATTGAGTTTGACGGCTGGAAGCAGGATATTTCAAAGTGTAAGGGCGAAGACGATTTGCCCAAGCCGCTGAAGGATTACCTGTCGTTCATAGCGAAGGAAACTGGCGTTAAAATTTCGTACCTGTCGGTTGGCCCCGACAGGGTTCAGACATTAAAGGTAAACATTGGTTAAGATGGAAATTACTGAAGACTTTTTGAAGGAAACTCCCTTTGCGGTAACTGTTTGCGATAGCGAAGGCATAATCGTATATATGAACGACAAGGCTTGTGCAACATGGGAGGCACGTGGTGGTGCATCGCTAATCGGCAAGTCGCTTTACGATTGTCATGGCGAAAGGGCTACTGCAATGATTAAGAATATGCTGGCAACTGGCTCTACCAATGCCTATACCATATTTAAGAACGGACAGAAGAAGCTTATATACCAAAGTCCGTGGCATAAGGACGGGAAAGTGGCTGGATTAGTCGAACTTTCGATAGTAATACCCGAAGAAATGCCTCATTTTGTAAGAGGATGAGTGTGTTTTAATAAAATATGCTACATTTGCAGGCTGTTTTTGTAGAATATTTGTATGTGTAGGATTTGGAAGTCTATATTGCTTTTAATGTTCACGTTTCTTCTTGGAGGAATGGTTGTGCGTGCTCAGGAAGCCCCTGTGTATGAGCAGTATGTATTTGACAACACCTTGCTGAATCCTGCATTTACAGGCTTGGTTGACATTATTCAGGTAAAGGCTGCGCACAGACAGCAATGGATTGGGTTTGGTCCGGAAAAAACTCCTAGTACGACTTTTTTGATGTACCGTTCCCGCTTCAAGGCTCGCGATGGCGGACTTGGTGGCTTCCTCTATACCGACAAGAATGGTGCAAATTCGCAGACAGGTGTGCATGTAAACGGTTCATTTCAGTTTCTAATGCGAACAAAAAGGCAGACGAGGACAATACTTTCGTTTGGCATGGGTGTAACATTATTTATGCATACCTACGATGAAACCCGTTTCGACAGGGACATTTACGACCCGATTGTTGACTACAGCAAGCGAAATTATTTTGGCTACGATGCTGATTTTGGCGTACTGCTGACACATGGCGGACTAATTGCCGGTGTGAGCTTCAATAGATTGCTGCAATGGGTTTGTCCAGCTTATAATGTTGAATTGGAACGTTCGCCAAGTGTAAATATGAATGTACATGTTGGGAAGACTTTTTGGCTTGCTACCAATATGCAGGTTGCTCCTTTGCTGATATACAAGACCAATATGAAGAATTTGAACCAGATAGACCTCGGCATGAGAGTAAAATTCTTGTCAGGAAACAAGATTCATACTATTTATACAAAGGACGAAAACGAATTTGTGATAGGTCTTACATATAAGCAGACGCTTGATGTCGGAAATTATAGTCCGCTTTCGATTTCTCCGATGGTTGGTGTTGTATATAAGGGAATTTCTGTTTCCTATCTTTGTGATATTGGTCTTACTGGCTTGCAAAGGTATAACTTTGGAACTCATCAGATTGCGTTGGGTTTCAGGTTGTATCGCGACAAATTTACAACTTTGGACAAGCATAATGAGGCTTCAATGGTTTATGATTTTTAGAATTGCCTATGAATAGAATATTTGCATTGATATTGTTGCTTTTGGGTGTTACGGTTGCTTATGCGCAGCATGCTGCCGATAGCATCGACTGTGGCGACCGTGTGGGCTATTCGTGGATGAAAAGCTATGGAAATGCAAATGTTGATGCTGTTTCGGATTTGACTGTTGATAATCAAGGAAATATTTATTTGGTTGGAAGTTTTTCTGAAACATTATCATTGGACGGGCATTCGGTTGTTTCTGCTGGCAATACCGATTTTTATGTTGCCAAGTTGAATCCTGATGGTTCGCTTGTATGGATTAAAAGTGGCGGAAGTAATGCTGTTGAGCGTGCAAATGCAGTTGCAGTAGATGCTGATGGCAATGTATATGTGGTTGGTTTGTCGAATGATAACACTTCTTTTGATGGCAATGCGTTTCCGTCTCGTGGAGCAAAGGATGGCTTTTTGTTGAAACTTGACAACAATGGCAACTATCAGTATGTAAGGACTCTTGGTTGTTTCAACGATGACAATGCATACGATGTTGCAGTAGATGGTAGCGGCAATGTGCTTGTTACTGGCTCTTTCAACTATGCCTTGCAGGTTGGTCCGCTTTCGTTCTTTCAAGATGCACGTGGTGGAGATGATGCTTTTCTCGTGAAGTTTGACAGTGATGGCGGTATCTTATGGTCAATGACTTATGCTGCTTCATCGCACGATTATGGAAGGCGCTTGGCTTGCGACAATTACGATAATATTTTTCTCGCAGGTGAGTTCAAGGGTAATTTGTCGATGGGTGGAACAAATATGCAATCGACAAGTGACTTGAATGTATTCCTTGCAAAATTCAATTCGTCGGGTGGTGTGCAGTGGGCTGTTCAGCGTGGAACTTCGGGCAACGACAGCGTGAAGGCTCTTGCTGTAACTTCGGCAGGAGATGTGTATTGGGCTTACAAGCAGCTTAATGCAAATCCTCTTGTAGAAAGGTTGGCTTCCGATGGTACTTCGCAAGGGCAGATTTCATTTACTGGAGGCGGAACTTTGGAAGTCGCTGATATCCTTTGTGATTTGTATGGTAATGCCTATTTTGCTGGAAACTATTTGGGAACAATCAATTTTGGCTCTACAAGTGCAACTTCGTCTGGTAGCGGAAGCGATTACTTTATTGTTAGGTATGGCGCCGACAACAATGTGAATATGAGTTTCTTGGGCAATCAGACAAGTTCAAATTCGGTAAATGCACTTGCTCTCGATTATGCGAATAATGTTGTTGCTGGTGGAGCTTTTTATTCGTCTTTTACAATAAATGATGATAGTGAAACTTCTAATGGTCAGTCGGATGCTTTGCTTATTAAGTTTGAAAGGTATATGAGTTTCGGACGCTACTCGGTTTCTAGTGTTGCTTGTAATGCCAACAATATGAATGCTAGCATTGTGATTGAAGGCGGAGAAACTCCATACCACTATTATTGGTCAAATGGTTCTACATCGGCATCTCTTAGCGGTGTTTCTGCTGGCAATTATACGCTTACTGTAGTTGATAATGCCAATTGCTTTATAACTACAACGCTTACGCTGTCGCCGCCGCAAGCACCAACGTTCCAGTTGCCAAGTATTCCAACTGCTTGCCCTAATGATACGGTGGAAATTTCGGCAGTAGGTAATATGGCTGATTATGTATGGAATACAGGCGCACTAACGCAGAGTATTTCTGCATTTGATGCCGGAGTATATTCGGTAACTGTAACCGATGCAAACTCTTGTACTGCATCTGCATCAGTAACTTTATCAAAGTATTCCGATATTGATGTTTTGCCTCAGGATGACTATTATTTCTGTCCTGACGAGCTGCTTACGATTGAAGCCAATGGTTTCCTTTCGTACAACTGGTCAAATGGCATGAATGCTTCGACTTTTGTAACTCCACTTGAATATACCTTTACGGTCAGGGCATACAACGGTATATGCTATTACTACGACACTTTCACAACTCACAAGTACCCTCGACCAAGCATAGAACTCGGTGCCGACAAGAGTTTCTGTTATGGCGATAGCGTTAGGGTAACAGCTCCCGATGGCTTTGTGTCATATTCGTGGAGCAATGGCGTCTCTGGTCGTTCTGTATGGGTTAGTAATGGTGGTGTGCTTAGAGTTGAGGCTGCCGACGAGAATACTTGCGTGGCTGTTGATTCCATAATTGTAAACGAGATTGCTGTTCCAAAGGTTAACCTTGGTCCTGATTCCACCTATTGTACCGATGGTAAAGTAAATCTAGAATCTTCTATAACATATCAGAATTGCTCTTTCCTGTGGAGTACGAATGAAATTTCGTCTGCAATAGGAGTCAACGTATCAGGAACTTATTGGTTGCGTGTAACTAATGAATATGGTTGTTCCGGTTATGATACGATTCATATCAATGTAATAAATGTTCCTCCTTTTGGTCTTCCCGATGCCTTGAATTTCTGTGAGGACTACGCAAGACTTTCTTCTTCAAATAGATATGAGGCATACATGTGGAATACAGGCGAAAGTTCAGCTTCGATAGAAATATACTCGTCGGGTATCTATTCGGTAACTGTTACCGATGTAAGTGGCTGTACAATAAGCGATGAGGTTAATGCAACCAAGCATAATATTATGGAGCCATTCTTTGGGAACGATACTGTATTTTGTGGATTGCATTCGAGGAGGCTTTACCTTAACACAACGTACGAAACATATACGTGGAACAATGGTACTGCAAATCCATATATTGACATTTCTACAGCAGGGTATTATTCTGTAAGTGTAACCAATGCAAGCGGTTGTACAGCAAGTACTTCAATGCGGGCAAGTTTCTCCGACAACTATCCCGAAATTATAAAAATAACATCTGGGAAAGGTCT
The DNA here is from genome assembly GCA_017645925.1 of Bacteroidales bacterium. GTDB lineage: Bacteria > Bacteroidota > Bacteroidia > Bacteroidales > ML635J-15 > Bact-19. Next base: position 28,763 of record JAGCNN010000125.1, read on the forward strand.
TGTTATTGTAGAGGTACAAGGAGGAACCCCGCCATATTACTATTCGGCAGATGGAGAAACTTGGCAGTCGTCCAATATTTTTGATAATCTCCCTTCTGCTTTCTACGATATTGTAGTTCAGGATGTTAATCATTGTACGGACCAGATGCAGACTTATCTTGATGCTTCACTTGGAATACCGTCGTTCTTTACTCCCAATGGCGATGGTTTCAATGATACTTGGATTATAACAGGGCTTTATATGTATCCCGATTCAAAGGTTTCTGTTTATGACCGTTATGGCAAGCAAGTTTTTTATTCTAAAGGTGCAGTTTGCGAGTGGGATGGAACCTATGGGGGAAGAATGATTGCAAGCGATACATATTGGTATGTTATTTATCTTGGCGATGGTTTTGCTCCAAGGAAAGGCAGCGTTACGATAAAGAGGTAAAGTTTCCCTGTTTATACCCAAAGAAATACGAGTTTATTGTCTAAGGCTGGTTTGAAAGTGGCTTTCGTAGAAAAAAACGCAGTAATGTTGCGTGTCACTATCTGTTGTGTCGTTCTTGAACTTTCCAAGTTCATTTGAGCTTGCATTTGGTGGGCACGACCGATGCCCTCCTTGATCAACTCAATGTTGAAGACTACTATTTTCATTTCTATGTTCTTGCGACGAATCGCTTCTTACTCCTTGCCGCCAACAACAGTTTCGTCAACCTTGACTTTGCCATAAACCCAAATCGGTCATTAAAAGGTTGTTATGCGTGGTCGTGTATGTAAATGGCTGATGCATAGGTTATTACAAGAACATTTTTCTAATGGCTGTCATTAGAAAATTTGATTTATAAATACCTGTATAACAATCATTTACAAGGACAACCACAACTTTCTATATTTTCTAACGACCGATTTGGGATAAAACGGATATCTGCCGCTGCTTGACATTGCTTTCGTAACCTTGTGTTTGAACAGCCAGCATGTCTTCTGCCTTAACCCTAGTTTTCTGCTCAATTTTGTAGAATATATTCCCTCCTTGCTTGTAGCCATCAGGTAAATTATCCAGAACGCCTTGAGTATCGGAAACTTCAGCTTGTAGAACTATGTCCCTGCGATCTGGGACTATATATGGAGGCTCTTGGTACATTGTAGCTCATACGGCTTGCTTTTGTGTGGCTACAGTAGTGTGTGTGCCATTGCAGGCATACAAAACAGTTTGCCCATTTTAATTTGCTAAAGTATTTGAGGCAGGCTTCATCATCGTGGAATTGCTGCTCAAATTCAAATATAGTTAGGCTATCAAATTTCTTTTCCATACATCATTCAATTCGTTAGCGGTGCAAAATAAGAATTTTGTTTTAAGTAAGCAAGCGCCTAATTTGTTTTAAGGACAACAAAGACAACTTTTTTCCGCTTGAATTGGAATGTTGTCCAGAGTTGTCAAGGTTGTCTTTTTTTTCAATGTTATCTGGATTGGCAACCTTTAGCTCGTTGGTTAGTGCAGTAATCTGACAAAACCGAATATAGTCATTTGCCATGCGCTTCACAACAGTCCTTTGCCGTGTCAACTATATTTCGTACCTTTGCATCCTCAAAATTACGACAATGACAAAACTCATAATATTCGACCTCGACGGCACACTGCTCAACACCATCGGTGACCTCACAAACGCCTGCAACTACGTATTGCAGCAACACGGTTTCCCGCTTCACACACACGACGAATATCGCTATTTCATCGGTTCGGGAATCCGCAGGCTCATAAGGCTCGCCCTGCCCGAAGAATACCGTGCTGACGACGATTTCTGTAAGCAGATATTGGATGAATTTATCATTCGCTACAACGGGCATCTTCACGAGGAAACCTGTCCGTACGAAGGTATAATTCCTCTGCTGAAAAACCTGAACGACAAGGGTATAAACATAGCGGTAGCCTCAAACAAGTATCAGGAAGGTGTAGATGCTGTTGTGAATTTCTACTTCCCCGACATAAAATTTGTAGCGACCATTGGCACAGGTCCAGAAGTTCCAACAAAGCCTGACCCGACTATTGTAAACAAGATTATAGAAATATGCCCTGCCGAGAAGAACGAAATCCTTTATCTCGGTGATTCCAACGTTGATATGGTAACGGCGAAAAATGCAGGACTTACCGCAATAGGTGTGCTATGGGGATTTCGCACCAAGCAGGAGCTTATTGACAGCGGCGCCGACTATACAATAGGTAAGGTCGAGGAGATATGGGATTATTTGGAAAGGTAATTTCATGCAATAAAAATATTGTTATAATTTTAGGTGCATACGATATATTTTCTTAGTTTTGTGCCCCACTAAAATAGGAGATGAGACGTTTTATTGTATATGGTATCTTGTTGGCAATTATGTTGTTGCCACAAATCATCTTTGCACAGAAATATACGATAAGCGGTTACATAAAGGACAAAGCTACGGGCGAAGACCTTATTGGTGCCAACGTGATGGTTGCCGGACAGACAATAGGCACAAGCGCAAACGGCTACGGTTTCTATTCGCTCACGCTTCCAAGTGGAAAATACGACATAATTTATTCGTTCATAGGCTACAATGATGACACTTTGCACATCAACTTGACCGCCGACAAAACGCTAACCGTGCATCTGTCGGCAGCGGCAATAATGACGCAGGAGGTGGTGGTTACAGCCGAGCGCAAAGCCAATGTACAAAGCAGCCAGATGAGCGTCTTGCGTCTGCCTGTGGAAACGGTAAAAACTTTGCCTGCCTTCATGGGTGAGGTTGATGTGTTGAAAACCATACAGTTGATGCCTGGTGTGCAGTCGGCTGGCGATGGCAATGCCGGTTTTTATGTACGTGGCGGTGGTCCCGACCAGAACCTGATTCTGCTCGATGAGGCGACCGTTTACAATGCATCGCACCTTTTTGGCTTCTTCTCGGTTTTCAATGCCGATGCCGTAAAGGATATGGAGATGTTCAAGGGAGGAATGCCTGCCGAATATGGCGGACGAATTAGCTCTGTATTAAACATTTCCATGAAGAACGGAAACATGAAGGAATATCATCTTGAGGGCGGAATCGGTTCGGTGTCGTCGCGGTTTACTGTACAGGGACCTATCGTGAAGGACAAGGCTTCGTTCATAGTTTCGGCACGAAGAACCTACATTGATGCGTTGATTCGTCCGTTCACGAAGAAAACTTCGTTGCTGAGGACTTCGGGCTACTACTTCTTCGATGTGAACGCCAAGGCAAACTGGATTATAAACGACAACAACCGACTATACCTCAGCGGTTACTATGGTTACGACAAGTTCCGTTTCGGAAGCAAGGAGATGGGGCTCAACATGAATATGCCGTGGGGAAATGGCTTTGTTACCTTGCGCTACAATCATGTGTTCAACAACAAGTTCTTTTCCAACACAAGCCTTATCTGGTCGAACTACAAGTTCAATACTTCCGTTGAGATGCTGACTATGGTTGACGAAAATGCAGAAAACAACGAAAATGCTTCCGGTTTTGCCATAAAGCAGAAGTCTGGAATAAACGACTGGAACTTGAAGCAGGATTTCACATGGCTTGCAGGGCCGAAAAATACAGTAAAGTTCGGCGTTCAATACACGCATCACAAGTTTACGCCCAATACGCTGGTTGCCGAAATTTCCGACACCACGCTTGGTTCCGACTTCTCGAACAATAACAGCCAGTTTGCCCACGAAGTAGGAATTTACATTGGCGACGATTTCAAGATAAACGACCGCTTTACGCTGTATCTTGGTGTGCGTAATTCGTATTTCGTTCAGGTGGGACCATTTACTCGTTACATAAAGGACGAATTGCACCAGAATACGATTGATGAAATCCGTTACAAGGACAATCAGCCTGTGGCATTTTACTGGGATATTGAGCCTCGTGCGTCGTTCAAGGTTTCGCTTACCGAAAATTCGTCAATAAAGGCCTCGTACATGCGCAATTCGCAATACATACATTTGGCATCGATTTCGGCAACGACCTTGCCGATTGACCTGTGGGTGGCTTGCAGCGATGTCGTGAAGCCGCAGAAGGGCAGCCAGTACGCTCTAGGATACTTCCAGAACCTTTTCAACGACAAGTTTGAAGGTTCGATTGAGGTTTACTACAAGACACTGAAAAACCAGATTGAATACATGGATGGTGCTTTGCCCGGTGATGACATTTCCGACAACGCCGACAACTATTTCATCTTCGGCAAGGGATATTCCTATGGTGTGGAATTCTTTTTCAAAAAACGTGTCGGGCTTTTCACTGGTTGGATTGGCTACACTTGGTCTAAGACCGACAAGATTTTCGATGACATCGACAACGGAAATCCATTCCCTGCCAAGTACGACCGTCGCCACGACCTTTCCGTTACTGCCACCTATCAGATTACAGAAAGGCTTACAGCATCGGCAGTTTTCGTTTATGCAACGGGAAATACCACGACCTTGCCGGTTGCTTCGTATATGATTGATGGCGATTATGTAAATGTGTATGGTAAGCGCAATTCGTACCGTATGCCTGCATATCATCGTCTTGACCTTTCGGTAACATACGACTTGAAGACGAAGAAGAACTGGGAATCGTCGTTCAACTTCTCAATCTACAACGTTTACAACCACAAGAATCCATATTTCATTTATGTCTATAACACTGGAAATGTGAAGGATGGCACCTACAAGACGGTTGCAAAGCAGTTGTCGATTATTCCTATTTTGCCAGCCATAACATGGAACTTTAAATTCTGATGCCGATGAGAGAAAATTTGCTTAAGATTTCGATAATTGCCGTGTTGCTGTCGTTGGTGGCAATTTCGTCGTGCATCAAGGACATTACGCTCGACTTGCCGCAGTCGGAACCTTGTCTGGTGGTTGACGGCTATGTCGATTTTGACGACTATCCAGTAGTTTTCCTGTCGAAAAGCACTGCATATTTTCAAGAACTTGATTCCAATGCAGTAAACGATTTGCAGATTAATGACACAAAGGCTACCGTAATAGTTTCGGACGGCAGCATTTCCGACACCTTGCAGTACCTGCCTATCCAGCGCTGGCCGTACAAATGCTTCATGGGAACAAAGTTCAAAGGTGAACTAAACCACCGCTACGACCTGAAGATTTTGTACGAAGGAAAAACTTATACATCGTCAACGTACATTCCCGATACTATCAAGATTGATACGGTATTTCCGACCTTTATGAGCGATACCTTTGCTGTAATGCGTATCAACTGGCGCGACCCGAAGAACCAGAGCAACTACTATTCCATCCACGTCAAGAATCAATTCCAGCCGATGTATTACCGTCCATACGCCTTGAACCACATAATAAGCGACAAGCTTGCCGACGGCGAGGAAATGTCGTTTGCCATGGTAGTGAAGGGTTTGGAACGCAATGCATACTACGACAACTTTTTCACACAGGAGGAACGCGATTCGTTTATTGATAAGCTTGGCGACATTTTCTGTTTCCGCGAAGGCGATTCTGTGTCGCTGAAATTGTCAACAATCGACAATATTTCGTACAATATCTGGGAATCGTGGTACAGGAACTATCTTACCGATGGCAATCCTTTCACCAATCCTGCTACTGTAAAGACCAACATTGTAGCACCCGAAGGACAAGAAGCAAAAGGTTTTTGGATTGGCTACGGTTGCAATTACCGTTCCTTGTACCTTTACAGCAAGGATTCCGTTGTGCCGATAGGTGAATTTTGATAGGTATTATTGTTGTCTGTCAAACATACTCGTAGTCATTCCGTAAAACAAAGCGAACCGACTAAGGAACGTGTCGTGTGAGCCTGTTTGTACGGAATCTATTCTCTAATAATACGTTAACAGATTACTTCGTGAGGTTGCAAGCAACGTTCCGGACAACCGATTTCACACTGCTCCCCGTGCCGTATCGCAGGTTCAATCAGGTTTCCGGAATGACAAGCCTCATCATAAATATTCTTATGTAAGGCAGTGTCAACAAGGATTTTATAGTGTTTGAGCATTTTTTTTCTGGACAACAATAGATAGGAATATATTGTTCCCCTCAAATTAAGTAATTATCTTTGTTGCAAAAATAGTAGTGGATATGAGTAGCAACAATTATGTGCCAAAACCAATTGATACATCGGATGTTATAATTCCAGAAGAATTGAATTCACTTATGGAACAGATTGCCCGCAATGTGCATGAAGTGTGGGCGAAGGGCCGTATTGACGATGGCTGGACATACGGTGCGGAGCGCAATGATGCCGAGAAGAAGCATCCCTGCCTTGTCAATTACGACGAACTTCCCGAAAGCGAAAAGGACTACGACCGCAGGACGGCTATGGGAACATTGAAACTAATATTGAAGTTGGGGTGGAGGTTGGAAAAAATGGAGTAGTTGTTGAATATAAAAATCAGTCATTATGGACATTCGCAGAACAATAAACATATTTTTGGCATCGTCGGAGGAAATGGAAAACGACCGCAATGCCTTTGGCAATCTGGTTCGCAGGTTGAATGGAATATGCGAGAAGCAGGGCATTCACATAGAGCTTTTCGAATGGGAGGATTATGATGCCGCCTATAATGGATGCCGTAAGCAGGACGAGTACAACGAGAAGGTTCGTTCGTGCGATATGTTTCTTGCGCTATTTCATATTAAAGCAGGAAAATGGACTCTTGAAGAGTTTGATGTGGCATCGGAGGAGTATCGCCGTACGGGACAGAAGCCCAAGGTTTATGTTTATTGCAGGGAGCTTAACAGCGGAGAGTTCGAGAGTGAGGAATTGAAAAATTTCAAGAATCGTCTTTTCGATGAGATGGGGCACTATTGGTCTGTCTATAGCAACAAGGATTCCATGCAGCTGCATTTCGTAATGCAATTGATGTTGCTCGAAAGCGGCGGTATGGGCAAACTGAAGGTTGACAATGGCAGGGTTATGTTTATGGACAGTCCTATTGCTAGTATGGACAAACTTCGTTTTGCCGCTGAAAACGAGGACTACCGTAAAAAGCAGAATGAAATCAATGAACTTCACGATGAAATAGAGGGACTGCAGTTGGAATTAGAGGAAAAGAAAACGAAGCTGCAGAAAAAGAAGGACAAGCTTGAGAAGCATCCTGACGACGAGGAATATCTTGAGGAGTACGAGGAAGTGCAGAAGGAAGTTGAAAAAATCATAGAAAAGCTTCAGCCGAAACTCAACAAGTACAACAAGCAGAAAGAAGAATTTGCTCAGTACCAGGATTCTCTTCTGGATACTGCAAAGCGCATATCTCGGTTGCAGGGTGAGCGCATAACCGATAGGATGCGCCGAGCAATGGAAGCTTTCGAGGCTGGCAAGGTTTGCGAGGCAAACATAATATTGAAAGAAGCCGAGAGGGACGCCGACCGCAATCTGTCCGACTATAAGAAAAGCCGTGAAATCACCGAGCAAAAGCGGCAGAATGTAATACATTCTATAGAGGAACTGTTGCTAAAGACCTCAACCGTTATGTCCGATGCTTCCATACCAATCGAGGAGCGCATACAAAAAGCATCCGAGCTTTATGCCCAAGCCGACAAGATGGCGTCTGAGGTGGATTATGATAAGGAAAAATATGCGGATTTGCTATATGATTATGCCGATTTTCTTAAAGATTATGGAATGTACAAGGAAGCAGAAGCTGTTTGTTTGCGGATGTTACCATTGGTAGAAGAATTATATGGTACGGATGGTGAGGATATTGCGAAAGCATATTGCCAAATGGGTCATGTTTATGGTTCGCTTGCTGATTTCGACAAGGCTATGGAGTGCTATGACAAATCATTGGTAATAAGAAAAAAAGTCTATGGCGAGGAGCATCCTAGTACAGCCAAGAGTTTCAACAATATTGGATCTATTTACTACACCAAAGGCGATTACAACATAGCTCTTGAATATTATAACAAGGGGTTAGAAATATTTGAGAAGGTCTCTGATGAAGAGCATCCCTATACGGCAGCAAGTTACAATAACATAGGTTTGCTTTATGATAGTTTAGGCGATTACGATAAAGCTCTTGAATATTATAACAAGGCTTTAGAAATATATGAGAAGGTGTATGGAGATGTACATCCAGATACAGCCATGAGTTACAACAATATCGGACCTATTTACTACACCAGAGGCGATTACGACAAATCTCTTAATTATTTTAACAAGGCTTTAGAAATATATGAGAAGGTGTATGGAGAAGAACATCCTGATACTGCTATGGGGTATAACAATATAGGGGCCATTTATTATGCCAGAGGCGATTACGACAAAGCTCTTGAATATTACAACAAGGCATTGGTAATAAGAGAAAAAGTCTATGGCGATGTGCATCCGGAAAAAGCCCAAAGTTACAATAACATAGGCGTTGTTTATTATAGACTAGGCGATTATGACAAGTCTCTAGAATATTACAACAAATCATTGGTAATAAGAGAAAAAATCTATGGCGAAGAACATGAAAACACACAGAAAATAAGGAAAAAAATAGAAGATGTAAAGGCAAAAATTGCAGAAAATGATAGTAATAAAAAATAATTGATTGTTAAATAATTAAATGTAATATGTTATGGGTTCAATAGGATGTGATAAATTTATGAGTGGTCAAGAAATGTCTCTCAATGGCATGTACGATGTGTATGTGGCGCTTGTTATATGTGCTACAATTTGTATAGTTGTTATTGTTGTCGCACTAGTTTTTTTGCTATGGCATAGGAGAGAGCTTAAGAGCAAAATGGATATGGAGATAAAAAGGAGAGAGTGGAGTGTGGCCGATAGGGATGCCGTAAAATTAGCCAATATGGAGGCTAAAAAATATAAGTATGTGGAAAATGTTATCAAGAACAATGAAAAAATGATTGATGAAATTGTTGTTTTGGTTAAAGAAAGATATAAGGATATGGATAAAAATGAATTGATGGCGGAAAAAAATAATTTGCAGAAAGAATATGAGGAGATTATTAAGAAATACGCTTCTTCAGTTGCTGTAAATAGAGAAAATTAATAAAGATCATTTATGAAAGTTAAGTTAAGAAGATTTTGGCTGTTTGTCGATAGGGCATTGTCGCAGAGTGTATTGCGGCAGACCGGCATATTGGCGCTAATGTTTTTGGTGGCATTGCTTGTTTCGTTTATGCTTTTGTCGTTTTCGGGAGCAGAATGGTGCGAGTTCTGTGAGTGTAGAAACTTGCCAATGTGGTTGTTGCCATTGTATCTGTTGCTTGATACAAATGCACTAAATGCTCTATATTGGGATGTAAACGTGCACGGCTGGATGCTGTTTGCAAGCAGCATAACCTACCTGTTCGGCATTTTTATCTTTAATGGCATGATTATCGGTGTGATTACCAATGCTATTGACCGCAGAATAGAAAGCCATCGCAACGGACTTATACATTACTTGAAGTCGGGACATCACATAATAATGGGCTACGACGATATGGTGCCGTCGATAATCACCGATATATTTGAACGCGACGATGATGCATACATATTGCTTCTGACTTCGGTGGAGTCGTCCAAGATAACAGAAATGTTAAAGAAATCGGTAGCCAAGAATCGTTTGGACCGCATAATAGTGAACTATGGACATCGTACTGCAATGGAATATTATGCCGACATTCACCTTGAATCGGCGGCTGAGATTTATGTTGTAGGCAATAGGCAGACACCGGCTCACGATGCACTGAATGTCGAGTGTGTTGATAGTATCTGCCGCTATTTGAAGGATGGTAATTTTCAGAGCGTTCCAAGTCGTATAACCTGTGTGTTTGAGGATTATGATACATACGAGGCGTTCAAAACTTCCGAAATATTTGGCGGACTAAAGGATTTGAAAATAGACTTCATTCCTTATAACTTTTATGAAGGATGGGCAAGGCAGGTGCTTGTACAAAGAAAATATAGGGAGAAGTGCAATCCCGACAAGGTTTTGTCTTATCCGTCTATTTATGGAAATGGCATATTGCCCGATGAAAAGAGGCGTGTGCATATTGTATTCGTGGGAATAACCAACTTGTCGGTGGCATTTGCCAAGGAAGCCGCACATCTGCTGCATTTTCCTAATTTTGAGCACGATAACGCAATGAAAACTCGTATTACTTTCATTGATATTAACGCCGACAAGGAAATGCCGCTGTTTATTACTCGCAACAGACATTTCTTCGAAGTGCAACCTTATATATACAGGGACTTTTCGGAAAGTAGGACAAGTGATGAAAATATGCGCAAGGAACAACTTTCCAAAAATATAAATAAAAAAGGTTTCCTTGATGTTGAATTTGAGTTCATAAAGGGTGATATATTTTCGAAACAAATACAGGACGAAATATGCAGTTGGGCAACAGATGGGAAGAACCAGTCGCTTTCTATTTTTATAACTTTGACAGACCAGAGGCGCAACTTCATCATAGGCATGAATATGCCCGACGAAGTTTACAATAATGAGATCCCTATATTTATTCGTCAGGACAGGGCGGATAGCTTCGTTACAAAGTTGAGGGAGTCTGATTTGGAAAAGCACCCATATAATACTGTTGTTAAAGAAAAGTTGGTTAAGTCGGAACGTAGGGGCAGGTATGCAAATGTTTATCCTTTTGGGATGAACGATATGGCTTATTGTAACGAAGATTATGCATATAGGCGTGCTAAGCTTATAAATTTTCTGTATAAAAATAACAAGACCGATTATAGTAAATACAAGTTCCCAGACTTCATGGTTTTGGATGTTATGACTGATGAAAATATTTGGGAAGAAGCGAATAAATATTGGTCGGACCTTACCATTGCATTAAAATGGTCGAATCTGTATTGTGCATACGGAATATCAACCAAATTGGCAGTTTTGCGTGCTATGCGTGGACTTTCAGCCGAAGATTCAAGCCGTGATATGGATGATGTTTCGGATATTGAAATTGGCGAACTTGCTGCTGTTGAGCATAATCGCTGGAATGTAGAGAAATTGCTGATGGGTTACCGCAAGGCAAACGAAGAAGGAGTAGTTGAAGACAAGTATTTATTTCCCCAATATGGTACTGATTTGCAGAAAAACAAAAAATTCCAATTCATCCATCACGACATTCGACCGTTCAAGGATTTGAACGAAGTAAGACTGCTGGACTATGAGATTGTAAAATATATTCCGTGGATATTGAAGAAGGCGGGGAATTAGATACGTAATTATTAAATTGTTAATGTAGTTGTTATGTACGATATTTTTATTTCAAGCAAAAGCGAGGATTATCCGATAGCGGAAGAGGTTTATACGTTCTTGAAAGATGCGGGATTGTCGGTGTTTTTGGCAAGTAGAGAATTGAGGAAAATTGGTAGGGCTGCCTATGGTGAAGCTATTGATGATGCTCTTGAAAACGCGAAACACCTGATTGTTGTAACTTCCAAAGCCGAATATGTAAAGAATAGCGGATATGTTCATGATGAATGGACGATGTTTCGTGAGGAGTTACGTTCGGGGAGAAAGAACGGCAATATATTGACAATTCTTAAAGATGTAGAAATCTCATCTTTGCCAATTGGATTAAGAAATTATCAGTCGCTTCC
>JAGCNN010000126.1 GCA_017645925.1 Bacteroidales bacterium
ATATTAGTTACAGAACTAGGAATAGTTACTGATGTAAGACCATCGCAACGACTGAAAGCACTAATGCCAATATGTGTTACAGAACTTGGAATAGTAACAGAGGTTAATCCACTGCATCCATAAAATGCACTACTGTCGATATGGGTTACTGTATTGGGAATTGTAATCGACTGCAAACCACTACAACCATAAAATGCCATTCCAACTACTTTCCATATCCCATCGGGAATTGTATATTCGGTAGCATAATCGCTGGGAAAATATACAAAATAATTTGCATTATATAATGGTTCGGTTATTCCACTGCAACGATAAAAAGCGCCACAGCCAATCCTTGTTACCGAATTAGGAATTGTAACGGTTGTCAGGCTGCTACAGTTATAAAATGCATAACCGCCAATGGATGTCACCGAGTTTGGAATTGTAATTGAAGCAAGTTCTGTGCAACCAGAAAATGCTGACGAATTAATATATTTGCAGTTGTCGTTAATATTGCACGATGATATGTTGGGCGAAGCCGCCTTGTACAAAATAAAATGTTGATTTTCCTCATTTCCAATATAAAGAGCGTTGTCATCTTCGTTACATTGTACATTGCATCCCGTAAATGCATAATCGCCTATGCTCTCAATGGAATTAGGAATTGTAACCAATGTAAGTCCACTGCAATTATAAAACGCATAATCGCCAATATGTGTAACTGAATTAGGAATTGTTAATGTCCCTCTGCCCAATAATCCGCGAAAAGCACAATCAGGTATTATTGTAACATTATCGCCTATATTTATTGTTGCATCCGAATTGCAATGAGAAAACAAATTTTCATTATATAGTTCTGAATGATTAATGCTACAATTTGTAGCGTTGAAATTTATTGTATTCAGGTTGCAGCAAAAACCAAACGCTCCACAGCCAATACTTCTAACGGAATTCCCAATTGTTATTGTTTCAAGCCCTCTGCACTCACGAAATGCAAAATTGCCAATATTTGTCACATTATCAGGAATTGTAACCGATACCAGTCCGCTACATGCCCCAAAAGCATAATTGCCAATATTTGTCACACTCTCAGGAAATGTAACAGAAGTTAGCCCCGTGCAACAACGAAATGCCTCACTGCCAATGTTTGTAACCGAATTATGTATTGTTAATGATGTGAGACAAGTAGCGCCCCAAAAAATACACGCTTTTATTTCTGTTATCGTTTCTGGAATAATTACATCTGTTACAAGATTGTTATCAATGTATAGATTATGTGCTGTACAAAGCGGATTCGCCTCGTTGTTTACAAATGTTATATCACACCAACCTGTAATATCGCCAGTATAATAAACTGCAGTAAGCCCGTTGCACCTCCTAAATGCTCGATTATGTATGTTCGTCACCGAATTGGGAATTGTTACCGATATAAGCCTCTCGCAACCAGCAAATGCCTCACTACCGATGCTTGTTACCGAATAATTTATGCCATTATGAACAACTGATTCTGGTATTATAAGATCACCTGTCATATAGAGTGTCGATTTAAAAACCTCCACCCTATAAGGCTCCACATTCGATGTAATATTATAATACAATGTCTGCCCGCTTTCGCATACGGCAGAAAAGTCGTAGGCAAAAGCACTGCTACATAAAAGTACTACAAAAGCCAGAAAAATAGATTTTGTTTTCATAATTATCATGGTTTACTCCTTTATGAATTTCCGTTGTACAACAGCTTCTCCATTCGACAAGCAAACTTTTACCACATACACCCCGCTTGGCAGATTCTCAACATCGCAAACTGCACTTTTGCTATCCACAGCCATTTGCAAAACAACTTGTCCCATCATGTTTACAATTTCAATTTCAGAAATTCCTTCTGATGATGAAATGTTCAGTGTATTACTTACAGGATTGGGATATATTTGTAAATCTGCGATTTCGTTTTCATCTACGCCAGAACAATTTTCCTGAATATTTGTGAAATCGCGCCAATATCCAGCATTGCGGTAAGCAGAGACTCTGCCACAGGGAACAATGATGGGAATAGATGATGCAATACCGTCAAATGTCAATATTGTTATTGTGGGAGGATTTGTCGCAAGGGAATATATGGTGTCAATATTGTTGCATCCGGCAAAAGCATTCCAGCTTATGCTCTCCACAGAACTTCCAATTGTTAAGAAATTAAGTTGTGTACATTTAAAAAAAGCTTCACCGCCAATATTTCTGACAGAATTAGGGATTGTCAAATTTCCAGTTAAGTCATAACATCCCGCAAAAGCATAATCACCAATATTAGCAACTGAATTTCCAATTGTTAAAGAAGTTATACAAGTCGCGTACTGAAATGCGTATGGCTTTATTTCCGTTACCGTTTCAGGTATTATCAAATCAGTTACCAACTCATTATTGATATACAAGTTATGTGCGTATGTCAGCGGATTTGAATAGTCGTAAGAAGAATCAAATGTTATTCCACACCACCCTGCTACATCACCATTGTAGTACACAGATGCCAGATTACGACATTCGCAGAAAGCATAGCGACCAATGTTAGTCACCGAAAATCCGATTGTTGCCGTCGATAAATTACTACATTCGAAAAAAGCATAATCACTAATATTAGTAACAGAATTGGGTATTGATATTGATGACAAATTACGGCACTTACTGAATGCATTATTGCCAATATTCAAAACAGAATTTGGAATTTCTATTTCCGTTGCCAACGAACTGCATCCTGTCAGGTTTGTTTTTGTATTGTCCGAATATACAAGATAGCCATCAACAAATCCGTTTACAATCAATGCACCCCAAGGACTTCCTGTTGCCGTGCCATTATATACAATATTTCTAACATCCCTAAATGCATTATTGCCTATGCTTGTTACCGAATTTGGAATTGTTAAGGATATCAAGGAAGTGCAACCATCGAATGCATAACTGTCAATTACTGTTACCGAATTAGGAAATGTAACCGATGTTAATCCACTACAACCAGAAAATGCTCCATTGCCAATCTCTACTGCCGAATTTGGGATTGTAACCGACGACAATCCACTACACCCGGAAAATATATATGACCCAATAATTCTAACAGAATTAGGGATTGTCACCTCTGTAAGTCCACTACACCAACCAAAAGCCCAACTTCCAATCTCTACTACCGAATTTGGAATTGTAATAGATGTCAATCCTTTACACAATTCAAATGCGTAACGACCTATTTCTGTTGTAGTATTTGGAATCTCCACTGATGCTAACTCTCCACAATAAGCAAAGGAATATTCGCCGATATGTGTTACTGAATTGGGAATTGTAACTTCTGTTGCCAGTGTACTACATCCCGTCAAGTTAGTTCTTGTGTCATCAGAATACACAAGATATCCTTCAACAAATCCATTTGTTGTCAACGCTCCCCACGGGCTTCCTGACACATTGCCGTTATATACAATATTTTTAACACCCCAAAATGCATCTGTGCCAATGCTCGTGACAGAATTTGGAATTGTTAGCGACAGAAGTCCGTAACATCCACTAAATGCATAATCGGCAATACTTGTAACAGAGTTGGGAATGCTTACCGATGTCAAACCATCGCAAACACAAAATGCACAATAACCAATGCTAGATACTGTGTATTCAATTCCATTATATGTTACGGACGAAGGCAATACTAGGTCACCGGTTGGATAGGTATCGTATCCTCCACCTACTTCATCAGGAAGAAACACTTGTTCTGTTGTTATCTTAACCGTATAAGGTTCAACATCCGATGTTATGTTATAATACAAAGTTTGTCCACTTTCGCAAACGGCGGAAAAGTCGTAGGCAAACAGAGATGCACATAACAGAACGGAAAGCAGTATAATTGCAAACAATCTCTTCATACCAAAACTCTTTTATGATTTTTCGTTCACAAATATACAAAACAAAACATTATCACACAAGAACTTTGTGCAAAATTAATCGAAACAGAAAAAGCCTTTATTACATCAATCTCAGTTCTTCAACAAGTTCTGCCTTCAAATTTTGCGCTTTCTTCAAATTAGCATCCTTGCCTTGTCTAGCAAAATATCTCCACCTATGGTAAAACTTCAAGAACCAATGCCGTAGTGCAATAAATGGAATCGGGAAAACCGTCAGCAATGCCAAAAAGATAAGTGAACACCACCATGGCCACGGAATTATGAATGAAAGTCCAAACAACAACAGATTCCATACAGGATACGACACAACAGCGCCGATTCCCAGACGCATAGATGCCGACATTCGCTTGTCTTTCAACTTCTTGACAACCAGTTCTGGTATCTTGTACGGAACAATGTTCAACAACCAAAGCACTGCATAAAATGGAGCAAACAAAAGCGACAACAATGTCAGAAGCAACATCTCAAAGAAACTCAACTTCCTCCCTACCAGCCAGTTCCTGAAATTCAACTCGGCAAGCAAATCGGAATACGACTTTGTCTTCTCCATAAACCATACAAACTTTTCTGGCTTTTCTTCCTTTAGTTTCCTAAAGTTTTCGAGCATGGTCTGGTCGGATGCCAATCGCTCCGACATTCGCATACGCCTTGCCGTCTTGCCTTGCTTGGCTTCACGATATATTTCCCTCAATGAATCCAACTGCTCGTTGTTTTCTTTGTCGGCAATATCAAGCATAAGCGGACGCACATGATCCTGCGCCTTCAATGCAAGCTGACGATATGCAGCTTCGGGATGTTCGCGGTATGTATCAAACAGTTCTCCAAACTCGAAAGGTTTTCCTATGTTGAGCAAGACCTTGTGTCCAGCACTGTAGAAATTTTCGTAATAATTTGCCATTGGAAGCACCTTCAAATGGAGGTTGAAATTTGAAATTTCCTCCGCACGGAAAGCTATTCGAGCAAAACCCTTCTTGAACGAGCCCATCGACTTGTCGTACTGCAAAGCCGCCTCGGGGAAAAGTCCCACAATCTTGCCATTGTTGAGAATATTGGCTGCAAGTTCAAAAATCTTGTCGTTTTCGCCAAGGTTTTCTTTGCCAGTGTCGCGCACGCGAAACGCAGGAAGCACCCTGCACCATTTCAGCATCTTGGCAACTTTGTCCTTCTTGAAAATATCGCCTCGAGCAATAAACACCATCCTATGATTAGGAATGCCAAAAACTGGCAGCATAGCATCGATCAAACCGTTCTGGTGATTGCAAATTATGAGAAACGGCTCATCGGGAATGTTTTCCTTTCCCTTGATTTCAAACTTGCGGAAAAACAATGCCTTGAGAGCATACCAAACCCATAAGTAGTATATTTCGTATGATGCTCTGCGTTTCTCTATATTCGTAAAATCAATCATTAGCTTTCTTTTTTATGCAAAAACAAACATGAATCGCCATAACTTAAAAAGCGGAACCCATTTTCAAGCGCATATCCGTAAACTTTCCGCCAATCGTCACCAATGAAAGCCGACAGCAAAAGCAACAAGGTGGACTTTGGCTGATGGAAATTTGTAATCAACCTGTCGACTATCCTAAACTTGAATCCTGGCACAATCATAATCTGCGTTGCACACCTTATGCTGTCGAAACCTTTGCCGTCCATCCACGAAAGCAGGTTCTGAAGAAGTTCCTTTGTGTCGTAATTCTCTTTTCCCGAATATGCCTCCCATTGCGAAACGGCGAATTCGTTAGTATCAACATCCTTGTTTTCAAACACTTGTACAGCTACACGATATAAACTTTCGACAGTTCTAACAGTTGTGGTTCCCGTAATTGTAATATTACCAAGGTTTGATGCAATTTTTTCGATTGTAGAACGGTTTACGACAAAATGTTCGGTATGCATTTCGTGCTCGGCAGCATTATCGGTTTTCACAGGCTGAAAAGTTCCTGCGCCAACATGCAAAGTTACTGCATCACAATCGATTCCATGCTTACGGATGTCGTCCATTACTCGTTCGGTGAAGTGCAGTCCAGCAGTCGGAGCGGCAACCGAACCTTCGTAATGGCTATAAACAGTCTGGTAGCGAACGCTATCAATTTCTTCGCTGCTTCGGTTCAGATATGGCGGAATTGGAATATTGCCTGCCGCATCGATTATCTGCGAAAATGTAACATCTGGATTGTCCCACTCGAAAAGTATCTCGAACGAATTTCCAATTTCGCGCACTCGAGTAATATATAGGTATAGCGAAACATCGCCTACGCAAACTTGCTTGCGCAGTTTTCCCTCCTTCCACTTCTTGCTGTTGCCTACCAGACATTTCCACGAACACGACTTGTTTTCAGCGAAAGCAAGCGCATAATCCGATGGCGACAGCGGGTCAAGGCAAAACACTTCGATGCAAGCACCTGTTTCCTTTTCAAAAATCATCCGGGCATTTATAACCTTGGTATCGTTGAAAAGCAGAAGTCCGCCAGATGGCAGATGGGTGCTTATATTGCGAAACCTATCCTCCTCAATCCTTTTGCCATCGAAAACAAGCAGTTTCGACATATCACGCTCGGCAAGAGGATACTTTGCGATTTTTTCATCGGGCAGGTCGTAATTATAGTCGTTTATGTTAATGTTGCGAACCACATTTTTATTAAATTTTCGCAAAAATAATAATTCTTATGGATTTAATTAGCATTGGCGATAAAGTTAGGTTTCTGAACGATGTTGGCGGAGGAACAGTTGTAAAGATACTTCCTAAAAATCAGATAGTTGTAAGGGACGACAACGATTTTGAATATCCGATTCCTGCTGCAGAGGTTGTAGTGATTGAAAAGGCAAAGGAAAATCCCAAGCCCCAGTTCAAGGAAATTGCCAACAACATAGTAGAAAACATAAAGGAAAACATTAAGGACAACATAAAAAAGGTAGAAGGTACGATTATCCCGAAACCAAAGATTGAAATCAAGAAAGACCAGAAGACCGAATACATGTTCGCCTTCATCCGCAACTACGACGACAAGTTTGACGGTTTTGACTGCTACCTTGTGAACGACTCCAACTACTTTGTGTTTTACCACATTGTACTGCGTGGCGAAAACGGATTCGAGAAAATCGACACCGAAACGCTTGAACCAAACACAAAAATACTTGTCGGACAACTCACCCGCGACCAAATCAACAACTCGAAGGAAATCATTATCCAAAGCATTTTGTACGACAATCCAAAATGTACCTACCACGAAATGCTTGAGCGCAGAATAAAAATCACTCCGATAAAGTTTTTCCAAGAACACACCTTTGTTGATAACGATTTCTTTGACGAAAAGGCCTACATCTTTGAACTTCTAAAAGAAGACCTTGGACTTGGCAATTCCATAAAGACACAAAAGGAATTTGAGGAGCAGATAGCACGCAAGGATGAAGCCGAAGAAGACAATTCGCAACGCTACCACAAGCGCAAACAGCCCGAAACCGTAGAAGTTGACCTGCATATAAACAAACTGATTGACAGTGTAATCGGACTTTCAAATGCGGAAATTCTGAACATACAGTTGCAGACTTTCCACAAGACCATGACCGATGCCATAATGAATAAAGCAGGAAAAGTTGTCCTAATTCACGGCATCGGAAACGGAACGCTGAAAAATGCAATCCGCGAATCACTCGAAAAGCAATACAAACTGCCCTACGAAGATGCTTCGTTCAGGGAATATGGCTTTGGTGCAACGATGGTGATAATGAGGTGAATGAAAGATGCTCTTTGTCATCGCTCAGGAACCGAAAGCTGAAAGGCAAAAAGCCAAGACTTCTGACACGCTTATACTTTTGAAAATTAGACAAAAAAAAAAATCAGCAACCGACACTAATCGGTTGCTGTTTTTTTTCAAGGCAAAACCTTGACAAGTGAAGAATACAAAATTATTGTATTGTAATCTGGCGTGTTGCAGGAGCCTTGCTTACAACTTCCTTCTTAGGCAATTGAATGTTCAACACTCCATGTTCCATCTTTGCCGCAATCTTTTCAACCTCAACATCTTCGGGAATTACAAAGCTCTGCGAATACGAAGCGTATGAGAACTCGCGGCGCAACCATGTGCCATTCTTTTCGTTCTTGTCGTTCTTTTCCTCCTTGTTCTCGTTCTTCTCAAGCGAAATCACAAGCTCATTGTTCTCGTTGATATTCAACTTGAAATCGTCCTTAGTCATACCCGGAGCAGCAATCTGGATGTCGTAATCCTTTTCCGTCTCCTTAATGTTCACAGCAGGTGTAGCGAACTGCCTGCTGACAGGAACGCCTAAAAAATCATCGCTGAAGAAATCTTCAAAGATTGATGGAAGCCATACATTTGCGTTCTGGTTTCTTCTTGAATTTCTAACTACTGGTAACATAATTAAACCTCCTATAATTAAGTTCTATATTCTTTTTTCCAGCCTGCCACTTTTGCAGGTTCGTGAACCCATATAGCAAAGCACAGACCAATGCCAAAAATCAAGCAAATCAACTGACAACCAGTCAGTTGTATAGACAAATTGTCCACTTTTAGAAAATTACGATGACAATATGGCATATTTTTGCAAACTATCCGCATCCGTGGTGCGATTGTGGTGCGATTTACCAAAACAAAAATCGCAAGCATTTGATTTTTAGATGCTTGCGATTTATATCCAGTTGCCCAATCAGGACTCGAACCCGAACTATCAGAGCCAGAATCTGGGATGCTACCATTACACCATTGGGCAATTTTGCGAGTGCAAAACTACAACATTTTTTCTAATCTTCAATCAAAAATTTTAAAAAATGTTTTAAAAATTATTTTTACATCTACCCACAACGACATATCATTGATATACCGCAAGTTAAGCTTCAACTTTGCAGGCATAACCTCATTGATGTAAGTCTGCTCTGGATTGTTTGACTTCGCCAGAATGTCATTTTCGTTGCGATATTCAATAGATGCATAGTCGGTAATGCCCGGACGAACCGACAAAACCTTGCGCTGCTCATCATTGTACATCTCTACATACTTCGGCACTTCGGGACGCGGGCCAACAAAGCTCATATCGCCGACAAGTACATTTATCAACTGTGGCAACTCGTCAATCTTGTACTTTCGGATAAAGTAACCAACTTTCGTCACACGATTGTCTTTTGAGCCTACCGTCAACAAGCCTTTCTTGTCGGAATCGGGACGCATTGAACGGAACTTCAAAATCTTAAAGTTGCGAAAGTCCTTCCCCACCCTTACCTGCTTATAGAAAACACCACCACGAGAAGTTGTCACTACCAGCAATGCCACAATCAGAAACAATGGCGACAAAACTAAAAGTCCTAAAAACGAACAAAAAATATCAAAAATACGCTTCATACCCATAATGTACCGTACACCTTTCTCATCCTTGTAACTCCGCGCACTACAATCTCGGCATCCTCTATTTGCCTGATTATTTGGACAGCCTTGTCCATAACTTCAACCGCAGATTTCAGCTTGTTGTATTTCACAGGAATATCCATTTGCTGCTTGCCTCCCATAAACTGCACAAATACATGCGACATGTTTACCTTATGGTCAAACCACACACAACCGGCATCAAGAAACCCGAACTTCTGCTTTGCCATTGCTTCTACAGAAGCAACCGAAACGGCACGCGCCTTCGCCTTTTTGTCTAGTTCAAGCCTATATTCAGTTATTGACTTCTTGAGTTTTTTCTCCAATTCCCGCTTCAAGTCAGCAAATTCAGCCTGTATTTGGGGAACAGCATCGTTGGCTTTCACTAAGAACCTATATACATTTTCAGGCTCGCACATTACCGACATATTATTTTTTGAAAGGAAAGGTGCCGTAAACCACATCGAAGTTGTCTTCCAATTTTTACGTGTCTCAAGACGAAGCGAGATGTTACTCATTTTTACATACAGATAGTTGGCCTTTAGCTTCAAATCCTTCTCAGGAACCTTATGCGACACCAAAACACTTTTCAACGTAGCACTCGTAAACGACTCATCGGTTTTTACATCATAATAAGGCCTTGTAAGACTTTCCATCTCGCGCTGAAAAAAAGTTGACAACAATTCTTCATCCGAAGCTCCTCTTTTCAGCATATAAATATATTCCTCTAACCAATAATATTTTTTCATAATTTATACATCAAAATAAAGCAAAGTAATAACGCAAAATTACAAAAAAGTGAAACAACCAACATATTTATCCCAACGAGAAATTTATAATTTGTACATCAAATAATCATCACAAAGTAAAACAATCTAATTTTCAACAACTTAAACACACACACTAAATAAAATTCCGGTGTGGGACTATAAAATATCAAAATAAATTTTGGTGTGAGACTATAAAATAGCAAAATAAATTTCGGTGTGGGACTATAAAATAACTAAATAAATTTTGGTGTGAGAAGAAAATGCATTATCTTTGCGACATTAAACTTACTGAAAATAAACAAAATGGCAAACATCGTATTCAAGCGGAAAGTATATGAGAAAATGTTGCAGTGGAAACAAGAATCGAATGGACAAACTGCATTGCTAATAGAAGGAGCCCGACGCATAGGAAAATCCACTGTGGTTGAGACGTTTGCGCAAAATGAATACCGTTCATACATCCGCATCGACTTCAACGAAACTTCCGATGAGATAAAGGATTTGTTTTCAAACCTTATGGACTTGAATTACATCTTTCTATTTCTCCAGAATGCCTACAAGAAAAAACTATACCGCAGAAAATCTGTTATAATTTTTGATGAAATCCAGCAATGCCCCAAGGCACGGCAAGCCATAAAG
>JAGCNN010000127.1 GCA_017645925.1 Bacteroidales bacterium
AAGTACGAGGAAAATTTCGGTTCAATAACGATGCAAACATCCAAGTTGCCAATGAACTTCGGTGGCAACACAGCTAAGGCTTAATTTAGATTATTATTAGTATAAAGTAGTGGAAGATATATGGTCTTCCACTACTTTTTTATTCCTCAAATTTACGCATTCCCCATTTCTGCATTCAGCGAATCCCACATCGACAGTGCAGCTACACGGTTGTTGATGCCGTACTTGTTTTCCTGCGAAAGCCACAACTTGCACTGCGCCTCAATGTCGGCGACAGAAATGCCCCTGCCGTTGTCCTCAAGTTCGAGAACCTTGCCCTCGAGCGACAGCACAGCCACCCAGCCTTCGGGCTTGTTTTCAAGATGTAGGCAGATGCCGGCATTGTCTTCACTGCGCATTGTGACATCGTACATTCCCGACGGGAAAGGCGAACTTTCGCCATTGCCAACATTGAGAACAGCAGTTTCGCAACGATGACGCAGACCTTTGGCATCCTCAGCCATATCCTCCACGCGCGTCCTAAGCCTTTCGGTGCCCGGATGGTCATCCGCCCACGCAACACCATCAATGAAAGCACGACAATATTTGGCATTTATATTACGCGGATGCAAGGCATCGGCCACCTGAAGCAAACGCACATCAATGTCGAGCATCCTGACAAGCTGCTCACAGCTGATTAGATTGCCATTCAACCTGTAACCGTTATAGAAACAAGTAATCTTATCGTCGCCCTTGAGCCAGTAGTCGCCAGCCATAAACAAATGATACTTTTTCCATCCGTTACGCACAAAAGCGTCACTCAAAACCTGATAATTTAATCTTTCAAACTTTTCCATAATTACATAGAATTAAATGTTAGTTTTTGATGTTCCATTGGTGTGAGTTACATTCAACTCATCAACAACCTCATTATATATTTTTCTCATTTCGCCCCAACTATATTTCAGAATGTTTATTGAACTATATTCCGTCATACAATCCGGACAATACACGCGCACAGTCCAATAGCCGCCAGGTCCGAGATGCCCCACCCATTTATAAACATACGCCACAGAGCCACAGCGCGGACATTCAACCTGATATTCCTTATGTTGCCAGCAACGAACCAGTTCCGCCGCCGAAACACTTCGTGAATAGACACAGCAACCAAGTCCACCTGCCAAAAAATTCGTAACCTCTTCCGAATATTGCTCGGGATGCTCAAGGATGTCGGACATATTGGCGTATGCTTCGGCAACAGTAAACATAGGACCTTCGTAACCATTTGTTTTTTCGGATTTATTTGGCATTTTCGGCACCAACTTCAGCATTTCCTTCCACGATGCCTTCAGTTCCGTTGACCTAACATAGTCGTTTGTATTGCAATGTGGACAATACGCCCTTACAAGCCAATACAACTTGTCCTTGTGGTGCCTACCGACATTCCCTATCCATCGAGTAACATACGCGACCTCACCGCATTTCGGACACTTTATCATATACTCCTCGTGCTGCCAGCAACTGACCAACTGCGCCACAGAAATGTAATTGTTCGTACAGTCAGAACAATTTTCCCCAACAGAAAAAAGCGTTATCTCCTCGGGATATTGCCCCGGATTTTCAAGAATTTCGCGCCTATTCTTATAAGCTTCAGCAAATGCAGATATACTCTTTTCCATAATTACATAGATTTAAATGTTTATACTCTTAAAATTCATTTTTTCTGATTTATTTTTGATGATACCCCTATTCATTTTCAAAATTTTCTGTCATAAAGTTGGAAACCAAACGTTCCGCCTGTTCGTTTAGGATTTCATTGAGAGACCAGTCCAAGAACCTGAGAGCAATCCATCTCCAGAAAACGTCGAGCATAGCGTCCTGCGACGATTCATCGCCATCAATCGGCATGAACACGAAGGTGCGAGTCTGCCAATTATAAGATATGTCCATGGTTGAATAGCCACTAATGTCCTGTTCGCAGAAATTGACTTCCACCCCAACACCTTCCTTGCACAAAGTTATCTTATATGTAGGACCGCCCACATTATTGTAACCGAAACTATTGGGGTGCATATCATCGACACCAGGCTTTGTGTCCTTGCACTTGTCCGATTCCGCCTCATCCTTTCCCCAAGACGAGTCTGCAAGCAAAATGCGGTTTTCTTCCAGCAACTTTTTCAGCGCCGACAGATGGTTGTTGTATGAAAAATCTATCCGCTGAAATTCTCTTTCAATTGTCGGACAACCTATAGTCTCGTACATCTGCCTGCTAGTCAATTTCTTTGAATTAATAAAGTCACATAACTTGTCACTTACGACATCTTTGAAAGTCTTTTCCATTTTATTGCCCTTTCTACAATTAGTTAAACATAATCAATATCTTAGCTGAAAATCTTTATCAGGAAAAAGACAAACAGCAGAATAAACACCACCGTGAGCAGTATGTAGCCGAAATCGCTACCTGCAAACAACGATGCCAAGCCCAATTCACCCGCAATCACAAACAGCATCGGGATAAGGAACATAATCAAGAACACCACTATGAACACTTTGATTAACGCTTTCATTTTCAATAAGTTTTTAGTTATTATTCATTTTTAATTCACTTCGATACAAGACCGTGCATCCCCTGACTTGTGCCGTTTTTGGTGGCATAAGTTGCGCAGTTTTGCAACAAATGGCTTGGGCTGTTATCTCACATACGGGTCATGGTATTTCTCGGCAATCCTCAAAAGTTCGCAGTAGAGGTCGTCGTTGCGCATATAGATGTTGTGGTCGTGTGCCCACTTGTCAATTAACTCCTCGAGCGACTTGTTTCCAAACCTGCTATCGACCAGTTCGGCAACAGCATTGCTTTCACTCAGTCCCGATATGGCGTACCCGGCAGCCATCATTCCTAGATCTCTTAAAAATCCCATAATTCTTAATTTTTAATCAGTTAATATTTTTTTCATCCTTATCATTTTCTTCCAGAAACTCCTTTACCTCATCCAATGTTATCCGCTCATCAGGAAAAATGGAAAGCAACGATGAATACACAAAATTCTGAAATTTATATATGGCACTTTCCTTTGCGCGTCTTAGCGGAGACCAATTCTTTTGATACTCTACATTTCCAATTGCATTGCTTCTCAAGAGTTTGCGCAATCTTATCCTTTCCTCGCGAATATCAGAAACATGCTTGTCAGTTTCATCTTTAAGCTTGTTATATGCTTCAATAAAATTCCGCAATTCGCAGGTTTTAAGTTCCATCAATGCCTTATGCAATTTAGCGGTCATATCAAGAACTTGATTTCTCAAGGAGCTAACCTGAAAGGTCAAATCCTTATTTCTATTCTCCAGAAACAATATATGCACGGCATTGTAATCACAATCAGTTCCGAGCAAATCAAGGACTTGCTTTAAACTGTATGCCTCGTAGTTGTTCTTTGCATAATCATACCTCGAATTTATCTCAATGAAAGAAGGCCATAAATCCTTGAAAGGTACGATTTGCCAGCTCGTTGTTTCACCTTGCTCATTGACCACACCACAACTGTTTGAACCGCTTAACGGACTTCCTGCAATATGATAAACGAGCCATTTTGCACCTTTTTTATTGGCAACCATAGATGCACCGCAATTCATCCACCATTCAATGTAAACGCCTAATGTCGGGCAATGGAATCCGGATGTGCCAGTATATGCAAGTCCGCTCTGTATGGGCACTGGACACAGAAACATACGGCTGTCGCTTAAAATACGCTTGTAGTTTGCCAACAGGGAAAAGGCATTGTCGAGAAACAACTGCTTCTCTGCTGCCCCTGCCATTATCTCTGCATTTTTCTCTTTTTCGGTCTTGACATGTTTCTTAGCATTATTCCGACCTATTATAAGATAAGTACCCGTGGTATCAAGCCGCATCGTATTGTCAACTTCCGGCATCGTCTGCGGCAAAGGATAGCATTTCAACTCGCTGCCATCAAGCAACTTGATTTTTCCCTCTAGCAGCACCTTCTCTTTCTCTTCTCCAGAAAGGCTGAATTTTGGGCGGTAAGTGCTTTTTACAGATACATAACTAACGTTCGACGAAATTTTTATTTCATCGCACGAATTTTCACTTGAACATAATTTTTTTGCGTCCATAACTATTTTAATTAACAAATTAAACAATCCATTAATTCACATCGTTTTCCCACCGTAGCGTTATGTTGCTCGGTTGGAGCGGCTCAAGACCGTCTCTTGATGCTAAAAATTCCAAAGAACCTGCTTTCAATCGAAAAGCAATGCAAAGTAATGCATAATTTCTGATATGACCAAATTTTTTGGCAATTATTTTTGAAAAATCCATAAAAAAGTCCTTTTATTGCAAATATAAGGCATCAAAATGGGGCAAAATTGGTACTTTTCGGTACTTATTTAAGTTACTTCAGATTCGCTTGTGATACACTAGTGGAGGTAGTCCTGCTTAATGAGTTCATGAGTTTGGCTTTTTATTTCGGCTATACTTACATTCATAAATATAATCAGAAATACAATATATTGTACTTTTATTTTTGTAATATTCAAATTTTGTTTATTTTTGCAAAATAATATCCAATATATTAGCTATTATGGAGTATAGTGAAATTATAAGACAACGGCGCAAGCAATTGGGGGCAACACAGGAAGATGTTGCAGATGTCAGTGATGTCAGCCTTTCGTTCTACAAGATGCTCGAAAAGGGATATGCCAATCCAAGTGTTACGACACTTGAACGGATTCTCGATTCGTTAGGATTGGAGCTTCAGATATACGAAAAACGAACAAATACATTTGAACAATGAGAAAAGCGGCAGTAATTGTAAACGGCAGATATGCAGGATTGCTCTGCGAAAACGACGACAGGAACTATGAATTTCGGTACAGCAGCAAATATATAGCAGATGCCGATACCGAACCTATTTCCGTCCGGCTTCCCAAAAACCGAGGCACTTTTCGTAGCGACAGACTTTTCCCTTTTTTCTTTTCTCTGCTAAGCGAAGGCGACAACAGGAAAGCCCAGTGCCAAGCACTGAAAATTGACGAAAACGATTATTTCGGACTTCTGCTGGCAACGGCCTCACACGACACTATCGGCAATGTAACAATC
>JAGCNN010000128.1 GCA_017645925.1 Bacteroidales bacterium
AATAATCAAGAAGCATGAGCTTACCCGTATCGAAAAGGAAGAAGACCGCATGGTTCTTACCCGCTATACCAATGCCAACATCGAACCAGTGTTCTTCTCGTACAAGGCTGTTCCCGAAATTGATGCAATAGTTGAAAACATTGTAAAGAATCAGGCTCCTGAATACGATTTCACAGCTGAAGATGGTTTCGGACATCACTTCTGGGTAATCAACGACGATGATACAAACAAGCGTATCGAAGAACTCTTTGCAACCAAGGTTCCTTACACCTACGTTGCTGACGGTCACCACCGTACCGCTGCTGCAAGCCGCATCGGTAAGGAATATGCAGGCAAGAATCCAAATCACACTGGCAAGGAGGAATACAACTTCTTCATGGCAGTTCACTTCCCCGACACTCAGCTCAAGATTATCGACTACAACCGTGTTGTGAAGGATTTGAACGGTTTGAGCAAGGAAGATTTCATGAACAAGCTCATACAAAACTTTGTAGTTCAGGATATGGGTACGGAAATCTACAAGCCGGCTTCGTTGCACGAATTCAGCATGTACCTTGATGGTCACTGGTACAAGATGAACGCAAAGCAGGGAACTTACGACAACACTCCACTTGGTGTTCTTGACGTTAATATCCTTTCGAAGCATGTTCTCAACGACATTCTCGGTATTGCAGACCTCCGCACCAGCAACCGCATCGATTTCGTTGGCGGTATCCGCGGTCTTGGCGAATTGAAGCGTCGTGTTGATTCTGGTGAAATGGTTGTTGCATTTGCTTTGTATCCAGTATCAATGGACCAGCTCATCAACATCGCAGATTCGGGAAGCATCATGCCTCCTAAGACTACATGGTTCGAACCGAAACTCCGTTCGGGACTTGTAATCCACAAGCTGTAAAATGTTTTGAACAATATGGAAAGAGGAGGTTCGCGAATCTCCTCTTTTTTTGTGCCAAGAATCTAGGTATTTGAGGGGGGCTATAAATGTGAACAAAAAAATGCTTATCTGTTTTCCTAACTTGCAATTAAAAATTAACTTTGCAAATTCAAAAAAACAGAAAGATATGCAACTTATTGACGGAAACAAAATTGCAAAGGAAATAAAGGCAGAAATCGCCGAATCAACCAAGAAACTTATTGAAAAGACTGGTAAAACGCCAAAACTTACCGCAATTCTCGTAGGACACGACGGCGGAAGCGAATCGTATGTAAGTTTTAAGATGAAGGATTGTCAGGAAGTTGGATTCATCTCCGACCTTATTCGCTTCGAAGATGACGTTACCGAAAAGGAACTTTTGGACACCATCGAAAAGCTCAACAACGATGCAAGCGTAACCGGTTTTATCGTACAACTCCCACTGCCAAAGCACATCAACGAGCAGAAAGTCATCGAAGCCATAAATCCTGAAAAGGATGTTGACGGCTTCCATCCGACAAATGTCGGCAAAATGACAATTGGTCTGCCGTCGTTCGTGTCGGCAACACCAATGGGCATTACATTGTTGCTCAAGCGCTCGGGCATCGAGACCAGCGGAAAGAACTGCGTGGTGATTGGTCGTAGCAACATCGTTGGTCGTCCACTAAGCATACTCATGTCGCAGAAAGAAATGAACTGCACCGTTACCGTTTGCCACAGCGCAACCAAGAACATGAAGGAAATATGCGCCAATGCAGACATTCTCATTTCGGCAATGGGCAAACCAAATTTCGTAACAGCCGACATGGTGAAAGAAGGTGCTGTTGTTATTGATGTTGGCACAACCCGTATGCCGTCCACCGAAACAAAGAGTGGTTTCAAACTGACTGGCGATGTTGATTTCAAGAACGTTGCCGATAAGTGCTCGTACATCACACCAGTACCGGGCGGCGTTGGTCCTATGACGCGCCTTTCGTTGCTGCTCAATACTCTCAAGGCTGCGGAAAAGACTTTGTAAAACAGAACATTAAACAAGAGCAAATTCCAAACTTGCTTTGGGATTTGCTTTTTCAACAATAAATCGCAAAATGGAAGAAGAACTGCATCTTGTCAACGACCTTGCGCTGATACTCATTTCGGCAGGTGTAATGACTTTGATATTCAAGAAGCTGAAGCAACCATTAGTTTTAGGTTATATTGTTGCAGGATTTCTCGTTGGTCCGCATTTCGACTTTTTTCCCACTGTAATTGAGGAAGCTAGCGTTTCTGAATGGTCGGAAATAGGTATCATCTTCCTGCTTTTCGCATTAGGACTTGAATTTAGCTTCAAGAAACTGTTTTCGGTCGGAAGCACGGCATTTATAACGGCTGGATGTGAAATTATACTCACATTTAGCATAGGTGCATTGGTCGGCTACCTGCTGGGCTGGACTATGATTGAAAGCATCTTCCTTGGTGGTATGCTGTCGATGTCGTCAACCACTATAGTAATCAAGGCATTTGATGACCTAAAGCTAAAAGGAGAAAAATTTGCCGACATTTCATTGGTAGTGCTTATCATTCAAGACCTTGTGGCAATACTTATGCTCGTGTTGCTGCCGACAATCGCCACCGGCAAGAATTTCGAAGGTACGGAAATGATTTTCAGCATATTAAAGATGGTTTTCTTCCTTGTGCTTTGGTTCCTTATTGGAATTTATGTTTTCCCGACCTTCTTCAAGCGTTCCAAAAAACTGATGAACGATGAAACATTGCTGATTATTTCTGTTGGCTTGTGCTTCGGTATGGTAACGCTGGCCGTATTCACAGGCTTCTCGTCGGCATTCGGTGCATTCATCATGGGTTCTATCCTCGGCGAAACTGTAGAGGGCGAGCATATCGAGCATAACCTCAAGAGCATCAAGGATTTGTTTGGTGCAATATTCTTCGTTTCTGTGGGAATGATGGTTGACCCGCAAATTTTGGCAGATTACTGGCTTCCTATACTAATTCTCTCATTGATAACCATTTTCGGAAAGACATTAGTATCGGCATTCGGTGTGATGATAGCAGGCAAAAACATAAAGATAGCATTACAGACTGGTTTCAGCCTTGCGCAGGTGGGCGAATTTGCATTTATCATTGCTGGTCTTGGAAATATGCTCGGTGTTATGAGCCCACAAATATACCCGATAATCGTAGCGGTCTCTGTAATAACTACATTTACAACACCATACGGTATTCGCCTTGCTTCGCCAATGGCAAATTTCATCGACAGAAAACTCCCACGAAAGCTAAAGGACAAACTTGACAGGTATGCGAAACGACAAAATACCGTAAATCTTGAAAGCGATTGGAAGAAACTGATAAAATACTATGCTGTAAGAATTATTATTTATGGTATTCTGCTTGTCGCAATTTTTATAGCGGCAGTAAAATGGCTCTATCCTTTTATGAACGAACAGCTTAGCGAATGGAATCATATCTTGGTGGGAATCATCAATTTCCTTATAACCGTTCTGGTTATGGCACCATTCCTTCGCGGACTTATGGTTCAGAAAAAAGACATTCGTCCCACCGTGCTCAAACTATGGAACGACAGCCGTTTCAACCGTGGTGGAATCGTGGCTTTCACACTGTTGCGCTACTTCATAGCCACCACATTCATAACTTTGGCGCTTTTCAAGACTTTCAACTGGAATGCATGGATTATAATCTTGATTGCCATTGCGTTGGTAATAATATTGATACTTTCGCAACGCGCACTGAAGCGATTCTCTCGCATCGAACAGCAGTTCATCAGCAATCTGAACTCGAAAGATGCCATTGACGAAGAACACAAGCCTATTCGTAAAGGTTTCAACGAGAATTTCAAGGAACACGACATCGACCTCACGCCTTACATTGTGCCTGTAGCTTCCGAAATTGTAGGCTATACCATAAAGGAACTTAATCTGCGTCAACGCTTTGGAATAAATATCGTTAAGATTGACCGAGGCAAGAAGCACATAAACTTGCCGTCGGGCGATGAGCGAATTTTCCCGGGCGACAGGATTCTGACCATTGGAACCGACAAGCAGAACAAACTCTTTGCTGAATTTATGAAACAGCAGGAAAACCTTGAAGCTGAACTTGAAAGCCATGAGAACGAGGATGTTGAAAATGTTGCTCTCGAATCTTTTATTGTGGAATCCCAGTCACCAATCAATGGTAAGAGCATTCGCGATTGTGGGGCAAGGGATTTGGGTTGCATGATTGTCGGAATCGACCGCGGAATGGACTCTATAATGAATCCCGACCCATCGTTTGTGTTCGAGACAGACGATGTCGTGTGGGTGGTAGGCAACAGGGCCAACGTACAAAAACTCTGCTAGCATGAACAGGCAGACATTGTCGTCAATTCTGAAGCTGTTTGCAATTTCGGCAAACAAGTGCAACAGCGAAGATACAAATGACATTGTCTTAAAATTCAAGACATTCCTTAACAAAACAATTGAAGACAGGTACATTGAAGAATACACTGCAGAATTTGAAAAAGCTCTTGAAGAATACGCATCGTTTTCCAATAAACGACTATCTCTCAATTCTGTACGACTAATTCGCATTTGCAACGAAACCAGTATAAGGCTGACGCATGACGACCGCATACAGGTACTTTTTTATCTTGACAAGCTGCTTTATCCTGCCAACGACCAGTCGGAAGAATTTATGCAACTTGTAGCCGACATTTACGAAATAGGGGAGAGTACGTTAGGTCTAATAAAAAGCCTGCATTTTGAAAGTGTAAATGATTGTCATTCAATATTCTGCAATGGGAAATCAGCTGGAGAGTTCGTCGTTTTTTCCGAAAATTTAGCTGCAATAAAGTCATCGGGAGAAATTTCGGTCAACGGGCAGCAGATTGCCAATGGCGAAACCGAACTTGTTGGTATAAACTCGGTTGTAAGCACTGCCGACCATAGAAAATACTACCTAAAAGACCTTATTTCGCTTGTAAAAACAAGTTGCAGCGGCAATAGTTTCAGCTTGCTACTGAATGACATCTGCATAAGGCGGCGAGGTAAAACTTTTTTCTATCCGCTAACTTGTGAAATGAAAAGCGGTGAACTTATTGGCATCATGGGGCGCAGTGGTTCGGGCAAAACAACTCTGCTAAAAGCAATTGCAGGTGCCGAAAAGTCGTATTCCGGACAAATATTCAAGCGGTCGGAAAATGGCAACTCGCAATTTTCGCGGTCGTATTTGCCACAAGCAAATGCCTTGATTCCGCTTTTCACTGTAAAGGAACACTTGGAACAAAGGCTTGACTTTCTGCAGGAAAGTGTCAATCGCGAAGGCAGGATAAAACAAGCCTTGCAAAATGTTGAACTTGAGGATTTTGCAGAAAATATTGCTGCAAAGTCGGATGGTACGTCGTGGCAAATTTCGGGAGGACAGCAAAAACGTCTAGGCATTGCAATGGAAATGTTGGCTAATCCCGAAGTTTTCATTCTTGACGAGCCAACAAGCGGACTTTCGTCAACTGATTCGCTAAAAATTGTCGCCTTGCTGCGCAAAATAGCTTCGGAAGGGAAAGTCGTTATTGCCTCAATCCACCAGCCCGACTACGAAACCTTCATGATGTTCGACAAGGTTTTAATCATTGATGATGGTGGCTATCCTGTATTCTACGGAAAACCAGTCGCTTCGGCAGAATATTTTCGTAGCATTTCTGGAAAAATCGACAAGGAGTCGCTAATCGAAACGCATTTCAACCCTGGCGTAATCCTAAACATGATAACGGAAACCGTTCACAATGCAGATGATTCTTCTTCACAACGGATTACCTCTCCTGAAGAATGGTACGCCAAGTTTACAGCAGCCACTGAAAGCAAATTGCCGCAAACCGATATAAAGGAAGTGGAACACAGGAAGTTAAATCCATTCAAATCCTTTGCATCCCAACTTAAATTTTCGTTTCGTTGCGACTTCCACAACAAGTTGCGCACCGCCATGCTCTTTGCGATTCCTCCAGCAATGACAGTAGCCATGTCGCTGATTACAAGGTTTTCACATTCGGACGGCTACGCATATTTTTCCAATCCCAATATACCCGCATGGCTAATGATGATGCTCATAACGGCATTTTTCATCGGATTGGTGCTATCTGCCCACGAATTCATTTTCCTACGGCAATTTCACAGCAACGAACATGTCATAGCCGACAAAAGCACCTCGCTTACATTGGCAAAAATTACAAAATACATAGTCCACACTGGAATAATTTCGGGTCTAATGACTTTGCCGGCGACTGCTATTGAAAGTTGCATGTTCCTGTTTCCAAGCATGTTCGCAACCATTTGGCTACTAGCATTCTGCGGATGCTTGACAAGCATGATTTCGTCGCTCTTCTTCCGAAGCATTTCGACTGTCTATCTGCTGATTCCTATAATCGTAATTCCACAGATGATTTTTTCGGGCGGACTTGTGCAGTACGATAATTTCAACAAGCATTTTGTGAAGGACTGCGGAATGCCATTTTTTGCCAACATTATGCCAATACGCTGGGCTGATGAAGCATGTATGACCGAAGCCTACCTTGTCAATCCCATTGAAAAGGAAATTTTTGATGCAAAAGTCTCGCTCTATGAAGCTACAGCCAAAATAAATTCATCGCAGGATAACGCTCTTGAATCCCAATTCCGTCAGCAGAAAAACGATGCCCAGACAGAAATTGACCGCCGACTTGAACGCATACAGAATCCCGACAGCGTTTATAGGCAATTCGGCAATATGTACATTTCAAAAATTGTAACGACAACCAAATCCGACATTCCGCCAATATACAACACACAGCAAGACGGAAAAACTGTTTTTCTCAGCGGACACAAGACCTTTGCCAACATCACTTTACGCACTTTTCAATACAATATCATTGTACTTTTGCTGATGAATTTAGTGCTTTGTGTGTTATAGATTTTGCTGGGTAAATTTATAAACTAATAAAAATCAAATATTTAGATTTGCTTATACGTCAATAATGAAATAAACTTATTTCAAATAAACATATTTCAAATAAAGTTATTTCAAATAAGATTATTTCAAATGTTATTACATCCAATTTATTCGTTTGTAATTATGCAAAAAAATGCAGCCCAATAAATTTGAGCTGCATTTATCATTTTAGAACTACCTTATTTATACAGTTGCTGTAATTGTACATTCAACATAACCAGTAACTTTTTGTCCATTATCATCAGTGTACTCAATGTCAAATGTATAATTGTTGCCATCCTTTGTTACTACTACAGTCCCAGAATTAGCAGCCCTTGAAGAACCGTTGTCTGTGTCAAAATCATAGTCTATAAGAGCCTCAATCCAACTAGCAGTTCCAAGAATAGGTGTTAAACTTGAATTATACCTATATGTTCCTGCTTCTAATGAATTTGCATACAGTTCTACTAAAAGCATGCTTCCTCTACCGGTAAACCATTCTGATGAAGGATTATATATAAGTTCATTTTTATTGTAAAAATACAAATTATAATTCATTCCATCACCCGCCTCCTCTCGTAGAACCTTGAACTCTGTAATTGGATAATGCGAATTGTTGACAACAAATTCATTCGGACGCTTAACTGTAATCTCTGTATGGTACGACATAGATTTCTTTTTCGTTGTACCCGTAAGAGTAATAGTATAAGTACCTGCTGCTTCGTAAGCATGAGTTGGATTAACTTCGGTAGAAGTCTTTCCATCCCCAAAGTCCCACAAATAAGATTCTGAATCAATTGACTTATTTGTAAAATTTACCACATCGCCAACATAAACCACTTCCTTGTCCATTGTAAAGAAAGGTGCTGGTTCTTTGGCACATCCCGAAAAGAAAATAGCTGCTACAGCTAAAATCATTAAAAATTTAAAGTTTTTCATTATAGTAATTTTATTAAATTTATAGTGCAAATATAACATTATCTGTAATTATAATACAACAAAAATTGTAATAAAAATAAAATATTTCTTATATAAATTCAATAATAAATTGATTTCTAATAGAATAACAGAAATAAGAAAACTCAAGAAAGTTACAGAAAAAGAATTGTCTGAAGGAATTGGCATGAGCCTTACTGGATTTAGACAAGCACTTTCAAACGATGACTTCAAGATTCGCACATTACAAAAAATTGCGCAGTTCTTGAATGTAGATATTTCTGTTTTTCTAAAAGAAGCACAAATAGAAAACCTTGAACAGACAGCCTCTGAATGTCAGAACTGCAAAATAAAGGATAGTATTATTGAAAGCAAGAATCAAATAATAAAAGAGCAGGAAACACTAATCCAGCAAATGCAGAAGTTTATTGAAAAGTCGAGTAAGCCGGAAGGCAACTAAAATCGGATTTTGCTGCAAAGCCAACTAGAAAGCAAAAGCATATACGGACATCTACAATGCATACAGAATCCCGACAGCGTTTATAGGCAATTCGGCAATATGTACATTTCAAAAATTGTAACGACAAACAAATCCGGCATTCCGCCAATTTACAACACACAGCAAGACGGAAAAACTGTTTTTCTCAGCGGACACAAGACCTTTGCGGGCATAACTTTACGCACTTTCCAATACAATATCGTTGTACTTTTGCTGATGAATTTAGTGCTTTGTGTGGTATTGATTTTGCTGAGTAAATTTATAAACTAATAAAAATCAAATATTTAGATTTGCTTATACGTCAATAATGAAATAAACTTATTTCAAATAAACATATTTCAAATAAAGTTATTTCAAATAAAGTTATTATATTTGCGAGAAAATAACGAGGATGAAAAAGGAAGAAGAATACAACGAAGCAATGCCATTTGCATACGGCAAAATCGCTGAGAACAAAGACTTTGCAGGCAGAGAAAAGGATATTGAACATTTGACTGCAAACTTCAAAGGTCATGTTAATACCACAATAATATCTCCGCGTAGATGGGGAAAAACTTCACTTGTGCAACACGTATTGACAATGCTTTCGAAGGACAAGAAATACTATACGGCAAAAGTTGACATCTTCAATTGTAGGACAGAGGAACAATTTTTCACCTCGTATGTTAATGCGATAATGAAGGCAACTGCAACAAAATTTGATGCTTTCACGCAAGCAGTAAAACAATATCTTGGCTCATTCAGTCCAAAATTCTCCATTTCGGACGATGGTCAGAAGGTAGATTTTTCCGTCTCATTGGATTTTCACGACAAGAACTATTCAATAGATGATATTCTCGATTTGCCGCAACGCATAGCAACCGACAAGAAAAAGAATTTCATTGTATGCATAGACGAATTCCAGACGGTAAACGAATATGATGACCCGATTGGGTTCCAACGCAAACTACGTGCACATTGGCAATTGCATAACTCTGTGAGTTACTGCCTATTCGGAAGCAAACGTCACATGCTTATGGACATATTCGGCAACTACGAGATGCCATTCTACAGATTTGGAGACATAATGTTCCTAGAGAAGATTCCAGAAGACGTTATGAGCAAGTTTGTTGTGAAAAGATTTAAGGATACTGGCAAAACTATCAGTCCAAAACTTGCCGCGGAACTAGTGAGAATGGTTGACCTCCATCCGTACTATATACAGCAGTTGGCGCAACAATCATGGCTTCGTACTGCCGATGTTTGTTCGGAGGAAATTGTGAAATCGGCCTGCAATAGTATTGTCGCACAACTTAGCCTGTTATTCAGCAACCTCATGGATTCGCTAACGCCCAAGCAAATAAACTTTCTGTATGCGATTGTAGATGGAGTTGACAATTTCTCATCAACTGAGGTCTTGAAGAAATACAGCCTTGGCACATCGGCTAATATCAAAAATCTACGCAATGCATTGGTTTCGCGTGATATAGTTGACTTAATGCCCGGCAAGAAAATGGAAATTCAGGATCCGATGTTCGTGCTTTGGCTGAAAGGATTAAAGAGACCGATTTAAAATTATTGGCTCACAGGGCAAATTTTCTTGTCTATTTGAGAGTAATGGAATATTTTTGCAAGAAAAATTAAACATTGTTGGCTGCCATAAAAAAATACATATTTGACTTTGGCTTTCTAATTTTAGGCATAATTGCAATCGCATTCTTGTTTGCCGGCTGCGAAAAAGTTGACTTGTCGGGAATAGATACCGAATCGTACTACATTGGGCAATACAACAATAATACCTATATAATAAAGTTAGACGCAATAACTAAAGACAAGGCGACTGGCAAGTGTTATGTTGCTGAAAATTCGGCGGTTGCTACAGAAAAGCAACTGGTTGTCGCTGCTGCCAGAAAGAAATGTGTGGTTAGCATTGACGGTGTTGAAATTCCATGCAAGGTAACGCCGCGAATTATTGCAAATGATAGTATTGTTGGGGAATATGCACTTGGTAAGGAGATGCATGATTTTCAGTTTTATAAATATAAAAGTCCCCGATACAAGCATTATGACGACCAGTTCAGTGCAGAAAAATACAAGGTTGAAGTTCAGAAGGACATTGTTTACGGCAACGCCAAAGGTTTTTGGAGCTATAACCCAGACAAGAATGAAACATTTGCAAAAGCATACACCGACAAACTTGGCGACCTGCTGAAATACAATCTTTCGCCACGCGACATTGACCTTAAACTTGACTTATATCTGCCTCAGAACGATACAAGCAAACAGCGACCACTGCTAATGCTGATACATGGCGGTGCGTTTTTCAATGGCGACAAGGCGTCGGAGGCATACATAAAATGGAGCAAGCATTTTGCAGCATTGGGATTTGTTGTCGCTTCTATAAACTACCGCATGGGCTTTCTGCCAAGTGCCGACCAGATAGACTGCGCAGGATACCGTGCTGTGCAGGATGCCCATGCAGCAATGAGATTTTTGCTACACAACGCAGCCAAATACCGCATCAATACCGATTGGATATTTGTTGGTGGAACCAGCGCAGGGGCCATTACATCACTAAATCTCGCCTTTATGCGCAACCAGAATCGTCCAAAGTCAACACGTGGCACACTGCTTAAGAGCGACTTGGGCAACATTGAGTCGGTTTCGCCGCAATACACCGAAAAGTTCAGCATCAAGGCTGTCGCAAACATGTGGGGCGCTGTACACGACTTGAATATGATTGCTAATGCAAAAACATCAATAATTTCCTTCCACGGCGATGCCGACAACATTGTGCCATACGGTTACGACCATCCTTTCAATGACGTGCTTGACCCCGTAAAGATTGCCCTTAGAAACGATAACAGCGCAGAAGCCAAGTCGCTGAAAAGCATTTTCTCGTTGCCCCTCAACCGTGCCATGACCAACAAGATGTACGGTTCGTCGATGATTAACTCTGCGGCTAAAAGCAAGGGGAACCGAAGCAAACTCTTTACGTATCCGGGTGGGGGACATAGTCTGCATGTTGATAAGAACAATAATCTAGTTCCGTACTTCTATTTCATTCAGGATTCGGTTACGGCATTCTTTGTAGAAGAGCTAATTCCTAATCCTATACGCATTCAGCGAGACAATAATAACCCAATTTGTTACACGGCAAAGGGTGGCAGCGTTAGTGAAATATACTGGAAAGTTGAAAACGGAATAATACTTGAAACTAATGGCAGGCAGGCAAAAATAATACTTCTCCCATCTGCCGAACGGAAAAAGATTGTTGTATCTGGACGCTACAGCAACGGCATTTATTTTAGAAAGGAAAGTGTTTTTTAGGTGGAACCATCTTTTTTATATGGTGTTGATGTGAAGTTTAAAGTGTTGATTTTTAAAGTGTTGGTGAGTTTGTGAACTTCGTTTTAGGTAATCAACAAAAAAGTGATAATAAAAATCTACAAAAAAATGTTGCGGCTTATAAAAAAACATTATTTTTGCAAATATTAACAATTAAAATTTAACAAAATGAAAAAGACATTAGTATTATTGGCAAGCGTAGCATTCGCTTTATTTATGCTTTCATCATGCAACAGTGAACCAAAGCCTTTGACAAGCGGTCAGTGGACATGGGATTTCTTCGGCGTAGCACAAACTTATCAATTCAATGACGACGGAACCGGAGCATACATAAATGGTGAAGATGGTTATGAATTTACTTACAAAATCGAAGGTGATTCTATTTTCATTTCGCAAGGCGAAGATGATATCTTTGGTTCAGAAAATTATGCTTACAAAATTGATGGTGATGAATTGAACCTTAAGGGTGGATATTTAGGTATAAGCGATGTAACATACAAATGGGAAGAACGCAAGTAATTCTCTTTTATAGCGATAAAAAAAGCCACTGAAAAGTGGCTTTTTTTATTTAGTCAGATTTCAATAAAATTTATTATTGTTGTCCGCTAGAAAAATGGTCAAGAGTTATAAGTCCTTTGTTGATACTATTTTACATAAGAATATTTATGATAGGGCATGTCATTTACTTGCTTCGCTGCGTGAGCTAAAGGTTCGAAAACCTGATTGAACCTGCGATACGGCACGGGGAGCAGTGTGAAATCGGTTGTCCGGAACGTTGCTTGCAACCTCACGAAGTAATCTGTTAACGTATTATTAG
>JAGCNN010000129.1 GCA_017645925.1 Bacteroidales bacterium
AAACAAAAAAAGTGTGTCCGCTGCGTCTGCTTCGCTAAAAATCAGCTACACTATGCTAAAAGTCAGAAACTTGTCTGCGTTTCACTCCGACTTCAAACAGTCTGACTTTTTACGCTCCGTTCCGCTAATTTTCTTAACGCTCACTAGCCAAGGCGGCAATCAAGGTATGCTCACTTCGTATCGCGAGCTAAAGGTTCGCTTTCAGCGATGGATAAAAAAACAAATCCGTCTTCGAGAGATTCCGTTTTTTCACATTCCCCAAATAAATCTACACCCACTTTTTTCGCTGTCACGGTAGTTTGCTTGCCTGTTGAAATCTTCTTTGTCGTTCCGATTGTAAATTTGTGTAGCTTTGCCAAAAAATTGATTTTTGATGAAAAAGTACATTCTTTCGTTTGATCAGGGGACGACGAGTTCGCGTGCTATTCTGTTTGACAGAAAATTCAATGTTATTGATATTGAGCAGCAGGAAACTACACAATATTTCCCAAAACCGGGCTGGGTTGAGCAGGATGCCAACGAAATATACCGCAACCAGATAGCTACAGCGCGTCAGCTTATCAACAAGTGCGGAATATCTTTCACCGATGTGGCTGCAATTGGAATTACCAATCAGCGCGAAACTACAGTGGTTTGGAACCGAAATACAGGCAAACCCATATACAATGCCATAATTTGGCAGGACAAGCGTACCGAGGATTTTTGTTCTAAAATAAAGGATAGCGATTTCGGAAAGTACGTAAATGCGGTAACTGGACTTGTTGTTGATTCTTATTTTTCGGCAACAAAGCTGAAATGGATTCTCAACAACGTAGAAGGTGCCCGCGAAATGGCTCGTCGTGGCGATTTGCTTTTTGGAACTATTGACACATGGCTGATATGGAGGCTTACAAGTGGA
Source organism: Bacteroidales bacterium (assembly GCA_017645925.1). Classification (GTDB taxonomy): domain Bacteria; phylum Bacteroidota; class Bacteroidia; order Bacteroidales; family ML635J-15; genus Bact-19. The sequence continues at coordinate 899 of JAGCNN010000129.1, forward strand.
AAGTGTCACGTTACCGACTGCTCGAATGCTTCGCGGACGATGATGTTTAACATACGCACTCAGGAATGGGACGAGAATATACTTGATGAGTTTGATATTCCGATGTCCTTGTTGCCCAATGTGGTGGATTCGTCTGGAGAAATAGGCATTACCGACAAGTTGGTTTTTGATGCAGAAATTCCAATCTGCGGCATTGCGGGCGACCAGCAGGCTGCACTTTTCGGACAGGCTTGTTACAGCGAAGGTTCGGTAAAGAACACCTACGGCACAGGTTGCTTTATGCTTATGAACATAGGCAGCAAGGATGTGCGCAGCAAGTGTGGACTTGTTACCACGATAGCATGGCGGATAGGGGGTAAGGTCTCGTATGCGCTCGAAGGCAGTGTCTTTGTGGCTGGTGCTGCAATACAATGGTTGCGCGACAAGTTAGGCGTAATAAAGTCTTCTGCCGAAACGGAAAAGATTTCAATGTCGGTGAGCGATACCAATGGCGTGTATTTTGTGCCTGCGTTTGTCGGTTTGGGAGCTCCGTACTGGAATATGAATGTAAGGGGAAACATAAGCGGGATAACAGGTGGCGTTACCTACAAGCATATAGTTAGGGCAACTCTCGAATCGATGGCGTACCAGACTAAGGATGTGCTTGATGCTATGGAAAAGGATGCCGGCATGAAGATAACGGCACTGAATGTTGACGGAGGCGCATCTGTCAACAATTTTCTCATGCAGTTCCAGTCCGACATATTGCAGATTGATGTACTGCGTCCTAAGGTTGTGGAATCCACATCGCTTGGTGCTGCTTACCTTGCTGCACTTGCAATAGGGTGGTGCTCGATGAAAGACCTTGCTTCGACAAGGGAGATTGAGCGTACCTTTAGTCCCGAAATGAAGCCTGCTGTTGCGAAGGAAAAATATAAAGGCTGGCGCAAGGCGGTTGCTGACCTAGAAGGAACAGTGAAAAAATAACAAAAAAAGCGGATTAAAGTCCGCTTTTTTAGTTTAGAAAGGCACGTCTGTCGTGTCAATGTCTTTTGAAGTTTTGTATGGAGGGAATGTCGGAAAATCATCAGAAATTTCAAGCTCCATATTTGAAATCAATTTTCCAACGTTGGGATTGTGTTCCTTTATCTCTTCCAGAGCCAGCAATTTTTCTTCTTTAAATGCTTGTCGTTCTTTTTCTATCAATGTCGGGTCTTGTTCCTGAACGATAGAATACCAGCCTTCTGGTTTTAATACGTCTTCGACTGACGGGTAGGATGGTTTCTTGTATTTGTTGTCAAGAGCCAAGTAGGCATATTTTTTAGCTACATTCATACACAAGTACCTAAATGAATGGTCTTCTTTGTCCAAGCTCTTGAATTCCTGACTGTTGTAAATGTTCTTTGCTACTATGTCGTTCCAGTTGTAAAATTCTTGAATTGTTTGCTGGCAGTTTAATTTATTGAGATAATACAAAGCAAGACTGACTTCTTGGAAAAGAACAGGTGTTATCACTTTGACATCGTCATTGTAAACATTCATGTCCAAAGAAAAGTTATCGTTATCCAGGCACATGTCGTGAATTATATTGTACAGGATGTCCCTGCCTTCATCTTCCTTGAGGCTCCTTCCTGAGTGATAAATTATGGCGAGGTAGTCGTTGTTGGAAAGTTTGTCCTTTTCGATGACGAAATTTTTATCATTCGCCAATCCTAGCCTCATGCAGATAAAAAAATAGTTCCTTTTGTGTGTAAACTTCTCGATATTTTCGGAAATGTACTCGGAAGGTAAGTAGCGTATCGCAATCCATGAGCATTTTTCTTCATGGAATTTTTCCCAGATTTCCTTTATCTTGGGTTCGAACGACTTGTCCCATAGGTCGAGAGCCATTGAGTATGCCCATTGCTTGTCGGTTTTGCCGGAATCAAGGAAGGCAAGGATGATTTTCTTCTGGTCTTTCCAGTCGAGATATTTGAATCTCCATTGTATTTCTTTTCGTGATTCGGAAACTTTGCCGCTTTTCTTGTTGCTGTAGTCTTTTATCAGTTGCGCAATTGGTGCGTTCCTTTTTATGCTATCGTTTTTCATGTAATTAAGATTGGTTTATTGAGAAAAATATGGCAAAGACAATTGTCCTTGCCATATCTTATTTATTTTTTCAACTTTTTATTATTCTGCTTTTTCTTCGTTAGCTTCGGCTTCTGCGTTTTCTTTTTCGGCGTTCTCCTTTTCTTCAAGATATGCCTTTATTGCTTCTTCGGAGATTATTCCCTTTTCTACAAGCAGGTTGTACCACGAAACAATTTTCTTTATATCCGAAACATATACTTTTTCCTTGTCGTAGTTCGGCAGAACCTTTTCAAAGAAGCTTGCAAGTTCGTTGTTTGGCGACTTTGAGGTTACATCGGTAATTGCGCCTTTGTATTCGTTGAAAATGTTAACAAAGACATCTTTCAGTGGTGTATCATCGTCGTATGTGTAAACTGTAATGTCCTCTAGTGTGCTAATTCTTGATGTGGAGAAAGCCGGCATACGTTTGCCAGTAATCAGCGATTCTACAATGACACTGGTGTTTTTTCTCGATACAAGCTTCAATAGTCCTGGCTGTCCAGCTATTGATAAAATTCCTTCTAAAAACATAATTCAATATCATTAAAATTTAGGTTGCAAAAGTAGTATTTGAATTTTTACCGAGAATGATTTTTTTGTGTTTTTTGTCAACAAGTAGATTTTGAAAAAAGTGGAAAATGTCGGATTGGTTGAGTTTGTGTGTTCTTAAGAGGAAGTGGAACAATTGCTCATTATTTTCCAGTCGCTTCGCCGTTCTGCCCTTTAGGGCACTCCAACATAGAAAAGGACGGCATTGAACCGTCCTTGATTGTTGTATATTTTGTGGTGATACATTGTAGGGTTTGGTTTGAAACCACACCCTACAATAGACCACAAAACATTTCGGTTATTCCTTGATGAATTTTTGTTGCGAAACAACCGTTCCTTCGGTGTGGATTCTTACCACATACACCCCTGCCTTCAATTCTTCCACATTGCAAACCGCATTGTCTGCGTTTACCTCAATGCGCTTTACCACCTGTCCCATCACATTCACAATCTCGATTTTAAAAATGGTTTCCGATGATGTGATGTTGAGAATGTCGGTTGCGGGATTGGGGAAAACAGAAATTTCTGCCGTGCCGTTCTGCGAAATGCCGCTTAGGATGTTCAAGTGGAGCGTTACGATTGAATCACAACCGTTTGCAACAGTGAAATTCTGCGTGTAGTTGCCAGTTTCGGTGTACTCGGTGCCGTTCCAAGTGTAGGGACTGGTGGCAGTCTCGGTGAAACTGTAATGCACCGAATTGTTTATGGTAAGGTGCAGGGTAACAACACTATCACATCCGTTGCCTGCTGTAAATGTACGCTCGTATGTACCTGTTTCGGTGTATGTTTCGCCATTCCACTCGTAGGAATCACAAGCGGTGGCTTCGACAAGTTCTGTCTGCGGATGATTGATTGTCAAATGCAAGGTAACAACGGAATCACAGCCATTTGAAGCGGTGAAAGTCTTTTCGTATGTGCCGCTTTCGGTATAGGTTTCGCCATTCCACTCGTAGGAACTGCAAGCCGTGGCTTCGACAAGTTCTGTCTGCGGATGGTTCACTGTCAAATGCAAGGTAACAACAGAATCACAGCCATTTGAAGCGGTGAAAGTCTTTTCGTATGTGCCGCTTTCGGTGTAGGTTTCGCCATTCCATTCGTAGGAACTGCAAGCCGTGGCTTCGACAAGTTCTGTCTGCGGATGATTGATGGTAAGATGCAAGGTTATGATGCTGTCGCAACCGCCATTGGATGCAATATTCTGCTCGTAAATGCCCGATTCGGTGTAGGTCTGGTTGTTCCACACATAACTGCCACAAGCAACTGCTGAAAAATCGCGTGCTGGAGATTCGTTTATTGTCAGTTGCAATGTAACAACAGAATCGCAGCCGTTTGAAGCGGTGAAAGTCTTGTAGTATGTACCGCTTTCGGTGTAAGTCTCGCCGTTCCATTCGTAGGAATCGCAAGCCTCGGCTTCGACAAACTCAGCCAGCGGATGATTTATTGTCAAGTGCAGGGTAACAACCGAATCGCAGCCGTTAAATGCGGTGAAAGTCTTTTCGTATGTGCCGCTTTCTGTGTATGTTTCGCCATTCCACTCGTAGGAATCGCAAGCAGTTGCTTCGACAAGTTCTGCCAGCGGATGGTTTATAGTAAGATGCAATGTCAACACACTGTCGCAACCGTTTGACTGCGGCAGGGTTATCGTATAATTGCCCGATTCGGTGTAGGTTGTGCCGTGCCACAGGTACGAACTGCAAGCTGTTGCCGATGTTTCGCCAGTAAGCTGCTGGCAATCCTGAGTGCTGAAGTTCCACACCGCCGACCATACCGAGTTTCCGCTTGCATTGTAGCCCTGTACGCGCCAGTAGTAGGTTGTGCCGTACATAAGGTTGCACGATACGGAAGTTCCTGCTGTCGTTCCGCTACGGACAATTGAAGCAAAAGCATTGTCGGTAGCCACCTGATAGCGGTAGCCTGTAACATTGTCCAGTTCGTTCCATACCAGTTCCACTCCCGATGGCGCTATTTCGGTGCTGCCGTTTGCTGGACTTACAAGCGTTGGCGCGGTGGTTAACTGATAGGCGGTTGTGAAACGCCATACATTTGACCATCCAGAAGTATCTTCTGCATTAACAGCGCAAACTCGCCAGAAATATGTTGTACCAGAAAGCAAAGTGGATATAGTAGAACTTATGTAGGTCGTAGTGTTATTATATGAAGAAGAAACATTTATATTGCGCAAAATATCCGAATTGAAATTTGTAGTTGTATCAACTTGAAGTATGTAAGACGAAGACCCTTTATTGTTGTTCCATTGCATATTACGCGAAGCGACAGAAATACCAGTACTATTGTTTGAAGGCGAATAAAGTGTTACTTTATCATTAGTTGTGAAATGCCATATAGCCGACCAACCAGATGTATCAACAGCATTAACGGCACATACCCGCCAATAGTGCGTTGTACCATACAGCATATCTCGTATTGACCAACTTATATTAGTGGCAGTGTTTGTGGTTGATGATTCAACATTTGTGACAAAAAGTACATTGGAATTGAAATTTGGCGTAGTGTCAAGTTGAAAAATGTAGGAAGAAGACCCTTTGTTATTATTCCATTCAAATGTACGAAGAGTGTTGCTACCTGTACTATTGTTTGTCGGGGAAGATAGAGTTACCTTATCATTTGTATGAAACTGACGAATTGCCGACCAGCCAGAAGTGTCGGATGCATTTACTGCGCAAACTCGCCAGTAATACATTGTACCATACAACATATTTTGTATAGTTGTACTTATATAGTTTATTGTGCTTGTTGTTGATGACGGCACATTTGAGACAAATAATTCATCAGAGTTGAAACTAGGCGTAGTATCGAGTTGGAAAATATATGAAGATGAGCCTACACAATTATTCCATTCAAAAGTTCTAATTGTATTATACGTTGCATTTGTATTTGTATCGTTATCCGGAGAAGACAATAAAACTTTACTAGCAGTTGTAAAATTTCGGACAACAGAATATGCTGATGTGTCATTCGCACTTTCATCAATTGCTCTTACTCTCCAATAATATTTTGTTCCATATAATAGACCGTCAAGATACACAGAATTTGAAGTTGTTGTAAAAAGGTCATATAAAGGAGAAGTAAAAGACGCTATCGTGTCCCATTCCAACATATATTTAGTAGCACCCGATACCGTATTCCATTTAACAGTAGGCTGAACTGTTGTGTTGTATACTTTCCCATTGTCGGGAGATGTTAATGTTGGAGCATCAATAGCAAATAAATTACTAATAATAAATAAGTTATACAAAAACAATACGGCAATTTTTTTCATACTCATAAAACTAAATAATTGTAATCGACTTTGAAAATAAATATTAAAGTGCAAATATAGTGAGAAAAATGGAAAGGGCAAAAAAATGTGTGGCTGACGCCGTTTGAATATTTTTGGGGTTTGAAGGCTCAAAGGCTAACAGGCTTGAAGCCATTTGGGGCTTTTAGCCTTCTCTTCTTTTAGCCTTTTGGCCCTTCAATGTTTCGCAGTTTCTGTGCCTGCGGCGTCTGTGGCTTCGCCGTTTCTCGCTGTGCTGTTTCAATGGCTAAAGCCGTTTCTATGTTTCGCGTTTAACTTCGTTGAGGGCTTCGCCGTTCTCGCTGCGCTGTTTAACTTCGTTGAGGGCTTTGCCGTTCAATGGCTAAAGCCGTTTATATGCTTCGCGTTTCTGGGTTTCTGTGCTTGCGGCGTTTCTATGGCTTCGCCGTTTCTCGCTGCGCTGTTTGAATGGCTGAAGCCGTTTCTGTGCTTCGCGTTTCTCGCTACGCTGTTTCTATGGCTAAGGCCGTTTCAATGGGCTTACGCCCGTTTCTCGCTGCGCTGTTTCAATGGCTGACACCGTGCCGTGACGCGATTTTACTACTATGAGAATGCGTTTTATTTTTCTGGGAGCATGATGTTTTGTGCCTTTGCAGAAAAATAAAATAATATTTTGAAGATAATATATTGGTATTAAGTATGTTGAAAAGCTTTTGTGCGTTTTATTTTTCTGTGAACGATATATTTTGTATCTTTGCAGAAAAATAAAACAATATTTTATGGGTTATATTGTTGGTAGAGAGGCAGAAACAGAAGAGTTGCTCAACTTGTACCATAATGGCAGAGCAGAGTTTGTCGCTGTCTATGGTCGTCGTCGCGTTGGGAAAACATTCCTTGTGGATGAAGCCTTGAAAGGTAAAATAACATTCCGCCATTCGGGATTGTCGCCTGTGGATGAGCAAAATAAGAAAAACGGATTGAAAGAACAATTGAAGTATTTTTATTTGTCATTGCTGAAGCACGGAATGAAAAAGAGCAAGTGCCCGACATCGTGGCTCGAGGCGTTCTTTATGCTCGAAATGCACCTTCAGTCGCTGGATAATGGTTCGCGGCAGGTGGTTTTCCTCGACGAACTTCCGTGGATGGACACGCCTCGGTCGGGTTTCATTACTGTCTTGGAAGCCTTTTGGAACGGATGGGGATGCCATAGGGACAATATGATGCTTGTGGTATGCGGTTCGGCAAATTCATGGATGCTTGACAATTTGGTAAACAACCATGGCGGATTGTACGGAAGGACTACATACGAGGTAAAACTTGAACCGTTCACTCTCGCGGAATGCGAAGCATTTCTGTTGGGCAAGGGCATAATAATGTCTCGCTATGACATAGTCCAAGCCTATATGATTACTGGCGGCATTCCATATTATCTAGGATATATGAGGAAAGGTATGAGCCTCGCGCAAAATATCGACAGGCTTTTCTTTGCAAAAGGAGCAAAATTGCATTACGAATACGACCGTCTGTTTGCATCGGTGTTTGCAAAGCCCGAACAAATGAAAAGTATTGTGCAGTTGCTGGGAAACAGGCGTTGTGGCTATACGCGAAAAGAGATTCTCTCCAAAATAGGACTAGATGATTGCGGAGCATCTACCAAATTGCTAAAAGCCCTAGTAGCCAGCGATTTTATTCAGTCGTATGTTCCGTTTGGCAAGAGCAAGCGCGAAGAACACTACAAGTTGACCGACCCTTTCTGCTTGTTTTACATGAAGTTTGTAAAAGGGCAAAAGGAAATCGACCCCGAATTTTGGATGCACAACGCAACTTCGCAGTCGGTGAGTTCGTGGCGAGGATTCGCTTTCGAGGAAGTTTGTCTCGCACATTTTCATCAAATCAAGAAAGCACTTGACATACTTGGTGTTTCGTCAACGCAATCGGCTTGGGCGGTAAAAGGTGACGATGAAAAGGATGGCACACAAATCGATCTGCTGATAAACCGCAAGGACAATGTTGTGAATATGTGCGAAATGAAATTTTATAACGAGAAATTTACTGTCAACAAACCGTATTATGCCAAATTGGTTCATCGGCAGAATATTTTGTCGGAAAAGTTGTCGAGGAAAACGGTTGTCCACAATGTGCTGGTAACAACAGAAGGCTTAACATACAACGAGTACAGCGGCATTTTCCAGAAAGTTGTAACAATTGACGATTTATTTGGAAAGATTTGAAGTTTCTATGCTTACGGCGTTTGAATGGCTGACGCCGTTTCAAGTTTCTATGGCTTCGCCGTTTCTGGTTTAACTTTGTTGAGGGCTACGCCGTTCTATGCCTGCGGCGTTTCAATGGCTGCGCCGTTTCTCGCTTCGCTGTTTCAATGGCTTCGCCGTTTGAAGTTTGATGGCTTCGCCGTTTCTCGCTTCGCTGTTTCAATGGCTGACGCCGTTTCTCGCTTCGCTGTTTCAATGGCTTCGCCGTTTCTCGCTGCGCGGTTTCAATGGCTGACGCCGTTTCTTGTTTCACGTTTCTGTGGCTAAAGCCGTTTCTCGCTGTGCGGTTTCAAGGGGCTAAAGCCCGTTTTTGAGGTGTACAAACGGCTGTGAGCCTTCAAGCCTGTTAGTCTTTGAGCCCCCAAAAATCTGCTCGTGCCTCAGTTTTGATTTTCAACAGTGCTTAAAGAGATTCCAAAATGTCAAGGAATTCCTTTTTTGATACGCCAATTACTGCAAGATTATTCTTAATAACAAATTCAGGCAAAGGATTTATGTGTGTCTGAAACACTATTGGTCTTATCATTCCAGCTTTGTCCACATTTCGCGTCCGCCATTGCTGCGCGACAAGACCAATCCTTGCAAACGCAGGAAAGCACGGAACTCTTCAATGCTTACATTAGAGAGTTTCTTCATCGTGCGGCAATTCTAACTGGTGAAACAACGC
>JAGCNN010000016.1 GCA_017645925.1 Bacteroidales bacterium
TGTCCTTTCTGCATTACCCTTGTTTATTATGCCGGTTATTTGCAATGAAGACGATTTGTATTTGGAACTATTGTAAGAAGAACTCTGACTCCCTTTTAATGAAAGGTTTCCTGTGATAATTATATGTCCGCTGCTGTTGTTGTTTTTGTTTGTGTACAAATGCTTATAGTTGCTGAATGAAAATACTAAGTCGAACGTATCGATGTTGGTACTTTGGTCCGCATTAACATTTCCATTTATAGTTACGCTTCCTCCGTATGCACTTTCTGCCTCAATATGTTTGTCTCCAGAAGGATGGCCAGCAATATTTTGGTTCCATATATTGTATATGGAATTATTTACGGCAAATGCTATATACTTATAATATGATTCGTCGCTTATGGTATTTTTGTTTTCTTTGCTACATCCGCTTATAAACGGAAATGAAATTAAGATGGATAGAACGATGCTAATTGCAATGAGATTTTTTTTCATGTTAATCGATGTTTTCTGTTAATTTTGAATTTGTCGAGGCAAATTTATAAAAAATATTCGAAAGAGGAATAATAAAATCGTAAATTTATAGGTTTTTTTGTATACACCCCCTTCATTTAACCGCCCCATGAGCTTCGCATGCTGAGCCTGTCGAAGTATCGAAGGGTAAGGTTAATAGGCATTATGTCATTTCGTCACCTTGACTTCGACAAGCTCAGCTAGCGGATTTATTCAAATGCTAACTATTTGTGTCGTAAGTAACAACATTGTCTACATGAAAGAGCCGTAGATTTGTGGTCTTTTGCTTGATAATCAGCGATATAGTTAATTTGGTGCTTTGGTGTGCTTGTTGATAACTTCTGCTAAAAAACATTAATTTTCATTGTCAATTTTCGCTACAAAAAACTTACCTTTGGTTTTTCAAATTTTAGAACAATAAAATTATAATACAACAATGGATTTGATTCAAGAAATTATCAGAAATGCGCAGGCTAACAAACAGCGCATCGTACTCCCCGAAGGTGACGAACCTCGTACATTAAAGGCAGCAGACCAGATTATTGCAGACGGAATCGCCGATGTAATCCTTATCGGTCCTGCACAGAAAATTGCTGAAATGACAGCCGAATTCGGTTTGAAGAATATCAGCAAGGCTCGCATTATCGACCCGAAGAACAATCCGGAAAAGAAGAAGTATGCCGAAATGCTTTACGAAATCCGCAAGGCAAAGGGTATGACAATGGAACAGGCAGAAGGTCTTGCCGAGAACTTCATGTACCTCGGTATCCTCTTGGTTAAGGCTGGCGAAGCAGATGGTCTCGTAAGTGGTGCCCGTTCGACAACTGGCGATATGCTCCGTCCTGCATTGCAGATTATCAAGACCGTTCCTGGCGTAAGCTGCGTATCTGGTGCATTTATCATGTTCCTCCCCGAAGGCAGCAAGTACGGAACCGACGGCAAGATGGTATTCGCCGACTGCGCTGTTACTCCAATGCCCGATGCAAAACAGCTCGCTGAAATCGCTGTCTGCACAGCCGACACTGCAAAGAACATTGCAAAGATTGCCCCGGCAGTTGCTATCCTCAGCTTCTCGACCAAGGGTTCGGCAAAGCACGAAGTTGTTGACAAGGTTATCGAAGCTACACGTCTTGCTCAGGAAGCTCGTCCCGACCTTCTTCTCGACGGTGAACTTCAGGCTGATGCTGCTATCGTTCCATCTGTTGGTTCGAGCAAGGCTCCAGGTAGCAAGGTTGCTGGTAAGGCAAACACCTTGGTATTCCCATGCCTCGAAGTTGGAAACATTGCTTACAAGCTCGTTCAGCGTTTGGCTGGCGCCGAGGCAGTTGGTCCAGTTTTGCAGGGACTTGCTAAGCCGTGCAACGACCTTAGCCGCGGATGCTCGGTAGATGATGTTTACAAACTTGTTGCAATCACTTGTAATCAGGCAATAGCTCAGAAGAAATAATCATTAACAACAAAATACGTAAAGGATGAAAATATTAGTTTTAAACTGCGGTAGCTCGTCAATCAAATATCAGCTCATCAACATTGACGCTAACAACAATTCTACCGTAATGGCAAAAGGTCTTCTCGAAAGAATAGGCCTCGAAATGGGAGAATTCACCCACAAGTACAACGGACAGAAGCACTATGAACAGACTCCAATCGCCGACCATACTGCCGGTATCAGAATGGTTCTCAAGGCACTCACCGACCCAGAAATGGGCGTAATTAAGGACTTGAAGGAAATCGAAGCTGTAGGTAACCGCGTTGCTCACGGTGGCGAACTTTTCAAGGCTAGTGCTCTCGTTAACGACGATGTAATCGAAAAGATTAAGTCGTTGATGGAACTCGCACCGCTTCATACTCCCGGTAACTTGGCAGGTATCTACGCTATGCGCGAAGTATTGCCGAATGTTCCGCAGGCAGTTGTATTCGATACCGCTTTCCACCAGACACTTCCTCCGAAGTCGTTCCTCTATGGTTTGCCATACGAATACTACCAGAAGTATCATCTCCGTCGCTACGGCTTCCACGGAACAAGCCACGGCTTTGTAGCAGAAAAGGCTGCCAAGATGATTGGCAAGGACTGGAAAGACCTCAAGATAATTAGCTGCCACCTCGGTAGCGGTGCTTCGATTGCTGCAATTGACCACGGAAAGTCGGTTGACACCACAATGGGTCTCACAGCTCTCGAAGGCCTTATCATGGGTAGCCGTCCAGGTGATGTTGACCCGGGTGCAGTTCTTTATATAGTAGAGAAGGAACTTGCTGAAGGCAAGACCATGAAGGATATAACCAATATCTTCTACAAGAAGAGCGGTCTTGTTGGTATCAGCGGTGGCAAGCAGGATATGCGCGACATCCGTGCAGGACGCGATGCTGGTGACGAAAGAAGCACCTACGCATTCGATATGTTTGCACAGCGCGTAAAACGTTACATTGGCGGTTATATGGCCGAGATGGGTGGCTGCGACATTCTTCTGTTTACAGGCGGTATTGGCGAAAATGCATGGTTCATGCGTCACCCGATACTCGAGAACATGGAATGCCTCGGCATTAAGGTCGATATGGAAAAGAACGACAAGATTATGGGCGAAGATGCAGTTATCTCAACTCCCGACTCAAAGGTTACAACAATCGTTGTTACTACCGACGAGGAATATGTAATTGCAATGGATACCATGAAGCTCGTTCAAGGCAAATAATTTATAGGTATTCTAAAAAAAACGGCAACCGTCATTCTGAACTTGTTTCAGAATCTGTTGCCGTTTTTTTTATTATGTTACAACAAATATATGTTAGAAGAAAAATTTCAGGGGAAATACAGAATTGCATCAATGCGCGCATCGTGGCATGATTACAGGTGTGGTGCGTATTTCGTAACTATATGTACCAAAGACCGTGAACATTATTTTGGCGAAATTAAAAATGATGAAAACGGAAATCCAGAAATGAAATTATCCACAATAGGGGAAATGGCAGACGAATGTTGGCGGGCGATTCCGCAACATTTCCCACATGTTCAGATTCCATTATGGGTTGTGATGCCAGATCATATACATGGGATTGTGATTATTGATGATTTTGTATTTGTAGAGACGCAAAATTTTGCGTCTCTACATGATAACGAATCCAATAAATTCGGACCACAATCAAAAAATCTGGCATCTGTGATTCGTGGATTCAAAATCGGTGTGACAAAATTTGCCCGCCAAAACAATATTCCTTTTGCATGGCAATCCAGATATTATGACCGTATTATCCGCGATTTTGCCGAAATGAACCGCATTGCCGAATACATTGAAAATAATGTGGCAGAATGGAATGACGAAACGAAAACATATAGCATATCATCGCATTGAAATATTTTTCATAATTTTAACAGTCGAAATCTTTATAGTTGTTTGATTTTCAATTATATATAATTGCGTATGAAAATGTGTTCAATTTTGGTCTGTCTGGAAGCTGAATTTGTTAATTCCTAATTTTGGCTTATTGATAGACTAAAATTAAGATTTTTAAATTTTGGCTTGCTAGTAAGCCAAAATTCGTTATCTTTGCACAAAAAACAAAATGGTAAACAAAGAACAGCTTAGGAATATAATTCTGGAAAACCGTGATATGGTTGATGGTCTCGAATTGGTTCGACGCGATTTTACGTTTCACGATGCTTTTAGGTATGTACTTGTCGGAGTAAGGCGGGCGGGAAAGTCCTTCCTTTTGTTTCAGATGATGAAAGATTTGCTTGCTAACGGACATAATTGGAACGAGATGCTGTACCTCAATTTTGAGGATGACCGTCTGCTCGGATTCGAGGCTTCCGACTTTGAAACAATCTTGGAGATTCATTCCGAAATGGGAGGCAGCAAGCCTATGCTGTTTCTTGATGAGGTGCAGAATATTCAGGGGTGGGAAAAATTTGCAAGGCGTCTGGCCGACCAAAAGTACATTGTAAACATTACCGGTTCGAATGCAAAGATGCTCAGTTCTGATGTGGCGACAACTTTGGGCGGTCGATATGTGATCCAGCAGGTTTACCCATATAGTTTTTGCGAATTTTGTTCTGCAAATAATCTTTTGCCACAAAACGACAATGAATCTTTGTCAATGTTGGACGAGTATCTTAAATACGGTGGTTTCCCCGAATGTGCCACTTTCAAAGGCAAGCAGGAATATTTGCTGTCGGTATATCAGAAAATATACTTGGGTGATATTGCCGCGCGTTACAATATTGACAATAAGGTGGCATTGAGATTGATGTTCAGGAAATTGGCTGAAAGTCTTATGCAGCCGGTTGCCCTCACGAGACTTACTAATATGTTGGTTGCAACAGGACTTAAAATCTCAAAAAACACCATTATTAATTATGCTGAATATGCTACTGATGCTTTTTTGCTTATCCCTATAAAAAACATAGCCGACAATTTTACGCAACGCGAAACAAACAGGAAGTATTACTTTGTAGATAACGGCATCATAAGTCTGCTGATTATCAGCAATAAATCTATACTTTTGGAAAATATTGTTGCGTTGCATCTTTTGCGCAAATATGGAATTGATGGCAATGTGTATTTCTATAATTATAATATTGAGGTGGATTTTGTTGTCCCCGAAGAATCGCTTGCCGTCCAGGTATGCTATCAGTTGGGTGATGAAACAAGCGAAACATATCGTCGAGAGACAGTAGCATTGGAGCGTCTTGCCAAACGTTTGCAGTACAACGATTTGGTTATAGTTACATATAACGAGGAACGCGAAATCGTCCAGAATGGATACAATATCAGGGTAGTGCCTATATCAAAGTGGCTTTTGGACTAGGATTATAGATTTTTTTGTTATTTTGCCGTTATGTTTTATGTTGATAAAATGGGCAAAAGAATGTCTTGGGCAAATCAAAAAACATTTATATTCGCAGAATGAAACTTAAATTAAAGTAACAAGTTTATGAAGCATATTGCAGTTGCATTACTTTTGCTCTTCCCTGTTCTTTTAGCAATGGGACAGAAGGCATCTGTGGAACATTCTGACGTTCCCATCTACCTGAATACTGGTATGGGTATGGGTGTGTCAAGGTACTATGATGGAGGAGTGTCCCCCTTGGTGTATAGTGGTGTGGGACTTGGTGCTAATTTGGGTGTTACGGTTGAATGGTTCCGTTTTAGGGCTTCAATCGACAACAGACTGGACGGTTGTCTGGGTGCTGGCAACAAGGCCGATACATCAGCGGGTGCTAATGGTGGAACTTTCGACATGAGAATGTCTTTTTATTACCGTTTTGCCGAACCTTTAGATGGCAAGATGAGACTATGGGTGGGAGCCGACTTTAATCCATATATAGATTTGCGTATAAACAGGAAAATGATGAATTCGGCTGTTGGCTTGACCACTATGTTTGGCGTGAATGCCGATTTCCGTCTCGAATTTGACATTCCATCGCGCCGCCGAACCGATTTGTTTACCTTGTATGCCGACATTTCCTTGCCGCTTATGGCAATGGGCGACCGCCCCGGATATTCATACGTTTACAATGCAACATCGTCAAGCAATCCTATAGAGTATTTGATTGACGGTTACGAGTCTTACTCTATTCTTATGCAAGGTGCAACGACGGACATTGGTATATTCTTTAACCTTAAAAATTGCAATAGGGTAGGTCTTTCTTATTACTGGGACTATCGTACTACGCGCAACGCGGCACCTCACCGATTCGACAATGCTTATCATTTCTTGTGTCTAAATCTTATGTTTAATATCCATTGATTATGAAAAAGTTATATATAGCAATATTAGTTTCTGCCTTTGTTGTGCTGTGTTCTTCGTGCGAAAAGGCTTTTATGGGAAAAGAGGTAA
>JAGCNN010000130.1 GCA_017645925.1 Bacteroidales bacterium
ATGGGTAAGCCGGGATATACGGTATTGTTGTCGCCTGCCTGCGCAAGCTTCGACTTGTTCGACAACTACGAGGATCGTGGCAACAAATTTAAGATTGCAGTAAGAAATCTATAATTTTAATCTAATGGAACACTCAAGATTCAAGGTAATATTCGGAGGCAACCGCGTAATTTGGCTGACAATAGTGGTCTTGTTCATGTATTCGGTATTGTCCGTTTACAGTGCTTCGGTTCAGTTGCCAGGCACCAATACCACTCAGCATCTGCTAAAGCACGTATTCGGCTTGCTTATCGGTATTGCATGTATATATGTCATACACAAGATTCCGTGCAAGTATTTCCGTAAGGCTTCCTTCCTGATGTATTGGGTGTCGATAATACTACTTATTGTTACATGGCTTTTTGCTCCAGAGGTAAACGGTGCAAAACGATGGCTTATAATAGGACCTGTTACCTTGCAGACTTCCGACTTTGCAAAAGTTGCGCTAATAATGTTTTTGGCAAACAAGCTGTCGAAGAAGGAGGATGAAATAACAACCTTGGGAGCCTTTGCAAAGTCTATCTTGTTCCCAATCATGCTAACTTGCTTTCTGATTATGCCGTCCAACCTTTCCACAGCCTTGTTGGTGCTGTTCGAAGCAATGGTGCTGCTTTTCTTCAGCAGTATAAAGCGGTCATATTTTTGGGGGCTTGTCGGGGTGTTTGTGGTGGCAGGCGGAATGTTTTTCGCTTTGATTCTCTACGGAAACATTACTATATGGCGATTCCCGACGTGGAAGGCTAGGGTGGAGTCGTGGATTGAAGGCAATCCGTCAAAGGAGGACCAGGTGCAAGTAAACAATGCGCGTATGGCTGTGGCTTCGGGCGGCATAATGGGACGCGGACCGGGCAACGGTCATGCAAAGGTAAAGCTAGCCAATGCCCACTGCGACTATATTTTTGCAAACATTGTGGAGGAAACTGGCCTTGCATTCTCTACACTTCTGATATGGCTTTATATTATCTTGTTCTACAGGTCAATAATGATTGTGAAGAAATTGGCTAAGCAGTCGCAGGAGGAAAACGGTACTGAGCAGAAATACAAGTTCAGGCAGTATCTTGTGCTTGGGCTTACTGCGATGATTGTAATTCAGGCATTCTCCAATATGGCTGTTTCTACCGACCTTATGCCTGTAACGGGACAGACGCTTCCCTTTGTTAGCTATGGAAACTCGTCGCTGGTATTTATGGGTTTTGCCATTGGTGTAATACTTAGCGTTAGCCGTGAAGTTGAGGACGAAAAGGCTCCTATTGCAAGCGAAACCGAAGCCGATGGAGATGTTAGCCTTATGGAAAAAGAAACTGAGGCAGCCGAAACTCCAGTTGAAGGTGCTGCTTCGGATGTGAATGAAGAAATAACTGGCGAGGAAGTCCTCGAAATGATTGATGATAATGAATTAAATATTGAAAATAATGGACGAAAAGAAGTTTAAGGTGCTTATTAGTGGCGGCGGAACAGGTGGACATATATTCCCGGCCGTATCGATTGCTAATGCTTTGCGGGCAAAATACCCAAGCGTTGAGATATTGTTCGTAGGTGCCGAGGGCAGAATGGAAATGGAAAAGGTGCCTGCAGCGGGCTACAATATAATGGGACTCCCGATAATGGGAATGCCGCGAAAGTTGTCGCTTAAGTGGTTCAAGTTTGTTGTGGAAGTTATCAAAAGTAACAAAAAGGCAAAAAAGATAATCGCCGATTTCCGTCCTAATGTGGCGGTAGGTGTTGGCGGTTATGCAAGCTATCCTGCTCTGAATGCCGCATCTAAGGCAGGTGTGCCATGTCTGCTTCAGGAACAGAATTCCTATCCGGGCGTAGTCAACAAGAAACTTGCTGGCAAAGTTCGTAAGATTTGCGTGGCATACGACAACATGGAACGTTTTTTCCCTGCCGAAAAGATTATGAAGACTGGAAATCCTGTTCGTCAGGACATTTGCAATATAGCTGCAAAGCGCAGCGAAGCATTGGAATTCTTCGGAATGGAAGCCGACAAGCCAATAGTATTGGTTGTGGGTGGTAGCCTCGGTGCAAAGACCATCAACGAAAGCATTGCTGGTGGACTTCAGAAGTTTGCTGATGCAGGTGTGCAACTTATTTGGCAGACAGGCAAGGGCTATATTGAAACAGCACGTGGGTTGGTTGGAAAGGAACCTAGGAAAGGCTTGTATGTCAACGATTTTATCTACAAGATGGACTTGGCTTTTGCTGCTGCCGACGTGATAGTTTCAAGGGCTGGGGCAAGTACTATTTCAGAGCTTTGCATAGTTGGCAAGCCTGTGATATTTGTGCCGTCTCCAAACGTTGCCGAAGACCACCAGACAAAGAACGCAATGGCTTTGGTTGACAAGGATGCTGCCCTTATGGTAAAGGATGTTGAAGCTCGCAACACTCTTGTCGATACGGCTTTGAATCTTGTTTCCAATATGTCTTTGCGCGAAAGTTTGTTGCAGAACATCAAGAAGTTGGAGCTGCTTGATGCTGCAAACGTAATTGCTGAAGAAGTTTATAAATTGGTTTATGAAAAATAAATATCCCAACATATATTTTATTGGTATTGGCGGAATTGGAATGAGTGCAATAGCACGCTATTTCAAGGCTTGCGGCTGCAATGTGGCTGGCTACGACCGTACGCGCAGCGAAGTTTGCACCAACCTTGAAAAGGAAGGCATCAAGGTGCACTACGAGGACAACCTCAATTTCGTTGGTTCGTATTACAAGGACCCCGCTACAACTCTGGTAGTATATACTCCTGCTGTGCCAAAGGAACATAGCGAACTAAGGTTCTTCATTGACAATGGGTTTACTGTGATAAAGAGGGCAGAGGCTCTCGGTAAGTTGTGCGAGAAGAAAAACTGCATGGCTGTGGCAGGAACCCATGGCAAGACTTCCATTTCGACCATAACCTCGTGCATAATGGTCAGAACTAAGGATAAATGCTCGGCTTTCCTTGGCGGTATATCCAAGAATTTCATGTCGAACTTGCACCTTGAACCTAAAAGCCAGAATGTTGTTGTAGAAGCCGATGAGTTTGACCGTTCATTCCTGCAACTTTCTCCGTCAACGGCGCTTATTAGCCATATCGAAGCCGACCACCTTGATATTTATGGCGACTATGAAACAATGGAATCGGCTTTTGTTGATTTTACAAATAAGATTTCGCGCAAGGGAAACCTCGTGCTTGGTCCCGACATTCCTCAGTCGGTGAAATCGCGCTTGCGCAGCGACATCAAGGTTTATACCTATGGTGTTGGCGAAGGTGGATTCGATTTTTATGCATCGGGAATTTCGTACGGCAATGGACTTTGCATTTTCGATTTGAATACGCCTTTTGGTAAAATTCCTGAAATAAAATTCAGAATCGGTGGTCGCCACAATATTGAAAACGCTGTCGGTGCTGCTGCTGTCTCTATGATTAACGGAGCAACTGCCGAAAATGTGCGCGAAGGATTGGAAAATTTCTTCGGTGTGCTTAGACGTTTTGATATTCAGCTAAAGTCGAAAAAGTGCGTTTACATTGACGACTATGCTCATCACCCAGGCGAAATATCAGCCTTCCTCGAAGCTGTAAGGCAGATATATCCCGACAAGAAAATCACAGCAGTTTTCCAGCCTCACCTTTATTCGCGGACAAAGGATTTCTACATGGACTTTGCCAAGAGCCTTTCGGTGTGCGACAACTTGATACTGCTGCCAATATATCCGGCAAGGGAACTTCCGATTGAAGGTGTAACTTCTTCACTGATATACGACAATTGCACCGCACCCAACAAGTATCTTTGCGAAAAGACCGAACTCATCGGCATGCTTGAAAAGCTTAATCCCGAACTTGTGTTGACTATGGGTGCCGGCGACATCGACAGGCTTGTGAAACCTATAACAGATTTTTTGTCAGGACATGAAAATTAGGCGGGCATATAAGATAATTGTTGCATTGGTGCTTGTGGTGGCATATATCGTCGCTACTGGAATATACGTGAAACGTAAGTACGATGAGATGCTGTGCAAGTCTGTAAGTATCACAATAGACAATTCCTATTCCTTTATAAACAAGGATATTGTAATGGATATGCTTGCCGATGGAGGGATTGTTATTGATTCTACGGTAAGGTTTTCCGAAATAAACTTGGCGGCAATAGAGGAACTCATAGATAGGAATGTGTATGTCGAGGAAACACAGGCTTATGGCGATTTTGGCGGCAATGTGTTTGTAAAGATTAAGCAGCGTGATCCTATTGTCAGGGTTATGACTGAGGATTCTGCCTCATTCTACCTTGACGGACGTATGAAACTTATGCCTTTGTGCGACTATTATACTGCCGATATGATGGTTTTGTCGGGACATTTGAAGTCCGAATGCTTTTATGCAGCGGATACTGTTGATAACTATGCTGTGAATAAGGATAAAAATTCATTAAATATTGATGATATTTGCAAGTTCGTTAACTATTTGCAGTCCGACGAGTTGTGGCGCAACCAGATATCGCAGGTGTATATAAACGCTTCTAACGAGGTGGAACTTGTGCCGCGTGTTGGCAACCATATAATATTGCTCGGCGGTCTCGATGGCTACGAAACCAAAATGAACAAGCTCGAAGCTATGTACTGCGAGGGATTCGACATTACTGGCTGGAACTCATATTCGCTTATTAATTTGAAATTCAAGGATCAGGTAATTTGTAAAAGACGTAACAATGGATGACATTAAGAAAACAATTGCAGCAATCGACATAGGAACTACTAAGATTGCAACCGTTGCTGCCAAATGCGGCAATGGAAAGTTTGAGGTGCTGGGCTTCGGAACGGCTCCCTCGTATGGAATAAAGCACGGAGTTGTGCGTAACATTGAGGAGACCGTAAAGGCAATTACCATTTCGCTTAACAAGCTCGGCGAAACTTATGATGCAAACTTCAATGAGGTATATGTAGGTATTGCAGGTCAATATGTGAGGACAGCCAGCAACACTTGCCGAATTCTTGTCAACGGCATTGTCTCCGAACGCCATCTTATCGAACTTAAAGATATGGCAATGAACGTGGTGCGTCCTGGAACCGAAACAATAGATGCTATACTCCTGTCGTATTCTATTGACGGACAAACTGTCGAAAATCCATTGGGAAAGCATTGCGAATATCTGTTTGGCAATTTCCATATAATTACGGGACAGACCATGATGGTCAACAACATAAAGAAGTGCGTGAACAATGCAGGTCTCGATGTTAGTGCTGTTTTTCTTGAGCCGTTGGCTTCTGCCGAGGCAGTGCTTTCGGAAGATGAGAAGCGAAAAGGTGTAGCATTGATTGACATTGGTGGCGGCACTTCCGACCTTGCCGTTTACCGTGATGGCGAAATAGTGCATACCGCAGTCATCCCTATCGGCGGCGCTACCGTTACCGGCGACATTGCCGATAAGTTTGGAATTACCTACGAACAGGCCGAAAATATGAAATGCCTATACGGAAGTGCAGTGCATATTTCTGGTTCCGATGTTAGCATTGAGGTTAAAACTGCACGGGTAAACAACAACATATATGTTTCGCGCAACGAGATGTCGGAAGTCATTCAGGCTCGTATGGAGGAAATTCTTAATGCTGTCAAGTTCCAGTTGGAAACCATTTACCCCGATACAGTACCTGCCGGTATAGTGATGACTGGTGGCGGTTCGCTTGTTGCAAACCTCAATCAGCTTGCTAGTTTTATAATGAAGAACAATATCCGTATTGCATCTCCAATGCTTGCGCTTGATGGACTTTACGCCGAGTCGCTCCGTAAACCGCAGTATTCCACAGTTGTAGGTCTTGTTGTCAAGGGTTACGAGCATGAGCAGGGACTTAGGAAGAAGGAACTTGTGATGCGCGAACCTGAACCTGTTCCCGAACCAGAACCCGAACCAGTTGTTGCTCCCGAACCTGAACCAGCACCTGCTCCAGAACAGGAAAAAAAGCAACCTGCCGATGTGAAGCAACCCGAAAAGCCTAAGAAGAATTTCAGGGATATGCTCAAGAGTATTGTAGATAAGTTTGAAGATGACGAGTAGTTTTAATTTAAAAAATAGAACGATGGAATATAATAAAGATATTGAAGACTTACAGTGTATCTCGGCAACTGATGCCTCAAGTGGCTCTCCTGCTGTTATATCGTTGTCAAACGAAGGTGCGGCTCCTGCAAAAGCTCCTGCACGTGACAAGACGATAATAAAGGTTATCGGTGTCGGCGGAGGCGGAAGCAATGCAGTCAACCAGTTGGCAAGGTCGGGCATAGTGGGCGTTGACCTTATTGTGTGCAACACCGACAAGCAGGCTCTTGACGATAGTCTTGCGCCAACAAAGATACAGCTTGGCAAGAGGTTGACTGATGGTCTTGGTGCTGGCAATGATCCGAAAGTAGGCGAGGATGCTGCCAAGGAAGACCTTCAGGAAGTGGAGGCTCTGTTTGACGAAAAAACAAAGATGGTCTTCGTAACCGCTGGCATGGGCGGCGGAACAGGAACGGGTGCTGCTCCTGTAATTGCCAAGGCTGCAAAGGACAGAGGCATGCTTACCATTGGCGTTGTTACCGTTCCATTTTCAAACGAGGGCTCGCAGCGTATAAATCAGGCCAACGAAGGTGTTGTTAAAATGCGAGGAGTCGTTGATGCTCTGTTGGTTATAAATGATGATAAGCTGATTGAATTTGATGACTGCCCATTTTCTGTTGCATTCCAGAAGGCCGACGAAGTGGTTGTTACGGCAACAAAGGGTATTGCCGAGATAATAACAATCCCCGGAAAAATCAACGTTGACTACCGCGATGTGAATTCGGTGATGAAAGATAGCGGTGTAGCCCTTCTGGGTTCGGCTGAGGCTGCGGGCGTTGACCGTGACATTAAGGCAATTACTGATGCACTAGATTCTCCATTGTTGCACGACAACGACATAAGGGGCGCAAAGAACATTTTGCTGAATATAGCAACCCCCAAGGGTGAAAACGAAATAACAATGAGGGAATTCAAGCGAATTACTGACCATCTTAAGAAGGTTGCAGGGCAGGGTACCAATATGATATGGGGTACATGTTACGACGATTCTCTCGGTGATAAGCTACGTACGACTGTTATTGCAACTGGATTCCATTACGAGGAAAAGCCTATGGAAGCACCTCCAGAGGTTAAATCTATTGAGTTCGGACAGCCGTTGAATATGGACAATGTCGAGCTTAATATTTCCGAATTGAGGAAGGCTAGCGATTTTTCGCACATGAAGGATTTGGATAAGCTCAACGATGATGCGTATCTTGAAAGTCTTGAAAGCGAAACTGCTATTGACAGGAAGAACAAAAAGGATTAATTAACTTTTAAATATAAGGACATGAGTATTTTTGAACAGGTTAACGAAGACATAAAGAAGGCTATGCTTGCCCGCGAAAAGGAAAAACTTGAAGGCTTGCGTGCTGTTAAGGCTGCTTTCCTGCTTGCAAAGACCGATGCAGGAAACGCTGAACTTACTCCCGACAAGGAGATGCAGATTATACAGAAACTTGTAAAGCAGCGCCGCGAAACTGCCGACCTCTACAAGTCGCAGAACCGTCCCGACCTTGCCGATAAGGAACTTGCACAGGCTGAAGTAATTGCAGGTTATCTTCCAAAGCAACTTTCAGAGGACGAGGTGAAGTCCGTTGTTGCCGAAATTATAAAGGAAACAGGCGCCAGCTCTATAAAGGACATGGGTAAGGTTATGGGTGCAGCAAGCGCAAAACTTGCCGGTCAAACCGATAACAAGACCTTGTCGGGCATAGTGAAGGCTATGTTGGCATAATAGGAACTCGGAAAATCCGATATTATAATTTTAGGGGGCGAAAAGCCTCCTTTCTTTTTTCTATGAAGCAGAATATTGTGCAACCAAAACAATGTTGTGACGAACTGTCTATGAATGTTGTTAAATTAAAACGCAACGTGTGATAACTTTCACAAAAATACTTACCCGTAAATCAATAAATTTTTTATGTTTGCGGTTTGTACAAGTAATTTATATTCAAATGAAAAATATTCTGTTTGTATTGACATTGATTTTATTTGGTGCTGTATGCTCATACGCGCAAACAACATCTATTTTCACTTACCAATCGGCTCTTCCGTCCGACACGGTTACATGTATAGCTCAGGATGCTAATGGCAACGTGCTGCTTGGAACTGCAACCGGACTTGTTTCGTACGATGGGACTGATTTTGCTGTTATCACAACCAATAATGGCCTTGCTGGAAATTATGTGAACGATATTTCTGTGGCTGCCGACGGGAAGGTTTATGTGGCTACTGGCACTGGAGTTTCGGTAAGAAACAACAATGTGTGGCAAAACGAATTTACGGGAAGCAATATCAAGAAAATTGCCGCTGTAGGCAATGGAAAATTCTGGTATTCAACGGCAAATAATTCGGTAGTTGAATATAATTCGGGAACTACCACCAATATCCCCGACAACTATGGCTTTGCAAGCGGTGTAACTGGAATTTATGTTGACCGTGCGCAGAATGTTTGGATTTCTTGCTATGGAAATTTGGTGGAAATATGCGCCAATGGTAAGATAAAGTCATTCGCCGATGAATTTTCGGGCTTGGTGGTATATGGCGTGCATCAGCGTTTCAATGGCGACCTGCTTGCCGCTACGAGTGCAGGGGTAAAGTCATACGACTACAATTCGTGGACTACAATCGATGCTATAACGGTGGGTGCGGCTGCTGTATGCGAGGATTATGCGCAGAATATCATTTTTGGCAACCTCAATGGCGTTTATCGTTACGATGGAACTTCCTGCGAAATGTTGAACAGTAAGTTTTCGGCAAGTTCTCTGCTTGTAAGCGGTCGTCAGGCAAAGCGTATTTGGTGCGTAGATGTTATGAACGGAGTAGCAGTAATGGATTTCAACGGTAATGCCGAAACATATCACACCAACCGTACTTTGATAAATCATACTCCCAATTTCATCTGGGGCGACAATGCTGGAAATGTCGGTATTGCTGGCAATTCGGGAATAAATATCGTATCGGACTATACCTGGATTTCGTACAAGCGCAACTTGCAGAACCTTAATGTTAAAGCAATGTGCATGCATAATGATACTACATGGATTGGAACTGAAACCTCTCTTTTGCGAAAGGTGGGAATGAATGTTTCGGTTGTGGCTCAAATCAACGTAAATGCGCTTGCTTCTGATGATAATTCTGTTTATGCAGCAACAAATTCCGGTATTTTGAAACTTGTCGGTGGCGTGGTGGTTGATACCATTGAAAGCGCATCGGCAGTTAAGGACATTGTTTGTGAAAATGGCCTTTTTGCAATAGCTGGCAACTCGGTATATCGGTTAAACAATGGCGCATTGGAACAAATTTCCTCTGTAGTTTCATTTGGAGAAGCTTCCCGTTTTGTTAAGACTGCCTCTGGAAATATGTTCATTACTGTTGATAGTGGAATCGCAAGGTTCAACCCGTCGGCCTCGCCAGCAGCAGAACTTATTGAGCCGGGATTGTCGCAGAATATAGTTTCATCGGCTGCCTGCGACGAAAATGTTTATGTACTTCTTTCAATCGGAGCAATTTACGAATATTCAACTACATGGACTGAAGTCGCCGCAGGAAACTATCAGGGTATAGCCTCGGCAGGAAACGGCGTACTTTGGGCAATTCGTAGTGATGGCTCGGTTGCAAGAATCTGCATTGACTGCAACACGACATTTACTGTTTCGTCTCAACCCGAAACCTGCGATGGTAGCAGCAATGCAAGTCTTACAATTTCGGCAAACGGAGCAACATCTTATTCAATAAATAATGGCGAAAACTGGCAGTCAAGCGGCTTCTTTGCAAACATTTCGGGCGGATACAAGCATCTTCTGGCAAAAAATTCCGCTGGAAAAATAATCGCTGATTCTGTTTTCTTTGTTGAATATGGAAATGCACTTCAGAACCATAGTCTTACTTACGTTAAACCAGAATGTTATGGAGAAACGGCAAGCCTTTCGCTTTCAAATCTTGGAACATCTATTTTCGTGTGGGAAAATAACAATATGGCTCTAACCGAACGCACAAACCTTGGTGCTGGAAATTATTCGGTAACAATAACATCGTCAGGCTGCACCAGAATTTTATCTACTATGGTTGTTGAGAAGGAACATATTGTTACGAATGCGGTAGCCGACAATCTTTTGTGCAATGGCGACAATTCGGGAAGAATTACGCTAAATTTTTCTGGTGGGACTTCGCCATATTCGTATGAATGGAGCAATAACGCAGAAACAGCAACCATTGAAAATCTTGCTGCAGGCGAATATTCCTGTACTGTGACCGACAGAAATTCTTGCTCTGTAACTTATTCATACACAGTAACAGAACCTGAAACATTGTCGGTACAAGCTAATCCAACCGACATTACTTGCTACGAAGCAAACAATGGCGCTATTTCGCTGACTGTCACTGGAGGAACACAGCAATACACCTACCATTGGAACGACAACAGCGATGCTGCAAACAGAACCAATCTTCCAGTTGGCAATTATTCGGTAACAATAACCGACAACCACGACTGCTCGATAACCGCCGTTGCAAGCATTTCGCAGCCAACTGCACTGAATATCAATGGAAATGCGACCAACATAAGTTGCTACGGTAGAAATGACGGTGCTATTTCAATATCGGTTTCGGGTGGCACAGAACCATACACCTATCAATGGAACGGACAAACCGCAGAAGCTAACCAGACTAACCTTTCTGCAGGCGAATATTCGCTTGTAGTTACCGATGCCAACACATGTACAGCAACATTCACAGACACAATTACAGAACCTGAGGAACTTGTCGCTATCCCAAGCACTACTACTCCAATCGCCTGCGCAGGAGCCAACAATGCAGTTCTTTCGGCCTCGGCAACTGGCGGAACTGGCCTTTATGCTCAATATTTCTGGTTCAGGGCAGAAAACCCAAACTCACCGGTATGCGTACAGCCCCAATATCAGAATGTTGCAGCAGGGAATTATTTGCTTGTCGTAAAGGACAGCCACAACTGCACCGACACCGTTCCGATTTCTGTGGAAGATGCTGTTGCTCATATCTTTGAAATAGCGGTAACCGATGCACTATGCAACGGCGGAACAGGCTCCATTGCTATAACCGTTGACGGTGGAAATGACACTGGATTCTCGTTTGCATGGAACGGAAACGTTTCTTCTACGAACTCTGCAACTTCGCTTTCTGCAGGACATTACACAATTACCGCTACCGACAGCAACAACTGCGAAACCATACTCGACACTGTCGTAAACGAACCCGAAATGCCATTTATTGGTGCTTGGGGCGACATCGTACTATGCGAAGGTCAGTCGTTCACTTTGGATGCCGGCAATTATTCATCCTTCCAATGGAGCAACGGAGCGACAACACAGACAATTACCGTCAGCGAAGCAAACGACTATTCCGTAACAGTTACCGACAATCAGGGATGCCACTCGTATGACTCCGTAAACGTTTCTATCCGCACTCCATATACAGGCGATAAACTGGCACTTGCAACGGTAACAGAGTCAAATACGGTGCTTTTGCGTTGGAACAAAACCGAAAATCAAGGTACGGCATTGTATAGGATTTATCGCGATTCGGGCGAAGGTTTTGCAAATATTGCAACGGTAAGCTTCAATGTCGATGCAATGTATGAGGATACTACTGTTGATGCTTCGGAAAGATACTATTCATACAAGGTTACAGTCGTCAGCAACTGCGGCGACGAAAGCGAAGTTGAAGCTTTCCATCGCACGATAGTGCTCGCTGCCATTTGCGACAACAACAACGTTTGCAACCTAAACTGGAATCCGTATGTGGGCATAACTGAGACTTTTGCATATATTCTTGCTGGTGATTCGCCCGACAATATGGAAATCGTGGATTCCGTCCTTTTCACCACCTACAATTATATTCAGATGAACCAGTACGAAGGTGGCACTTATTACCGTATAATGCTAAAGATGAGCCATCCGCTGGTTTCTGGCGATGTTACCTACGACAGGATTTATTCCAATATAGTACGTTGTGGCGGTTCTGATGACCCAATCGACCCACCGGTAATGGCAGAAGAATTTGGCTTGTCAAATATTTCCGCATATCCCAACCCGTTTGACGATGAAATTACCATAACGTTCAATTCTGTTGATGGAGAAAACATTTCCTACGAAGTGATAGACGCATTGGGAAGAATTGTCCTTGCAGGAAATGCCGACAGCGACACCATTGTCTTTGGTTCTGACTTGAGGGCAGGAATCTATGTGGTTAGGCTACATTCAGGCAACAAGGTTAATTCGGTAAAAATAAGCAAGCAGTAAAAATGCGCTATCGTATTGAACTTTCGTATGTTGGCACTTGCTATCATGGGTGGCAGTCGCAACCCAATGCAACTTCGGTGCAGGAAACTTTGGAAGATGCCCTGACGAAAGTTCTGCGCGAAAAGATTTCTGTTACAGGCTGTGGTCGTACCGATACTGGTGTCCATGCCGAATATTATGTGGCGCATTTTGATGCTGAATCGGAAATTGACGGCAGGTTATCCGATAGGATTAACGGACTTCTGCCGTCGGATATTTCTGTGTTTTCCATAAGCCGCGCCACCGATAGTTTTCATGCTCGTTTCAATGCGACTAAGCGTTCGTACAAGTATGTCATCACGCAGCGGAAGAATCCTTTTCTGAAAGGCTTTTCGTGGTATGTGCGTTGTCCTCTTGATGTCGCCAAGATGCAGGAAGCAGCAAACAGACTGTTCGACTACACCGACTTTACAAGCTTCAGCAAGTTGCATACCGATGTCAAGACAAACAACTGCCGCATTTGCCGCGCCGACTTTGAGGTTTGTGGCGACCAGATAGTGTTTCACATTTCTGCCGACCGTTTTCTACGGAATATGGTGCGAGCAATTGTTGGTACCTTGGTTGAGGTAGGCAAGGGGAGGCTTTCGGTTGAAGGCTTCTGCCGAATTATTGAATCCAAGAATCGTTGCGAGGCTGGTCAGTCTGTTCCTGCCGAAGGCCTGTTTTTGACCGAAGTGGAATACTAATCTTTGCAAGGCGTAGCAACCTCGGAGAGGTTACATATATATAGAACAAAGTATGTATTATAAAGCGTTGGCGCACATTTTTGTCGCGGCAGCAAAACAAAAATTGTGACAACGCGTAATTTGGCGGACAATAATAATATCTATTTTTCTTCTTCCCCCGTTTCTATAAGAAAACTCACAGGGCGGAACCCGTCGTTGCATGAAATCATTGCCGAATTTGGATTTTTCATCCAGCCGTCATAGAAATTGCCACGCCCAGCAGCCAATTCTTCAACAAACCACCGCATTGACTCCCAAGCACTTTCGCAAAGACCTTCGGGCTTCTGTCCGTTGGTTGAAATCCATGTTTCGCCTTCGCTAACCTCGCAGGCATGCTCAATCGGGTTTTCGTATTTTGCCGAAAGGTCGGGATATGAAGCTTTGCGTATGACGGTGATTTTTACGTTTTTCATGGTTATAATCCGCTATTTTCAAGGTCGGTTCTATCTTTCTTGGGCAGTTTCTTTACAACTTCGGCATACGATTGTGCCACAAGCTTGCAAATCATTTCGTCATCAACATCGCGGTTGAACCAAATCTGGTTCCAATACTTTTTGTTCCAGTGCCAGGCAGGTTCTATTGCTGTGTAGTGGTCGCGTAGTTCGATGGCATATTCGGGTTCGCACTTTACGACTGCGAGTTCAGGGTTGTCGAGGGCTATGCAGGCGAAGATATGGTTTTTCACACGAAATACCAGTACAGTCTCGTCAAACGGAAAATCTTCGGTTGCCTGTGGATACGAGAGGCAGTGTTCGCGGAATTTTTCTATGTCCATTATTTTTTGTTTGAATAGTCGGTTAGTGTTATGTTTACTTTTTTCAGGCATTTTTCCTTCGACATTGCATTCGGATTTGTACCCGGAAGTCCTTGCGGAATTGGTTGCCCAATCTGTTCGAACAGCCAAATCCAGTATTGTGGAAAAGTTCCATCGTCGGACTTGAAATTCATTGGTGCTTCGCCGAAAATATGTTCGCCATTGTCATTGATGTAGGCGTTTCGTACAAGTTCGCTGCAATATTGCTCATTGTTGTTGGGCAAAAAATAAAGGTCGTATTTTTGTCCCACAAACAGCTTGGAATTCTCCACATATTTCTGCGCATTTGTATTGTCCGACAGACGCATAACGTCAAATATTGGCAACGAACCATCATTTAGGGTAAAGTCGCACAGGAAAGTGTCGAGAGGATACCTGTCAACACCATGCTTTAATGTAGCGTCAATTATCCACACATTGTTGTTTTCGACTTCTGCTATTGCAACATGAATATAGTTTATGCCCGTGCTGTCGCCTGTAGCAGCGGCAATTGCCGAACTCATATCGGTAGTATCGGTTGCGTCAAAGTCGAGGGGAAGGCCAACAAAAACAAGGTCGCCTGTCTGAAGTTTTGTTTCTGCGTTGTCCGTTGGGGTAGCGGATTGTTCTGCTTCTCCTTTACAGCTTGCAATTAATGTAGCAATGCTAATCGCAAGCACAAATATCCAATATTGTCTTTTCATATTCATTTGTTCTTTGCAATATTACTGTTTTTTGTCTGAAATCTTTTTGTTTTTCACTATCTTTTCACCAAATAGGCACCAGCGAATAAACGGAATGCGATGCAAAATTTCGTACATAAGCGGTGGTAAAGTAAAGACTGCTACAATCATTATAAGGTATATGGTTACTGGCGGCAGGGAAGTGTACATTTTCAGCATGTATCCCAAGCTTGCAATAACTAGGTAATGAAGTACATAAATACCGTAACTCGAGCGCGTCATGTAAGAAGCGAAACGATTAGTCCTGTCGAAGCACGACTTGAACCAACCCATTATAGCAAGTGTCATCAGCCAGCCGTAGAGGCAGTTTAGCGGACTGCCAAGGTATTCTGGTGTGGTATTGTTTTCGCCAAATGTAAGAACCGTCAATACCGTTCCCGAAATCACTGCACATATCATTAGCGGAATCCAAGCCTTGCCAAGTTTTTCCTGTACCTCGTCGTGCGAAAATACAAAGTAGCCCAGCAGAAACATAATCAGATAGAAGAACGGCTTGTAGAGATTGTAAAGACCGTCTGCGCTTTCGGGACGAGGATTGCTTATTAGCGTCTGCTGACCTGCCCAGAAAAGTACACCGAGCATGATAATGACAATGGTGTTGGACTTCCCGCACAAGTTCCAAAATTTGTCCTTTGAATCAAACAGCCTTATGAGCAACAATATCAAGCATATAAGCCATAGGACTTGGACAAACCAAAGAGGTCCAGTACCACTAATAGACCAAACCAAAAACTTAATTGGCTGTGGCACATCAGCCAGCACATCTGTACCACCTACATGTGTATTGAAGATGCCTGTCATCCAATGGAATACAAATAGGCCAATAGTGCTAGGCACTAGCAATTTGCGCGTACGCGACTTTATCCACTCTTTTGCAGAATGCTTCTCCAATGAATAACGAGCACTAATACCTGCCAATAAGAACAGCATCGGCATAAACCAAGGATAGAGAATGTACATCAGGATATCCTGATATTGGGGGCCATCGCCAAAGCCACCCACTCCACCAAATACGCCTTTGTTGTTGTAGAAATATATAACATGGTACAGCAATACAAGCAGTACCGTTACCCAACGAAGGTTGTCAATCCAATACTTCCTCATAGCAAACCGCCCGGCAACGCTTTATCTAATAACATTTGTAAATACAGGTGCTGCACCATTTTCAACTGTCACATATACTTTCAATTTACCTGCAGGAGGCATCTTTGGATTGTCCTCGCGAGGAATATCAACGGCAGTAAACAAATACTCAACGCCATTGGGAAGATTGCGAGATGCAACAGTCTTTGCCTCTGCGTGGAGCATCGAATATCCATCAACGGCAGCGTTGAAGATTGCTGTTTCTTCTTCACTTACATTGTGTTGTTCTGGGAATTCGTCCAACTTAACATATTCGCCTTCGAGAAAACCGCTTGCTTTCAAAAAGTTGTCAATTTCCTTAGGCATAGCGTCCAAGCGCGCTGCGCGTACACCATAACCATTGAGAATTTCAGCCTTTGGCTGCTTCTCTGCCATATCCTTTACGCTCGATTCCAAACCTCCACTACCGAAAGTGCAGAACGGAACAATCTTCTTGCCGCTCAAATCGGTATTTGATAGGAAAGTTGCAACTGGCGGAGCGTAGGTGCCGAACCAAACAGGATAACCGATGAAAATTACATCGTATTTTGCGACATCGGCAGCAAGTGGTTTGATTTCTGTAACAGTGCCTTGTTCGCGCTCAACAATGCAACGATCGATAGTTGCCTGAAAATCTCCATCGTATGGATTTACAGCAACAATCTCCTCAATGTCGGCATTGAGCTTGGTAGCGATTTCGGTTGCTACGGCTTTGGTGTTGGATGTTTGCGAATAGTAGAGTACCAATACCTTGGGGGCTTCTTTTTCGGTTACTTCTTCTTTGTTCTCATTCTTTGTGCCGCACGAAATTGCTGTTACAGCGGCAGTTGCAATAATTAGTAAATGCTTTAATTTTTTCATATTGAATATTGTTTAATGTTTTGCGTAAAAATTGTTTGATGCAAAGGTAATATTTTTTGGCAACTATATACATGTTGACTAAAATAACTCGTTGGCGGAATTAAGCGAGCGCATATTTTATCCATCCAATAGGTCTGTTATTGACGACATTTAGGTACTGGGCAATAGTAAAGGCTGAAATTTTGCTGATAATTCTAGTGAAAAAACCTGCAAGTTGTTTAGC
>JAGCNN010000017.1 GCA_017645925.1 Bacteroidales bacterium
GTTTCATGTTTCTGGGTTTGAAGATTTGATGATTTGAGGATTTGAAAATACCGCTGAACAACTAGAAACATAGAAACTTCAAAACTTAGAAACCATCAAAAACCATTGCGAAGCAATACCGTAGAACAACTAGAAACTTAGAAACTTTCAAACTTAGAAACCATAAAAAATAGGAAAGGTCGCCCGAAAGCGACCTTTTCTATTTTTGATTGCATTGATTATTCAACTACAATCTGCTCAACGTAAACCTTGTCGTTGCTGATGATTCTTACAAAGTAAGTACCAGGACGGAGGCTGTGGTTGAAGTTCATGGTTTCACCGTTCATCACGTTGATGTCGCGTGATTCAATCATTGCGCCACGTGCATCGATGAGCTGGTAGGTAGCATCACCTTCAATACTGCTGAAGTCAATGCTGAACATACCGTTGTTCGGGTTCGGGTAAACCGATATCGAACCTGCGGTGTATTCATCAATAGCATCAGAAGGTGTGAAGGTAACATCAATAGTATGGTCTGCTCTAACATTGTTGAACGTGTACATGTAATCGATAACATCGTCGATAGCATTTGTACCGTCAACCATTACTGTTGCAATGCGGTAACCCTCGTCAGGTGTAATAGTGAATGTCTGGGTTGCATCTTCTTCAACTGTTACATCACCACTCGGAGTAATAGTACCGTTTGCTCCGGCTGTAGCCCTAATTATGTAGAAATTAGTAACGATAGCGGTGTATCTAACTGTATGTTCTACATTCTGAGCTTGCATTATACCCGAAACTGTCGTCTGGTCTGCTGTGAAACCATCAATAACTGGAGATGCAACTGAATATTGAACTCCGTAGTTAACAGTTTCAATATGGTCGGGAGCAGCTGTTGTGTTGTCGTCATATACATAATGTATTGTCAAAGTGTAGCTGTTTACATTGTAGGTAACAGTAACCTCAACGTTTTCTGCTGGCATTGTACCTGCAACTACTGGCTGGTCGGCTGTGTAACCTGTGATATAAATAGATTCAACCGAATATGTAGCACCGTAGTTAAGCGTTGCGGTATAGTCAGGAGCAGCTGTTGTGTTGTTTGCATATACATAATGTATTGTCAAAGTGTAGCTGCTTGCATTGTAGATAACAGTAACCTCAACGTTTTCTGCTGGCATTGTGCCTGCAACTGTCAACTGGCTAGCTGTGTAACCTGCGATAACAGGTGACTCTACCGAGTATGCTGTGTTGTAAACAACAGTTTCGGTATGGTCGGGAGCTGCTGTTGTGTTGTCGGCATATACATAATGTATTGTCAAGGTGTAGCTGTTGACAGTATATCTAACAGTTACCGTAACATCTTCTGCCGGCATTGTACCTGCAACAGTCAACTGGTCAGCTGTGTAGCCTGCGATTACAGGTGATTCAACTGAGTACGGAGTTCCGTAAGCAACCTGTGCGGTGTAGTCTGCTGATGCTTCAGTGTCATCTGCATATACATAATGTATTGTCAAAGTGTAGCTGTTTGCATTGTAGGTAACAGTAACTTCATGATCGCCTGCTGGCATTGTGCCTGCAACTACTGGCTGGTCAGCTGTGTAGCCTGCGATTACAGGTGATTCTACTGAGTATGGAGTTCCGAAAACAACCTGTGCAGTGTAGTCTGCTGATGCTTCAGTCTCATCGGCATATACATAATGTATTGTCAAGGTGTAAGTGTTAGCAGTGTATCTAACAGTTACCGTAACATCTTCTGCTGGCATTGTACCTGCAACAGTTGTTTGGTCAGCTGTGTAGCCTGCAATTACAGGAGATTCAACTGAGTACGGAGTTCCGTAAGCAACCTGTGCTGTGTAGTCTGCTGATGCTTCAGTGTCATCGGCAAATACATAATGTATTGTCAAGGTGTAGCTGTTTGCATTGTAGATAACTGTAACTTCATGATCGCCTGCTGGCATTGTACCTTCAACTACTGGCTGGTCTGCTGTGTAGCCGTCGATAACAGGTGATTCTACCGAGTATGCTGTGTTGTAAACAACGGTTTCGGTATGGTCTGGAGCTGCTGTTGTGTTGTCGGCATATACATAATGTATTGTCAAGGAGTAGCTGTTTGCATTGTAAACAACAGTAAGTTCAACATCCTGTGCTGGCATTGTGCCTTCAACCGTCAATTGGTCAGCTGTGTAGCCTGCGATTACAGGTGATTCAACTGAGTACGGAGTTCCGTAAGCAACCTGTGCGGTGTAGTCTGCTGATGCTTCAGTGTCATCGGCAAATACATAATGTATTGTCAAGTTGTAGCTGTTGACATTGTAAACAACAGTAACTTCAACATCCTGTGCTAGCATTGTGCCTTCAACTACTGTCTGGTCAGCTGTGTAACCTGTGATAGCAGGTGATTCTACCGAGTATGCTGTGTTGTAAACAACGGTTTCGGTATGGTCTGGAGCTGCTGTTGTATTGTCGGCATATACATAATGTATTGTCAGGTTGTAGCTGTTGATGCTGAATGCTGCGTTGATAGTGTGGTTAGCACTTACATTTTCGAATGTGTAAACGCCATCGGCAGCAATAACAGTTTCGGTAACATTTTCAATTTCGTCAACCATTACTGTTGCAATGCTGTAACCTGTGTTGGCTGCGATTGTAAAGGACTTATCTTCACCCTCAACAACCTCTATTACACCATTCGGAGCAATTGTACCATTTTCACCAGCAGTTGCTGTGATTGTGTAGGTAGTTGCGTCTTCGTGAACAAATGTAACTGAGATTGTATGGTTTGCTGTTACATTTGTGAATGTATAAATGCCATTTTCAATGTCAGATGTTGCTTCTGCACCATCAACCAACAGGCTCAATACTCTGTAATTATCGGCAGGAGTAATTGTGAACGACTGGTCTGCACCATAAGTTACCTCTACATTACCGCTTGGGTCTATTGAACCATTTTCACCTGCAGTTGCTGTGATTGTGTAAGTATTGATAGTGTAGGTAACAGTAACTGTAACATCATCCGCTGGCATTGTGCCTTCAACTATCGTCTGGTCAGCTGTGTAGCCTGTGATAGCAGGTGATTCTACCGAGTATGCTACGTCGTAAGCAACGGTTTCGGTATAGTCGGGAGCTGCCGTTGTGTTGTCGGCATATACATAATGTATTGTCAAGGTGTAGCTGTTGACATTGTAGATAACAGTAACTTCAACATCCTGTGCCGGCATTGTGCCTTCAACTGTCAACTGGTCAGCTGTGTAGCCTGTGATAGCAGGTGAAGCAACCGAGTATGCTGCGTCGTAAGCAACAGTTTCGGTATAGTCGGGAGCTGCCGTTGTGTTGTCGGCATATACATAATGTATTGTCAAAG
Source organism: Bacteroidales bacterium (assembly GCA_017645925.1). Lineage (GTDB taxonomy): Bacteria > Bacteroidota > Bacteroidia > Bacteroidales > ML635J-15 > Bact-19. Next base: position 3,341 of record JAGCNN010000017.1, read on the forward strand.
TGTAGCTGTTGACATTGTAAACAACAGTAACTTCAACATCCTGTGCTGGCATTGTGCCTGCAACTGTCAACTGGTCAGCTGTGTAGCCTGCGATTACAGGTGATTCTACCGAGTATGCTGCATCGTAAGCAACAGTTTCGGTATAGTCGGGAGCTGCTGTTGTGTTGTCGGCATATACATAATGTATTGTCAGGTTGTAGCTGTTGATATTGTAAACAACAGTAACTTCATGATCGTCTGCTGGCATTGTGCCTGCAACTACTGGCTGGTCAGCTGTGTAGCCTGTGATTACAGGTGATTCTACCGAGTATGCTGCATCGTAAGCAACGGTTTCGGTATGGTCGGGAGCTGCCGTTGTGTTGTCGGCATATACATAATGTATTGTCAAGGTGTAGCTATTGACATTGTAAACAACAGTAACTTCAACATCCTGTGCTGGCATTGTGCCTGCAACTGTCAACTGGTCAGCTGTGTAGCCTGCGATTACAGGTGAAGCAACCGAATATTCAGCACCGAGAGTTAATGTTTCGGTGTGGTCGGGAGCTGCTGTTGTGTTGTCGGCATATACATAATGTATTGTCAGGTTGTAGCCGATTTCGCTAAATGTAGCATTGATAGTGTGGTTTGCAGTAACGCCCAAGAAGGTGTAAACGCCGTCAACAAGTTGCGAGGTTACATTAGCTTCGTTTGCAGTTTCTGCGTCAACTATTACGCTTGCGATGTTATAGCCTTCGTTGGCTGTGATAGTGAACGACTGGTTTTCACCGCCATTAACCGGTACTTCTCCGTTAGGAGCAATAGAACCGCCAAGTCCTGCAGTTGCTGTAATAGTGAAGATTTCAGAACCATCGTAGCTATAAGTAACGACAACTTCAAGATCCTGTGCCGGCATTGTGCCTGCAACAACAAGCTGGTCGGCAAGGTAGTTTGCAATAACAGGAGATTCTACCGAATATGTAGCACCGTATGCCAATGTTTCGGTATAGTCGGGAGCTGCTGTTGCATTGGAGTTAGCATATACATAATGTATTGTCAAGTTGTAGTTGTTGACTGTAAATGATGCGCTAATCGTATGGTCAGCGATAACATTGTTGAATGTATAAGTATTGTTAACAACACTATACATTGCATTAACATTGTCAACAACCAAACCAGACAAGCTGTAACCTTCATCTGGAACCAACTGGAATTCCTGTGAAGCATTGTACAGAACAGTAACATTGCCACTTGGTACTATCGAACCGCCTTCACCAGCAGTAGCTACGATTGTGTGCGGGTCGGCCAATACAAATGCAGCGGTAATAATATGGTCGTCTGTTACATTTGTGAAGTGATAGTTGTAGGTTGTACGCATAACGGTAACATCTGTGATTTGCTCAACATTGTCAACCATTACGCTGGAAATAATATAACCGTCATCTGCAGTTATCGTGAAGGTCATATTTCCATTGTTACCTACCGATACCTGTCCAGCAGGATCTATTGTACCGCCATTGCCTGCAGTTGCAGTGATTATATGTTCTGCATCGAAGTAAGCAACGATAGTATGGTCTGCATGGATGTTTTCGAATGTATAGGTGTTGTCAACAACCTGCGACAATCTGTCATAGCCATCAACCAAGAGGCTCGAAAGAGCAAATCCTTCAAGAGGAGTCATAGTGAATGTCTGAGAAGCACCATCGGCAACTTCAATTTCACCCGAAGGACTAATTGTACCGAAGATTTCATTAGCAGATGAAGCTGTGATTGTGAATGTAGAACGCTCGATGCTGATGTTGTCAACAGCAGCTGGTGTCTGGTCTCCATACATATCATCATTCTTCCAGAAGAATACTATATTATACCTTCCTACTTCAAGAGCTACAGACTTTTCGCTGTGCTGCCATGTGGTTTCCTCATAAAGTCCATAAGTCTGATCTGCGACAGCAATCCAGCCTGTAGGTGCTGTATTAGAACTGCTAGACATTCCATTGGCATTTCCTGCTGAGAAATCTGCATCAATTGTTGCTGGTACGGCAAAAGCATTAAGCACATCCCAACTACTTTCACCATTTGACCTCCAGTCGAAGCTGATATCGTAGTTACCTGCTTCTTCTACATTTATTGGACGATAAGCATAAACGTATGTCTCGCTTCCATTATTGTAGCTGTTGCTTACGCCATTGTCACTAGAAATGTACAAGCCATTAGCACCGCCGTTGTTTGCAGCAGTACCAATGTACCACTTGTTGGTAAGTGTACCGTTTTCAAGTATCCAGCTGACATTTTCTGTAGCATCCTCAAAGTCGCAAGTGTAAGGCAATGCAGCAGGAATACGGTCGGTTGTAATCTGAATGCTTGTCAAACCCTGAGCCAACGAAGCACCGCAATCTGCCTGAACTGCAATAGTATAAACTGTTGCAGGCTCAAGACCTTCAAGAACGTAGGTAATAAAATCTCCGTTAACGGTTACGCCTTCTGTTGTCTCAGTGAGAGCTATTGGCGAACCGCCGTTTGTTGTAATGTTCCATGCTGTTTCGTCTGTACCGCGAGTCCAGCTTATTGTTGCCGAATTTGCAGTTATATCAGCAGCATCTAAACCAGTAACAGCCAAACAGGAGTTGATTTCCTGGCAAACATCTGCCGAGAATTCAGATTCGTTACCTTCGCGGCAAACTGTCTTAACCTTGTAGCAGTAAGTACCTGCTGTAAGACCTGCATCGGTGTAGCTTGTCTGTGTTGCAGGAATTGTAGTAAGTTCTACGTCATCCTTATATATAACTACGCTAGAGTTACCACCGACAACAGCAGTATTGATTGAAATGTCATCAATCCAAGCGCAGTCGCTACCGCTTGATACAGAAACATCCTTTGTATATTTCCATGCCAAGGTGTGAGATCCTGCTGGTAATGTAGTAGCATATTGAGTCCATGCCACTTCACCCGATTCTTCTGATATTTCATCAGTACCATCAATAGCAAACGAGAACTCATCGTAACCGCTTTCCGAAGAAACCTTGTACCAGAATGAGAATGGAGATTCATTTGCAAGATCCAGCGTCATAGAAATCTGTGAAGTTGACGAGTTATTACCAGTTGCACTCTTGAGGCAGTTGCTTCCGCTATGTGCTCCAGACGAAACAATAGACCAAGCAAGGCCGCCTGTCGAGTTAGTGTAGCTAATATCACCGCCATTAATATCGGTTCTTTCAAAACCATCGTTAATAACAGTTCCTACAACAGGCAAGTTATCCTGAACATTCCAAGTGATTACAATATCATTGTCGTTGACAAGTGTAGTTGCAACATTGGTTGGAGCAAGACATTCTTCCCAAGCAGTGAACGAATCGCTCATCCATGCGCTGTAGCTTCCGTTGCAGTCGGAGCGTACATACCAGTAGTATGTTGCGCCAGCAGTTACGGAGTAAGCAGTCGAAGTAGCGTCAAGGGTTGTGTAGTCGCTAAGGGCTTCGAGTTCGCTCTGTGTCAACTGGGTTGTCGAGCAGTAGAAGTTCCAAGAAGAAGTTCCTTCTACAGCTGTCCAAGAGAGGTTTACATTAGTAATAGAAGTCTGTTCCGATACCAAATTCAATGGAGCACCACACGATTCGATAGATACCGCTGCTGTGTAAATCTGCTCATCACCGTTCTCGGCAATCACCTTGTAGGTAATTGTGGTATCGGCAGTAGTCATGTACCATGAGAAGCTTGCAGGAAGAGCTACGAAATTAGAGCCACGCTGCTGCTGAACAGTTGCATTTTGGTCGTTTGGAACGATAGTCTGCGATATAGCAGCACCAGCAACATAACCCGCACGAAGTACTACAGAAATAGTGTGAGCTTCGTTGTCGAGGTTGCAGATAGCATTGCCCTGCTCTGTAGAAGCTTCATACGACAAGATGGTGTTGTCTGATGACATTTCACGGATATAGAAATTGTCAAAGTACAGATACCAACCATCCTCACCGCCCTGCGGAACATGCATTGCAATATAAACAGGTCCGTTGTATCCGTTTATTGCAACTTCTCTAGTTTCGTAAGTAGTATTGCTAACTATTTCAAGAGGCTTCAAAACAACATTGAAATCTTCCGGAGCAAATCCTGTTGTCGAAAGAACAACCCTGTAGTCATTCGGTTCGCCACTACTATTAACCCTTACATCATAACTTAACATATAATTTCCGTTAAGTTCGAATGCAGGAAGAATCAAATAGTCATTATTATTTCCGGAATTATAATCTGTGTACAATCCGGCTTCTTTCGAACTATTGCTAAAGGTCTTCCAATAGTCGCCGTCATTATTTGCATCAACGGACGTCCAGCAAGAAGGCAAACTAGGTGTTGTTACAGATTCAAAATCCTCAGACCATGGGAAATCTGCAATTGCATCGCATGCTGTTCTGAACGAAACAGTTGACCAACCGCTGAATTCGTCTGTTCCGCAAACCGTACGAACATTTACTGTATATGCGGTATTTGAAGAAAGACCTGTAAGTTCAATAGGTTTAGCATCAACATCAACGATTTCGCCACCATTGAGCTGATACTGCCATGCTGTTGTAGGAATTACATCTGTCCACGAAATCGATGCTGTTGCCGTAGTAATGTCCGTAGCAGCAACATAAGCAGGTTCTACGCAAGTAGGTATTACACTTACATTGATGTCATCGACATATACATAAGCATACGAAGTACCATGATATGCTCTCATTGCAATGTTCTGAGCATCGGCAGGCGCCTCACTCATGTAAACCGTATATTTAGTATAAGTACCAGTAAGAGAAATCGTGTTTACAGAAGCGAATTCACCATTCCTTATGTAACCTATTTCGAATAATTGAGGTGCTGTAGAATATCTTGCCCACATCGAAATCTCCAAAGTATTTATGTTGTTCATTGGAGGCAACGCTATAATATTTTCATTTGCAGCAGCTGATGATGGGATATACATATACAGATATCTAGAATCAGTATGCGCATTCGATGATGAAGAACCAACATACGGATATTCATACGAACCCGAGTTATAAGAAACGATACGTTCCCAGCAATCTGGAATTTCGTATGTAGTTGTTGACTCGAATCCTTCAGTATATGGGTTGTCTGCATCAATTGTCAAAGCGTCACAAGGAGTTGTGAAACTATAGATTGCTGAGTAGTCGCTTGCGTTCTCACCGCAAACAGCCTTAATCCTTACATTGTAGGTTGTGTTGCCTGTAGTTGTAAGTGCGTACGAAGCTTCGTCAATACCTTCGACAGAAGTCCAAGTTCCACTAGTACCGATTCTGTACTCCAATGTCCACTGCGATGCAGTGTAGCCGTTCCAAGTGATTGTTGCCGAAGCAGCAGAAACATTGGTAGCCTGCAATCCGTCAGGAGTTGCACAGGCGGCAACGGTTGTGAATGTTGATGAAGTCCAGTCGCTGTTGTCATCAGTACCGCAGTTAGCGCGTACATATACATGATAGGTAGTTACTGCATCAAGACCAGTTGCCGAGTAAGTAGTTCCAGTTACAGAAACTGATTCTGCCGATGCAAGCTGGCTATCGCTCAACGATGATGAAGAAACGATGATTTCCCATGCCTCTGCCGAACCACGTTCTGTCCAAGTAATTACTGCCGAGTTGTCTGTAATATTTTCTGGATTTGCAACAATGTTTGCAACTCTCGGGCAAGAAACCTCAACAACACTTACATTGTCGATTGCTGCAGGAGGTTGTGTACCACCACTGCCATCGTTTTTCCAATAGAATACCAAGTTGTAGATTCCTGCATTTTCTATGCTGATAACATTGGAAACTGTCTGCCATGAAGAAATATAGTTCAGTTTGTTTCCTCCATCAATTGAAATCCAGTTTGTTGGAGCACCTGTAGTTCCGATACCATTCGCACTACCTGCGGTAAGAGTTACAGTAGCTGGAACAAGGAATGCACGGATATAGTCACAGCAACTTTCAGCATAAGCCTTCCAGTCGAAAGAAATTGTATATTCCGAAGCATTTTCTACATTTATTGCCCTGTAAGCATAAACATACGTTGTAGAACCTGTCGAGTAAGCATTGGTTGTTCCATTGCTATTAGATATGTACAAGCCATTTGCACCGCCGTTGTTTGCTGCAGTACCAATGTACCATTTGTTAGTCTGTGTACCATTTACAAATACCCAACCGTTGTTCTGTACAGCATCTTCGAAATCGCAGATATAAGGCAATGTTGCAGGAACACGGTCGGTTGTGAACTCTACATTAGCCCAGTTCTGACCTAATGTGCCGTCGCAGTTCGACTGGATTGCAACAGTATAGCCAGTCATTGGTTCAAGACCTGCGAGAGCGCAAGAGATAACATCACCGTTAACGGTTACGCCTTCGGTAGTTTCGGTAAGAGCAACTGGCGAACCGCCGTTTATAGTAATGTTCCATGCCGTTTCGTCGGTACCGCGTGTCCAGCTTATTACAGCCGAAGTTGCAGTAACATCATCAGCCGAAAGGTTAGTAACAGCAAGACAGTTGTTGATGTCCTGGCAAACAGGAGCAGAAACTTCCGATTCGCTGCCTTCGCGGCATATAGTCTTAATGGTATAGCAGTAGTTGCCAGCAACAAGACCTTCGTCGGTGTAAGATGTCTGGGTTGCTGGAAGAGTTGCAAGTTCTACATCATCCCTATAGAGGACTACACTAGAATTTCCACCGGGAACATTAGTATTGATTGAAATGTCATCAATCCAAGCACAGTCGCTACCACTTGATGAGGAACCATCCTTTGTATATTTCCAAGCCAAAGTGTGAGTTCCGACAGCCAATGTAGTTGAGTATTGTGTCCATGCCACTTCGCCTGATTCATCTGATATGACATCAGTACCATCAATAGCAAATGAGAACTCATCCCAACCGCTTTCCGACGAAACCTTGTACCAGAATGAGAACGGAGATTCACTTGCGAGATCCAGCGTCATAGAAATTTGTGATGTTGAAGAATGAGTACCACTTGCACTCTTGAGGCAGTTGCTTCCGCTATGGTGTTCAGTCGAAACAATAGACCAAGCAAGGCTTCCTGTCGAATTAGTATAGTCAATATCACCATCATTAATATCCGTTCTTTCGAAGCCATCATTAATAGTCCTTTCAACAACTTGCAAGTTATCCTGAACATCCCAGGTAATCATTACATCGTTGTCGCCAACGAGAGTGGTTTCAAGGTTTGTTGGAGGAACGCAGGTTTCCCAAGTTGAGAATGTACCTTCAAGCCATGCGCTGTAGCTACCATCGCAATCGGTGCGAACATACCAGTAGTAAGTTGTTTCTCCTACAACAGTAGCGCTTGCCGAAGCAGTAGTAACGGTTGTGTAGTCGCTTGATGTAAGTGCATTGAGCTCTGCTGGTGTCAACTGGGTTGTTGTGTAGTAGAAGTTCCATGAAGTTGTGCCATCAACAGTTGTCCATGTGCAGTTCACATTGGTTGGAGATGTCTGTTCTGATTCCACAGTCAATGGAGCAGGACAAGATTCAACGGTTAATGTTGCAGTGTAAATCTGCTCGTCGCCATTTTCTGCAATTACCTTATAAGTAATAGTAGTGTCGGCAGTTGTCCTGAACCAAGTGAAGCTTGCAGGAAGATTTACGAAATTGGAACCAATCTGCTGCTTAACTGTTGCATTTTCATCGTTAGTAACGATTGTCTGAGAAATATCAGCGCCAGCAACATATCCGCCACGAAGTTCTACCGAAATGGTATGAACTTCATTGTCGAGACCGCAGATAGCATCACCCTGTTCGGTTGATGCAGCGTATGATAATAATGTGTTGTCGTTAGATGCTGGACGAACATATACATTGTCAATACCAACACTTAAATTTGAAATTGTAGTAGCCGTGAGCTTTAATGCAAGAACAGCACCTTCTGGAACCGTATTCGGAACAACATATTCAAATGTAGATTTGGATGTTGTCAATGTTACGGCTGTAAGGTTGGTGTATTCACCATTAAGCATGTATCCCAACGACAAAGTACCCCTGTCAGTAAAACCAGCCCTGAGGTCAAACGAAACGAATGTACTTGCATAACCGCCAGTAACCAATGGCATCAATGCATACGAATTTGTACCTTCGGTTTCATTCTGAGCTACGTTAATAACAAGATATTTGTCGTTTGTGGTAGGTGCATAGTACGAAGAGTTTGTTACGTGTGGAGCATATCCATCGTCTGTGCCTTCGAAAACAACGCTCCAGCAATATGGAACAGTACCTTCTACATTATAGTCGGTTGCTGTATATTCGTTGAAATCGGCAGAGTATGGCAAATCATTTTCTCCACATCCGGTACGGAATGATTTCGAAACCCAGTCCGAGTTATCATCATCCGAACAATTTGCACGTACATATACATAATAAGGTGTATTTGGAGTAAGTCCAGTTGCAGAATAGTTTGGAGCAGTTACTTCCTGAGCAGTTGCCGAAGCAAGTTGAGCCTCGGTTAGTGCAGTTTCGGATACTACAACGCTCCATGCAGTTGCCGAACCACGCTCTGTCCATTCAATATCAGCTGTTGTTGTTGTAATATTGCCAGCCCTAAGATTTGAAACAACAGGACAAGTAATCTGTGTAATGCTGATATTGTCGATAGATGCAGGAGGTTGAGAACCACTAGAACCATCGTTAGCCCACATGAATACCAGATTGTAAACACCGTCAGCTATGCTTAGTGTATGATTTGCATTTTGCCAAGAAGTAGAAAGATTCAGTTTGTTACCGCCATCCAACGAAATCCAGCCATCAGGAGTAGTGCTAGTGTAATAATATGGACTATTTGTTCCATCTGGCAATTGTCCCGGAGTAAATGTAAATGTAGATGGTGCCAACCATGCTCGGATATAGTCGTAGCTACCTTCTCCGTTTGCTTTCCAATCGTATGAAATAACATAATCAGCATCGGCAGGAAGACTTATTGTTCTGTAAGCATAAACAAATGCAGCAGTTCCTGTGGTATATGCATTGGTTGTACCACTATTGTTAGAAATGTACAAACCGTTACCACCATTGCTTGATACAGAACCTATATACCATTTGCTGGACTGTGAGCCATTTTCAAGAACCCATGAGTTGTTCTCAGTGGCATCTTCAAAAGCATATACATACGGAATTGTTGCCGGAGTGATAATGGTTCTGAAATTTATACTTGCCCAACCTTCTGCATTGTCGCAGTTGGACTGAACATATACATGGTACATAGTATTTTCGGCAAGACCAGTCAATGCTATTACAGTATCGTTTACAACGCCGTCATATACATCTGCAGTTGCAGTCATATCTGTCATAGCAGTTGTAGAAACCTTAACATTGTACGATGTTTCCGTATATCTTCTTACCCAAGCAACTGTTGCTGTTGAAGAAGTCAAATCGGATACCTCGAACGATGCTGCCAACGGGTTTACACAAGCATTCGGGTCGTTGATTATTGTAACCGTCCATTGCTGTGTGCTTAAGTCCTCGGCTGTAACCGTATAGGTAACTGGAGCTGCAAAGTTTATTGCAGAATCGCTTACCGGATAGATTGTTGCCTGTGGCGAAACTGTGATAGTCGGAGCTATGTTGTTTGCAAAGTCGTAGTTCCATGCAGCGTAAGCCAAAACCGTATGGTTTTCGGGATCGATTACCGATTCGCCCTGCTGGTTGCTGAATGTGAACGACAAAATGTCCTTGGCAGTTGAAGCAGTTTCTACCTTGCTTACATTTACTGTCCATTGCTTTGTCGTTATTCCGTCTTCAGCAGTTACTGTATAAGTAACAGGTCCTGTGAAATCCTGAGCAACACCACTTGCAGGAGCTATGCTTGCATTCTCCGATACAGCTATAGTCGGTACAAGTCCGTTGAGGCTTTCAGTAGAATACGAAACCAAACATGTAACTGTTGCTTCTGTGCTATTGATATCAGCAACCTCAGCATCTTCTACAAACGAGAAGGCAGTGATTTCTGCAGCAGTAGAAGCCTCTCTAATCTTAAAATTATCGAAATAAATATAGTATCCGTCCTGACCGCCCTGCGGAACATGCATTGCAATATAAACAGTTCCATTGTAACCGTTTAGATTAATGTCTTTAGTCTGGTAAGTTGTATAACCTACTTGTTCCAACTCTTTAAGAACAACGGTGAAATCTTCTGGTGAAGTTCCTGTTGTAGAAAGAAGAACCCTGTAATCATTAGGTTCACTTGTACTACGAGCTCTAACATCGTAACTAAACACATAGCTACCATTAAGTTCAAATGCAGGAAGAATCAAATAATCATTATTATTTCCACTATTATAATCGGTATATAAACCGACAGAGAGACCTGGATTTCCATAACCTGTAAATGTTTTCCAATAATCTCCGTCTTCGTTTGCATCAACAACCGTCCAGCAAGAAGGCATTTCTGGAGCTGTTAATGACTCAAAACCTTCTGACCAAGGGAAAGAAGCGATAGCATCACATGCAGTTCTGAAAGAAGCATTCTTCCAAGCACTTTCATCGGTATCGCTACAAACAGCCTTTACATATACATCGTATTCAGTATTTGCTGCAAGACCTGTCAATTCGTAAGAAGGAGTTGTTTCAACCGAAACTTCTGTACCAGCAGTTTCAACATCGAATCCTGCAGGACCATACTTGATAGCCCATGCGGTTTCTTCCCCACCAGCAAGCCATGTTATAGTTGCAGATGTTGCACTTACGTTGCCTGCTGCCAAATTTGTCGGCTTTGGACAAGAAACAACTGCAGCAACATATGTGAAAGTAGTCTTAGGAAGGAACTGATAATATGAAATAGATGTACCATAACCTCCAATAGAAGTATTTGATGACTGGCTTACACCATACCAAGAAGAAGAACTATAAGAACCAGATGTTGTTTCCAGAACTCCTATCATTAGATTTCCTCCATTATATAAATAAGGTGTTGCCAAATCAATCTGCATCATACCGCCGCTAACAGAAAGAGCACCAGAATATACTTCTGTCATGCCCGAATAATCGGGTGTTGTACTGGATAGTGTTGTTGCTGAAGTTTCTCCGATATAAACCGAGAATCTTGCAGCACCCCAACTAATAGAACTTTGGGAGCTATAGAATTTTAACTGATAAATTGTTCCTGCTACCATATCATCCAAACTAGATGCAGGGATTATGAACTGGCTCTTAGAAATATTGTCAGCCCAGTACCCATATATAGGCACATAACTATTTGTATTTGTTCCATCGTTAACAGTCAGTCCACTAACATTATCTGCGAAATTGGTTGTAAACGAAGTTGAAACGGTTTCACTAATATTGTTTGCCGAGCAAACCGACCTTGCATATACATGATAAGTTGTCGAGAAGCTCAAGCCTGTAAGGTCGTATGAAGTTCCGTTTACGGTTTCCTCGAGGAAAAGTCCGTCGGTTGTTTCCCACGGATTATTCTTAGAAGCAGTAAATACGCGAATCTGCGTTGCCGGAGACTCTGTTGTCCACGCCAATGAAGCTGTACTTCCAGCAACATCAGAAGATGTCAAGCCAGAGATTGTACATACAGAAGGTGTATGAACAGTTGTGTTTGCCCAGAGGCTGTTGTCATCGCCACCGCAGTTTGCACGTACATATATATAATAGTTAGTGTTTGCTGCAAGACCAGTCAAAGTGTAAGGGCTGGTAACATTGGCAAACACATTAGATGAGTTATTTTCAATCATAAGGTTCAATGCAGCCGCATTCAAAGAACCTGTATAATATACTAAGGTATAAGATTCCTCGTTAGTTCCCTGTGGCTCCCATGAAATTACAGCCTCTGTCGGAGCATCGTCTGCAACAGCAGTCATATTAATAGGTGTCAAGCAGGTCAATGCAGAACCCGAGAACACCACATTGTCAATTATTGTAGCAGCATTGCTAACGGTTGCTCCACTTACGGTCAACTTAAACCATACGGAAGACACGCCGTTCAAGGCTGAAATCGACGAAAAATCAACGGTCTCTGTTGCGTAGGTAGTTGTTCCACCTTCAATTGGCGTCATATCGGTAAAGTTGCTACCATTGGTACTATAAGACCAAGTTTCAGTAGCATAACCACCAGCCGCCGCAACCCTATGGTCATACGACAATTGTATGTTGCTGAAGGGTCCTGTAGAAATCTTGAACACGATGCTAGCCGTTTCAAAATTTCCGTTGGTGTTAACTAATCGCAAACCTTTTGTATTATCGGTTTCATTTCCGCACAACTCAGTGTTTGCATTGTTAAAATCGTACGCAACGATGGTCCACCCATCGGTGAGTACATCCAATTCACAATCCGAACTTTGAATCAAGTCGGAGACACAGTCCGCACTTACAGCGCTAGAAGTCGCTCCCATCATAGGGAACTTCCACACCGCAATGTTTTCCTGTGCCACTAGCCCACCGCCTAAGCCGGTAAGCAACCACAAAATAGCCATTGTAGCCAATAGAAATTTTCTCATATACTAAAAATTTAAATTACTAATTAAACAGGATAAGCTGCTGTATATAAACAGTTTACCCAAATCCTTATTAATAAATACCTTTACACAATTTACCGTGTCAAAGGTAGAAATCATTTTTGAAAGTGAAATAAAACTATCTACATATTATAAGCACCCTACAACATTTTAGATATACACACGCAATAAATATACTAACAGAACTAACTAGTCCAACAAAACAAAAATTTTATAAGCCAAAGAAAGGATAAAAACATGTGCTGGAATTTGCTATGCTAAGGCACTTTTCTTTCATTTGAACAATGTTATTGTTTATTATTAGTGTCCGGTAAAAAAATGCTCAAACGCTATAAAATCCTTGTTATCACAATCTTACATAAGAATGTTTATGATGGGGCTTGTCATTTACTTGCTTCGCTGCGTGAGCTAAAGGTTCGAAAACCTGATTGAACCTGCGATACGGCACGGGGAGCAGTGTGAAATCGGTTGTCTGGAACGTTGCTTGCAACCTCACGAAGTAATCTGTTAACGGATTATTAGATAATTAGATTCCGTACAAACAGGCTCACACGACACGTTCCTTAGTCGGTTCGCTTTGCTTTACGGAATGACTACGAGTATGTTTACCGGACAACAATACATTTTTATTTATTAGCCTGCTCACACATAAACTAACAAAGGGCATCCGAAACCGAATGCCCTTTGCCTGATAGAATTATGAAACATTAATTTTTCAAACCGAATCTTACGAAACCAGTTGCAACAAGACCCTTTTCAACAGATTCCAAATACTGAGCGATTGAAACCTTTGAATCGGAGATGTATGCCTGATTCATAAGAGTTGATTCCTTGAAGAACTTCTGCAAACGACCATTTGCGATAGCATTTATCTTAGCTTCTGGCATTGTAGCAACGGTAGCTTCAGTTACTTCTGCCCTAATCTTGCGAGCCAAGTCAGCTTGTTCCTTAGTCAACCATCCCTTTGCCATATTGCTTTCGATGTGGTCATCGCTGTCAACGAGGTTCGGGTTGATGTCAGCCTTTCTCAAAGCCTTTTCAACTTCCTTTGCACTGAGCTCAAGCTTGGTCTTGTTGATTGCAATCGAAAATTCTTCGTCCTTAACCTTCTGAGGAACGCTTGCTTCGTCAACAGCTACAGGATTCATAGCAGTTACCTGCATTGCAACGTTACGTCCTACCTGACGGTCAACAACCTTGTTAAGACCGATAACTGTAGCCAACTTGTTACCATTGTGGATGTATTCAACAACGTATGGAGCTTCCATCTTTCCGTAGTAAGTGAGTTCCATCTTTTCACCGGTAACACCACTTCTTTCGGTAATAGCATCAGCGATAGTCTTTCCGTTGAGCGACATAGCCTTGAGAGCTTCGAGGTCAGCAGGAAGGTTTTCGCAAGCAACCTTTAGAATGTCCTTTGCGAGGTTTACAAAATCGTCGTTCTTAGCAACGAAATCGGTTTCGCAGCTCAAAGCGATAACAACACCGACGGTATTGTTCTTAGTTGTTCCAGCGAGAACTGCACCTTCGGTAGCTTCGCGGTCGGCACGCTTGTTAGCGATAGCAAGACCTCTTTCCCTGATAAGATCCTTTGCCTTGTCGAAATCACCGTCAGCTTCTGTCAAAGCCTTCTTGCAGTCCATCATGCCTGCACCGGTTATGTCTCTAAGTTTCTTTACGTCAGCAGCACTTATATTTGCCATTGTCTTTAGTTTTTTACGTTAATACTAGTTTTCTTCGTTTTCAGCAACTTCTACTGGAGCTTCTTCAACGTGTTCCTTCTTTGCCGAAGACCTTCTCTGTCTCTTTCTTTCAACTGGCTGTTCTTCACCATCTTCACCAGCTTCCTTAGCGGTGTTTTCCTTTTCAACAGCTCTTTCGTCCAAACCTTCCTTTATAGCCTGGCACATTGTTGAAACGATAATCTGAATTGACTTTGAAGCATCGTCGTTTGCTGGAATTGGATAGTCAGCGTTCTTAGGATCCGAATTGGTATCAACCATTGCGAAAACAGGAATACCCAATCTTTGAGCTTCGTGAACGGCGATTTTTTCCTTTAGGATATCAACTACGAAAAGTGCTGCTGGAAGTCTTGACAAGTCGGCGATAGAACCGAGGTTCTTTTCCAACTTAGCTCTCTGACGGCTAATCTGAAGCTGTTCACGCTTTGAAAGAGATGCGAAAGTTCCGTCGCTAATCATCTTGTCGATTGACGACATTTTCTTAACAGCCTTGCGGATAGTCGGGAAATTGGTAAGCATACCACCAGGCCAACGTTCGGTAACGTAAGGCATTCCAACCTTTGTTACTTCTTCAGCTACGATGTCCTTAGCCTGCTTCTTTGTAGCTACGAACAAAACTCTTCTACCTGACTTTACAATGTTCTTCATTGCTTCTGCAGCTTCGTCAACCTTTACGGCTGTCTTGTGCAAGTCGATGATGTGGATACCGTTGCGCTCCATGAAGATATAAGGAGCCATTGCGGGATTCCATTTGCGTTTGAGGTGACCGAAGTGAACGCCAGCCTCTAACAATTGATCAAATGTTAATCTTGACATTTTTAAAAATTTAAGTTTACATTCTGTAGTAACAATCGTGAAGTAGAACCACGAATGGCCATCTCCACGA
>JAGCNN010000131.1 GCA_017645925.1 Bacteroidales bacterium
AGAAAGACCGTCGTGCCAAACAGCATAAACGTGAAATAATAGTCTTTGCGTTTGCTCTTGCGATAGTACAGGAAATGTACAATCAGCCAGCAAATTATAATGTTCACAAGAAACAAAACGAACATCGACAGAAGGCTGTCCTTATTCCACAGCGGAATGCCAAGAATGTCGTTTGGTGATGCAATTGCAGTCATCTCATCCGCAAATTCGCGGGCTATGTCGGGATCGAATTCCTTGTTGTCGGCAATGAAACTCGAATTATCTTCAGCAATTGCTTCAATGGCATTTTCGGAATCGACAACTTCTGCCATCTGTTCCTGGGCAAATCCTTTTACCGCAAAAAGGGCAATCGCCACCATCAGAAAAAATAATTTCTTCATAAAATTTTCGTATTACACAATTTTTCAATATACCGCATCTTTCTCCTGAAGCGGTTGTTCTTTATATTCGGATTTGTAAGCACAGTGCCAAGGCAGTACTTACTGATTCGTTTCTGTTTTATACGCAAGTCGAGCAGCACATCGCGGAAATACGACTTGCAAAGACCATCTTGCTTGAGTTCCACTATCACAAGGTTCGGAATGCACGCCGACTTGCCAGTAACCCTGTTTATCAGGTTCACATTCATGTCGATGGTAAGGCGTTCGGTTTTCTCGACATTCACAAGGGTTATTCGCGTGAATTTGTTTTCAAGCACTGGCGAAAGTTCAGCAACGTCGTACCTTAAATGCTCCGAAACAAAACTTCGCGTGTCGTTATTCTGCAACATAGTGCCAAACTCGGAACAGTCGATTGAAACGCGCTTTTTCTTTGTGCGTCCCTTGTTGTTTTTGGTCTTAATTTCGCAAAATGCCAAATTGCTATCAACATAAATACGGGCGCGAAGTTTCTGCCTGTTGAGCTTGCGGTTGTGGTGCGCAATGTACATCTTGCAGTCGGGAGTGTCGTAGTATAGCGTGTTGTAGTCGGCGATACGCCGTCCCTCGTTAAACTGCACAAAATACCTTTGGCTAATTCTGTCAAGGATTTCCATAAGTTGCTCGGTTGTCACCAAAAATTTGGTATCAACCCTGTTCATCAACTTCACCTTGTCCATTTCGGCAAGGGTAATAGTATTGAACATCTGCAACTTATCTTCAATCGGTGACAACATTCGGGCTATTGTTTATCGAAAATGTACTCGAATTCCTTTACGGTTTCAAGTTTGCCGTTAGGGAAATAGTTGTACTGCTTCTTCTTGCTACCATCGGGATAATACTCGAACTTGCGGATGCGCACCGGCTTGTTGCGACTGTCGTACTCAACTTCCTTTATGCACTTGCCAACGGTGTTGTACTCAAATGTAACACGAGACTTCTGTCCATAGTTGGCGTATTCTATTTCTTCAATCTTGAAACCGTTGGCATCGTACTTTGTAACGTGGTCGAGAAAACGTGTCTTTGTGGCTTGGTTTTCGTTCCATTCCTTTACGGTAAGACCTTTGCGCTTTTCACGCTTTTCCTCGGTGGTCTGCGCACAAACCATAAATGCCGACAACAGCAGCACGAAAATTATTAAGATTCCTCTTTTCATACTTTAAACATTGGAAATTATGTTGATAGTATCGGAAATTTCATAAATCGTGCCAGCATTTTCCACTTTAATGCTACGAGTTACCGTGTCGGGAATTTCGTTCAGGTTCTCGGTAAAAGTGAAAATGGTATAGTCGCCGGGAGTGATTTTCTGGAAATAGAAATATCCGTCCATGCCAACACGCACATCATCGAAATGATAAGGCTCCGAATCACGCTTGATGAACACGCGATGGTCGTATGCCCAGCCTTCGCCACGATACGAGCTGTTGTGGTAATAGCGAGCATATACGCGGCCTTTAATGATTGAAGTGCCGTAAGCCTTACCCTCGTGGATGTAGATGGTCGGGACTGTTGCCGTTGCCCCCTTCTTTAGCTCCACTTCCTGCGAAACAGCAATTCTTTCGCCGCTTGGCAAGGTCGAATAAGCAAACAACGTATATTTGCCAGGATTCATGTACATGAAACGGTAATGCCCCTTGTCGTCGGTTTCTACATCATCGCCATAGAAACTGTCGTCGCCATAGACGATGAAAACATCCACCTTAGAACCGACAACCGTATCGGTTTCAAGAGTATAATTGTCGTCGGGGTGCAAAATGCGAACAACATCGCCCTCGATGACGCCCGTACCACCTTCGCCTTCCCCATTGTTGCACGAATTGAGTGCAACAAGGAGAAGCATCGGAAGTATGATGAAAAAAAGTTTCTTCATAATTAATTATGGTTGTGCTGTTACTGAAGTTGCTGTACCAGAAGTTGTTGCAGTTGCACCTGTGTAAACACCGTGCCAACTTTCGCCACCACTGATAGTAGCCGTAGTATAGATGCTGTAATTGCCAGACTGTACAGCGGGACTTGAGAAGCCGAATTCGCTTCCGCCACCCGGAGGCTTTGTTCCTGTGCCGTAGTTAGTTTCCCAGCCATTGCCTGATACGGTCGGTCCCTTGTATATCAATATGGTATTATTGCTTGCATCCTTAATTACAATGGTTGAGGTTATTGATGTTGATGAAGATGAAGAACCTCCGCCAGGATAACCGCCACCACTTGAAGAACTATTCAGCAAGTATTTCTGGTTTGTCATTGTAGGTGTAGCACTTGACGAGGAAGAACCTCCACCAGTAAAACCTCCGCCCATAGACTGCGACCAAGCACCCATAGTTCCACCGAATGCCAACAGAGTTCCACCATTTATTTCCAAGGTATTGCCTTGAGTTTCGCCAAGGTTGCAGTCAACGGCCTGTTCGTGTCCGCTACCGCCAGCGATTATCAAGCCGCCATTTATCACGGTTCTTGCACCATTGCAGTCGAGAGCATCGCTTCCACGAGCATATATCCATAACTTGCCGCCGTTTATTTCAAGATAACCAGAAGCTGGCGACTTTACACCGGCATTTAGTCCGTCATCCTTTGAATTTACCTCGATAATACCGCCATTTACATAGATTGCAGTCTTGCTTTCGATACCTTCCTGATTTGAATATACAGCTACGCGACCGCTGTTTATAGTAAGGTTGTCCAAGCACTTGATGCCCTTCGGATTGCCAGAATAACTTGAACTGCTACTGCCACCCCAGCCGCCACCGCTTGAAGAGTTGACTGCCGAACCCGAAGTAGTTATTTCAATGTTCAGCAAATCGTCTGCGGCACCGGATTGTCCGATGACAAGTGCACCATTGACCTTTATTCCGCGACCACCCTTGCCAGAACTACTACAAATTATATTTCCGCCATAAATATAGGCATCGCCATCGGCCTTGATACAAACTGGTGAATAACCGTCGCTTGTGGTTATTGTCGCACCACTACCTGCAGTTGTAAAATTCATTGTACCACCGTTGATTGTGAGAACACCATCCGACGAAATTGCACGACCGCCAGTGTTTGTGCTTGTGCAGTTTACGGTAATGACTCCTCCATTGATTGTAGTTGTATTGCCCTTTATTGCCAGACAGTATGCTGGGTCGGAATTTGTAACTACGGTAGTACCCGAAGCAGTAACATTTATTGCTCCATCGTTGACAGTCATTGTCTGGTCGGCCTTGAAACCCTTGCTAGCACCGCCCGAAAGCGTCATTGTAGTGTATCCGCCGTTGACATTGATATTTCCATCGCACGAAATGCCCTTGCTGCCAGTTCCACTGCAAGTAAAGGTCAATGTTCCGCCATAAATATCAACCGAAACATCGCTCTTGATGCAAGCTGCGCTGTAGGTGTCGGCAACATTGGAAGTATTTGTGTACGAACCGCCATTGCCAGCAACCGACAAGGTTAGTGTACCATCGCTCATGCTAAACAGATTGTCGGTAGAAATTGCCCTTGCTCCATCGTTTGAAGAAGGACAAGTAACAGTAAGTTCGCCATTTGTTACATACATGTTTGTTGCCTTGATGCCAGAGCAATACGACGGGTCGCCATCAGTAACAACGGCTGCGCCCGAAGCGGTTATTGTCGTATTACCGCCTGCAATATAAACTATGGTAGATTTTATAGCCTTAGTCTGTGCGCCCGAAGCGGTAAGGTTGTGAGTTCCGCCCTGTATTGTCAGAGTATCGCACTTCAAGCCTTTGCAATCGGCGTTGGCAACCGTCATAGTGAGCGAACCGCCCATCAACTTGATTGTACCTTCGTCGGCGTGGTCGGCGCTGCCGTATTCAGCCTCAATACCATCGCTTCCGAAACCGCTTACGCTGACATTACCACCATACAACCTGAAATTGTTTGCGTGTATGCCGTCCTTTATTGCAGCGGTAACATTGATTGTACCTGCGTAAACATTAATATGTGCATCGCTGTTGATACCATGCTGCTTGTTGCCGGCAACATTGAGAGTTCCATTGCCATAAACCTCGATAGAACCTTCACAAAGCAATGCGGCCTTGTATGCACTTGTAGAACCATCGGCAAGCGAGTTGGTTGTACCATCCTCAAGGATAAGCTTTACGCGCTTGTCCGAAGGAACATTTATAGCCGCACCTGTAGGATTGGTTATGTTTGCACCGTTGAGTCGAAGGTCAAACTTGTTGTCGGTATTAATGGTAAGCGAGCCTTCGGTGGTTGTACCCGACACAACTATTGTACGGTCCTCGGTTCCGGATGCAGCGTTAACAACCACATTTTGACCAGAACACTCAACCGTTATTCCACGATTAGACCACGGATTTACAACAGCCATTTCGCCACCATTAATATCAAGGTAATTAATGTAAATCCAATCACCATCATCCTGCTCCGGTTCATCACCGTCAAGCGACTGCATATAAAGCACAATGCTGTCGATTCCCATTATCGGGAAACTGAACGGATTTTCATCATTTGTATATGCATTCGAAGTCCCTGTTGCAGAAAAACTTACACTGTCAACATTTTCTATTGACTTCGTATATATTACATGACCACCGCTGTAATACAAAAGCTTGTTCTGTGCCGAAATAGACAGCACAGCCAAGACAAACGCCAAAACTGCTACTATCTTTTTCATAACTTACTGAATTTATAGGTTTTACCATCAATCTTCACAATGTAAAGACCTTCGTTCAAATCACTTACATCAATCGCGCTGTCCGCCGAAAGATTTTCTTCCTTGACAATCTGACCTGTTGCCGAGTAGATTTGCATAATCACCTCAGAACCGACATTGAAGTTGAAATACAGCACATCCGAAACAGGATTTGGATAAATGCCGTCAGTTCCAGAATTTTCGTCAACATCGGTAAGGTCTCCCTGATTGTAGGTCAAGGTCATTTTCTTAATAGCTGACATTTGCAATGAAGTTGTGGTGCCATCGCCCAATTTGAACACGATATAGTCGCCTTCAAAATAGAACTTTTTCACATCTTGAATCAGTTCATACGCACAATTGACTTCTGCTCTGCAATAAGCCGTAATGTCTGTTGTCTGCGCAACGGTTTTTATACTCGCAAGCATAGCAAGCATAAAGACCATTGCAATTAAAACTTTTCTCTTCATAACAATTACAAATTTAAATATTCTTTTCTAAAAAACAATCAAAAATTGACATTTATTTTAACGTAGCAAAAGTATGTGTCATTCCCCAATGATTGTCGTCAATAAGGATTTTAAATTTGGCAAAAATTCTTTTTTTTGCTAAAACACATTTTTTAATATGGCAGCTCCCTCACTGATTTCTGCAAACTATTCAAAGAGGTCATTATTTCATCGAAAGTTGGAACATCGCCATATATCATTGACTGTTGCATTTTTGCATAGTCCTTTTCCCATAAATCGACAACAGAATCTGGTGGAACTATTGTAAGTGTAGCAGGAAAAAGTGTATCGTAGTCAAAGTCCTTGAGGTTAATAAAGCAACGCCTATGCTCAATTATTGAGCGATAAAGCTCTTCATCTTTCAAGGCATTATTGTCTATGCCATGTTTCATCATGGTTACAATGTCGTACAAATGCCTTGACATACGGTTTGTTCGTATTTCTGTCTGAGGTTTATGAAACTCTTCGTGCAGGAGGAATATTTTTTCAAGGAATGTGCGTTCTGGAGTTACCACATTGGGGATGCTAAAGGATTTTTCGGCAACTATTGTTTGGGGCAAGTACTGGTCGATGAGAGAATTTATTGATTCGCACTTGACAGGATGTTGCATTGACCGACCGCTTACCTCGATAAGCACAGAATGGCGTATATATGGACTTTCGGGCAAAGCCGAGCCATATTCCACAATTATTGTTTCGGGATCGGTGGTGCTTACAGGAGTGATGTTTACTTTAACGTTGAATTTATCCTCGGCAATACCTTGTTTATAAGAGCATCGCGCAAATCGAACTGCATTCTTTCCCTCACAAACGAACATGCTGCGCGACGTAACTTGTCGCTTATCTGAGTGCGCGAGAGTAACCCTACGTAACCAAGGAAGTCACGCGACACGGCTATATCAATATCTTCCGAAAAGCGTTCTATCAGATGCCAGCATTTGCTTAGGCTTGTGCCACCCTTGAACGACAGATGCTCGGCGTATGGCAACGAAAAAACAGCTCAAAGCACCTGCGTAACCCACCAGTCCTTTTCGATAGTTTGTTCTCCCATTATTTCTTCCGACGCTATCTTTACTTGATTGATGACTTCCCTTTTGTTGTCATCTGACAAATCTGAAAACTTCATAATACATTCAATATTTTACGCACCCAAATAGGGGCAAGTTGTATGTCATGGTTATATTCTTCTTTTTCAACATTATCTAAATGCTCTTTTAGTATTTTTAAATGCATATCGTTAATATAATCTTTCCCAATCTCACACATTGCCGATACTATCAACATCATAAGCCGCGATTTATAAGCCAACTTTTTTGTTGATGAAGTATGGATAAATAGTATCCCCCGTCCTTTTCCGATAGGCACTCGTCGAGAGGAACCTGTAGTATAAAATACGGCATTTGCAGGCACTTGAGTTGACAATCCTAGCATATTAAGTGCATATACGCCCGTTGGTGCTATTGTTGCCCTATCGCGCCTTGCAATGGCTTCTGCAATGTCAAGCATAGACGGCCACAATGTGCCAAGTCCAAGTTCTGTGTCAATTTTTGGATAATAATATATGCCAGGAGCTATCCGAATAAGAGTTCCTGCGTTTTTTAGGCGTTGCAAGACTTTCTTCACTGCTTCTGGTGTTCCTACATCAGAAAAATCCTGACAAAAGAAAAAAGAACCTCTGCCTTTTTGTATAATCCTATTAGTTACAATATTTTGCGTACTTTCTTTCATCACTACTTTTTGTTTGTCCCAAAAATATCATAAAAGTGGGACAAAATTACACCATTTTTTCTTACTGCCAATATTTCACACAATCTTTTTTTCATTATTTTTGTCCCTAAAATGCAATGTAACATGAAGGGCGATGACAATTTTATCACGAAAATGACCGATGAAATCAACCGCAAGGGCGTGGTTGTAATCGACAATGTTAGGAGAATGCCAGTTTACGGGAAACCATACGCCTCGCCGCACTACACCATTGGAATCAATCATCAGGGAAGCGTAAGCACCGAATACGAAGGCCAGATAGAGAATTTTGGTGTCCGCAATCTCGCCATAGTATATCCGAACCACGCATTGCTTACGCACAGCTCATCCGACGACTACCTCGCTACGCTTGTTGTCGTCTCAGAACGACTTTACGAACGGCTTGCCATTCTAAACATCAACAACAGCCGATTCCATTACGAGCAGCATCCGCATTTCACCCTCACTCCAAGCCAATATACCGATGTGATGACACTTGTCGATTCGCTGCGCATCGTCTCTCGTCTAAGTTCATCATTGCCAGATGATTGTATTTTACCGCAATTGCACATATTGTTACTTGTAATCGACTCTTTCCGTATAGAAAACGACGGCATAAACGCTTCTACAAGCGGACACATAAGTTCCAAACTCTACAATGCCATCATCAAGCACTACAAGGAACATCGCGATGTGGAATTTTATGCCAACCTGTTCTGCCTGTCCCCCAAATATTTCAGCACCTCCATCAAACGCGAAACAGGACATAGTGCCAATTACTGGATACAGCAGCATGTGATACATATATCGAAAACTTTGCTCCGTACCGAGCATAAAATGTCGCTGCAGGAAATATCAGAGAACATCGGTTTCCCCGACCTTGCTACCTTCAGCCGCTATTTCAAGCGAGCAACGGGAATTTCGCCAAGCGAATACAGGAAAGGAAACATGTAAAATCAGTTGAAAGTTAAAAGTTAAGAGTCGTAGAGTCGTTGTGAGCAACGACCTCTACAAATCAAATTTTCAAATCTTTCGAATATTCAAATTTTCAAATCATTATATCTTCATCGTTGCCATCACTGGATAATGGTCGGAAATATACGGCTTGCCGTAGTCTCCATTCAAGGTCTTGAAATCCAGCACTTCGGCATTTTTATAAAAAATATAGTCTATTAAAGCATCGTTTCCGTTACCGAAATTATTATAGGTAGTTATCCATTCCGATTCGGGCAATATTGCGCGGCTATCCTTCATGCTTGCTTTAAGCGGATCAAAAATACTGGATTTTACATCTGAATTGAAGTCCCCAGAAAGGAAAACAGGAACATTCTTGCCTTTTGTTATCTCATCAATCTTTCTTATAATCAACAATATGGACTGTTCGCGTGCAACTGCGCCAACATGGTCAAGATGAGTATTAAAAACAAAGAATACCTTCCTGCTGTCCAAATCCCTGAACTTAGCCCATGTAACAATACGCCTGCATGCAGCATCCCAGCCAAAAGAACAACTGTCGGGCGTTTCCGAAAGCCAGAAATTACCACTGTCAAGCAACTTAAACATATCGTTTCGATAATATACAGCCATAAATTCACCTTCCTCCTTGCCATCGTCGCGACCAACGCCTACTCTTCGGTAACTTGGAAAATTCTTGTCAATATACTCAAGCTGACTAACGAGAGCCTCCTGCAAACCAAACACATCGGGCTGCTCACGTTCAATCATTTCCTTGGTTGCAGGCTTACGGATATCCCATGAATTGTCGCCGTCGTCGGCTGTACCATATCGTATATTATACGAGATGTACTTTATTTCAACATCCTTTTTACTATTTCCACATCCGCAGAATAATGACAATGCCACAATAGACATGGCGAACAGACAAATAAATGACCTATATTTCATATTCATTCGTTTAGCATTTCGACTTGCAAAAATAATGTTTTTTAGGCAAAAGCCACAAAAAATCCCCATGCCGCAAAAGCACAGGGACAGAATTTCTAGTAAACAATAATATTCTAATAAAACAAAGTCGCGAATTAGAACTTGTAGGTAAATCCGAAGCCAAGCAATTCTTTGAACTGCAACCTCTTACCTACCCCTTCACATACTCCGTCTCCATCTCGGTCAACAGGAACGTCAATATCGTCATCGTATGCAAGCGTAATCGAAAGGTTAGCCGAGAACCAGTTGCTCAACTTGATTGTCAACAAATTTTCCCAGTTCATATCAACATTCTGCGCCTTGACGAGATAGTTGGAGAACAAGTCGAGCTTGGTAGTGTACGTAAACACCTTGAGGAAGTCAATCTTGAACTGAGCCTTGACGTATCCACCGAATTCAGGACGGAACTTCTTGCCCGGCTCAACACCGTAAGCTCCTTCAGCCGAAAGAAGCGAATCGGTAACAAATGTTATCCTGCCCGACAACGGAGCAATGAATAAGGAGAATGTCATATTGGGATGATTCTCAAAAGTAGGCTTGAAGTCCATACCGAGAGCTATATTCAGATAGGCAGGCGACATCCACGTTGAGATTCTCGTAGAATCGGTAATCGACTTGTAACCATCGGCAAACTGAGTCTTGAAACCAACCAAGCCTGAATAATACCAATATTTGAATGCGTAGCGACCATACTTGGATGCAAAATCTATCTTATCGTCGGTCTTATAAAACAAAACCTGAGTTTTCTTGGTTCCCTGACGCATCATACCATAACCGAGGTCGAGGGTATTGTCCCATGTGGTCTTATCCTTTGCATAGTTTGCAAAAGCATTGAAAAACATATTTCCCGAAATAGACGGTTCACCACCACCAGCCCAGTTCTTGAACGTTACCTGCGAGAAGTTCAACGAAGCAGCTCCACCGAGCTTCCAGTTCTCATTCTTTTTCTTAGCCGAAGAATCGGCAGCCTCTTGTGCAAATGCCAAAGTTGCACTCAGCAATACTGATAAAAATACAATTAAAAACTTTCTCATGATTATTTATTTATTTCGTTATTGTCGTTTTTTAAATGAACATCCATCTGCGGGAACGGGAACTCGATACCCTCTGCATTGAATGTAGAATACACATTATTGTAGAAATCAAAATACACATCCCAGTAATCCGAAGAGTTAACCCACGCTCTTACCGCAATATTTACAGATGAGTCGGCAAGTTCGGTAATCGAAACAAAGGCCTGCGGATCTTTCAGTACCCGGCTGTCAGCATCAAGCAAGCGCATAATGGTATCCCTTGCAACCTTGAAATCGGTTCCGTAGGTAACACCAACAGACCAGTCAACCCTTCGCGTAGGCTGTTTCGAATAGTTGGTAAGCGTATTTGTAGCCAAAACACCGTTGGGAACTATTATTGTCTTGTTGTCAAACGTTGTCAATATGGTATTAAAAATCTGTATTTCCTTCACAAAACCAGCTACGCCTTGTGCCTCAACATAATCGCCCACCTTATAAGGTTTGAAGACAAGAATCATCACGCCGCTGGCAAAATTCGACAGCGTACCCTGCAATGCCATGCCTATTGCCACACCAGCAGCCCCCAAGACAGCGATAAACGAGGTCATCTGTATGCCCACCATGCCCATCACGCTAATAATAATCATTACCTTTAGAGCAATATTAGCAAGGCTGGAAACAAATGATATTAGACCAGGGTCCGACTTCTTGCGTTCCATCATTTTACGCAAGGCCTTTACAATCAACTTCGATGCCCAAAATCCGACTCCGAGGAACAACAATGCCCCCAGAAGCGACACACAGAACGAAAGTCCCTCGGTGGTTATCCAGTCTATCACGGTATCAACCCACGAGACACTTTGTGCCATCATTTCCCTTGCCGTTTCTTTTGCGCCATCAACACCTGCCTGCGCATCTATGCCACCAAGAACATCCTGCAATTTTATCACAGAATCCGGTCTGGCAGTTGTATCGCCTTGACTCAAAAAGACATCAGTTTGTAACATCTAATTATAAAATTGTCAAAAAAGTGGCGCAAAGGTAAAACTAATTTACGATTTTAGATTTACGATTTACGATTTTTTTGCAGTGAAGATTTATTTTTTCAGCAAGCGGACATTTGTATCACAAATATTCATATCTTTGTGGAAAATTAATAACGATTAAAAACAATAAAATTTTCATTATGGTAAATTATAAGGATTTAGGTCTTGTCAACACCGTTGAGATGTTCAAGAAGGCAGTTGCCGGCGGATATGCAATCCCCGCATTCAATTTCAACAACATGGAACAGATGCAGGCTATCATTCAGGCTTGCGCAGAAACCAAATCACCCGTTATCCTTCAGGTTTCGAGTGGAGCACGCAAGTACGCCAACCAGACTATCTTGAGATACATGGCTGAAGGTGCTGTTCAATATGCAAAGGAACTTGGCTGGGAACATCCGCAGATATGCCTTCACCTCGACCACGGCGACACATTCGAACTTTGCAAGAGCTGCGTTGACATGGGATTCTCGTCGGTCATGATTGACGCTTCGTCGCTTCCTTTCGAGGAAAACATAAAGCTCACAAAGCAAGTTGTTGAATATGCTCACAAGTACGACGTTACAGTAGAAGCAGAACTCGGTGTTCTTGCTGGTGTTGAGGATGAAGTTTCGGCTGAGGAATCACACTACACAAAGCCGGAAGAAGTTATTGAATTTGCAACACGTAGCGGCTGCGACTCGTTGGCAATCTCGATAGGCACATCACACGGCGCATACAAGTTCAAACCGGAACAATGCAAGGTTGACCCTGCAACAGGACGTCTTGTTCCGCCGCCATTAGCATTTGACGTGCTTCACGAAATCGAAAAGAAACTTCCTGGATTCCCAATTGTTCTTCACGGTTCATCATCGGTTCCACAAGAAGAAGTTGACACCATTAATAAATATGGTGGTGCATTGAAGGCAGCAGTAGGCATTCCTGAAGAACAGCTTCGCGAAGCTGCAAAGTCGGCAGTTTGCAAAATCAACATCGACTCCGACAGCCGTCTTGCAATGACAGCTGCAATCCGCAAGGTATTTGCTGAGAAACCAGCCGAATTCGACCCAAGAAAGTACTTAGGTCCAGCTCGCGACAGCATGAAGAAACTCTACATGCACAAGATTATCAACGTACTCGGCAGCGCTGGAAAAGCTGAATAACAAAACACAATCGAATATCAAAAAGTCGTAGCAAACGCTACGGCTTTTTTTTGAATCAAAGCAAACATATCAGGTGGAGTTTAGCGATAAGAGTTCCCTATCAATAATTATTATCCGTTTTTTATAACATTCTGCTCCAGCCGCAGAGGCTTTTACTTTTTTATTCGCCCCTACATTTGATTTTCAGCGGTGCTCATGATTGTCTTTGGACAATTGTTGGCAAAAAAGTAAACAAAAAACCATGTCCGCCGCGTCTGCTTCGCTAAAAATGGGTTACACTTCGCTAAAAGTCAGAAACTTGTCTGCGTTTCACTCCGACTTCAAACAGACTGACTTTTTACGCTGCGTTCCTCCGATTTTCTTAACGCTCACCAGCCAAGGCGGCAATCAAGGTATGCTCACTTCGTATCGCGAGCTAAAGGTTCGCTTTCTGCGATGAGTAAAAAAAATGAAATCCGTCTTCGAGAGATTCCGTTTTATAGCATTGCCAACATAAATCTCACCTACTTTTCCACTGTCCCTTTTTTTGTTTGTCAACAAAAAAACACCCGCAGGGCTGCGGATGTTTCTCGAAGATATTGAGTGTAGAGTATAGATTTACTTTGTAAGAATTATTTTCTTTTCGTCCACGATGCGACGAAGGTTCATAATTGCATAGCGCATTCTACCCAAAGCAGTATTTATGCTTACATTGGTTACATCGGCTATTTCCTTGAAACTCATGCCACCATAATGCCTCAACATAATAACTTCCTTCTGCTCGGCAGGCAAGTAATCGATAAGTTTCCTAACATCATCAAGTATTTGGTTTTCAACAATACGGTCTTCAACAGTAGCTTCCGACAAACTGCTAGAGTTCAAAACAAACTCGCTTTCATCACTCGAAGTCAAACCAATATTCTTCTCGTACCTGAAATAGTCAATGACTAGATTGTGAGCTATACGCATTACCCACGGCAAAAATTTTCCCTCATCGGAATATGCCCTAGACTTCAACGAAGACATTACCTTAACAAAGGTGTCCTGAAATATATCGTCTGCAATACTGGGATTTTTTACATTTAATAAAATATAGGTATAAACTTTGTCCTTATATCTTTGAACAAGCACCTCTATACATTTTTTATCCCCAGCCACAAACGCATCAATCAGCATTTGATCTGAAAACTTGTCGTATGTCATATCTCTATTTTACAATAAGTTAAGGATAAAAATGTATCTTATAGGCGTTCTTCCTTTCTGTTTTTTTACGTTAATAACAAAGTTTAATCGGTGCAAATATATGCAAATAAATCATAACAGAGAAAAAAAATCTCATTTTTTTGACCAATGGCATCAAATGAGATTTTCAGCTAGCATATAAACGCTTGATAATATTGAGATTATATGTGTTGTCCTCTTTTTAGCGGAAACCAATGTTTTTTAACTATTATCTTCTGTTAGTCCAATTTATTTTTCAATGAGAAAAAATAGACTTTTCACAATTGTATCCCTTCTTCTCTAATATTGTACTTGAATAGTGACGGTGGCGCAGAATTCCATTGGTCAATGGTATATACAAACGCATTTATCTCTTCGCCTATGTCAAATCCTTTGTCCCACAAGTCGCAGGCAATTTCGTATCGCTCGGAATGTGTCATCGGTGGCTTGTTGAGAATTACGATGACATCCCAGTCGCTATCCTCCCGGTTGTCTCCACGAGCACGAGAACCATACAGGATTATCTGCTGCGCATCGGGTTCGGTAGCCCTAACCGTTGTGCGAATCAAATCCAATACCTTATCTCTGCTCTGGCGTTCCATTGTGGGAATTTTGTTTTCAATCGAGGCAAAAATACAAAATTATTCATTGGTGTCCGCTAAAAATTGGAACAATGTGTGTAATTGCAATATTATCAAGTGTTTATATTGCAACATAAATAAGAGGGGCTTGTCATCGGAAGCTAGTCATAACTCGCGATACGGAACGGAGAGCGTTGTGAAGACTGCTGTCCGAAATCTGTTAACGTATTATTAGAGAACAGATTACTCACTTCGTTTCGTGAGAAAGTTCCGGACAAGTGAACTCACAAGCAACGTTCCTTTTGCTGTTCGTTCTACTTTCCGGAATGACCAGAAAGGGTTTAGCGGATAACAATAAAAAATATTGCTTGTATGCAAAAATCTTTTGCTTCCTCTTAAAAATAAAAAAAGACACATCAGAAACTTGTTCCGATGTGCCTTTAGTAAGTATTATGTTAAATTTACTTCTTCAAATGCTGGTCGAGCCAAGCCTTGAATTCGCGCTGCCACAAGATGCTGTTCTGCGGTTTCAGTACGAAGTGGGTTTCTTCGGGGAATACCACCAACTTGCTCTCGATGCCACGCATCTGTGCCATGTTGAATGCCTGTAAACTTTCGGTGTAAGGAATACGGAAATCCTTGCCTCCTGTGAATATTAATATAGGTGCGTTCCAATTCTGTACGAAGTGGTGAGGCGAGGTTTCGTATGACTTCTGTGCTATTGCATTGTCCTTTTCCCAGTATGGTCCGCCGAGGTCGTGGTTTACGAAGAACATTTCTTCGGTTGATGCGTACTGCGATTCAAGGTTGAACATTCCGCAGTGTGCGATGAATGCCTTGAACAAGCTGTCTTGATTGTGACCTGCCAGCCAATAAACCGAGAATCCACCGTAGCTTGCACCTACTGCACCAATGTGGTCTTCATCGATGTAAGATTCTGTCTTTATTGCATTTACAGCCGAAACATAGTCCTTCATATTTTGTCCGCCGTAGTCGCCAGAAATTTGAGCGTTCCATTCGGTGCCGAAGCCCGGGAGACCTCTGCGGTTAGGAGCTATTACGATGTAACCGTTGGCTGCCATAATCTGGAAATTCCAGCGGTATGACCAGAACTGAGAAACTGGACTTTGCGGTCCGCCTTCGCAGTAAAGAATTGCAGGGTAAACCTTTGTCGAGTCGAACTTTGGTGGGTAAATTACCCAGGTGAGCATCTGCTTGTTGTCGGTGGTGGTTACCCAGCGTTCTTCTACGCGACCCATTTCAATCTTGTCGTAGATGTTCTTGTTTACATTGGTGAGCTGGCGTTCCTGTCCGTTCTTGTCAACTACGAAAAGTTCTGTTGCCATCGACATCGAGGTCTTTGATGCAAGCAGGTCGTTTCCGCAGGCAGTAAGTCCTGTGAAGTCGTGCTGTCCCTTGGTGAGCTGTGCAATTTCGCATGTGTTAAGATCAACCGAGAAAATCTGGAAGGTTGCATTGAGAACGGTTGTAAAATACAATTTGTCGGCGTTTTCGTTGTCCCATACGACATTCGAGCAACCGTAGTCCCATTTTTCGGTGACATACTTCTTTTCGCCCGATTCCAAATCCATTACGAAAAGGCGTTCCTTGTCCGATTCGTAGCCGGGAGTTTCCATGCTTATCCAAGCCAATTTCTTCGAGTCGGCAGAGAAAACAGGATACTTGTCATAGCCCATCATACCTTCGGTAAGATTTTTAACTGTGCCGTCCTCAAGATTGTAAAGGTAAATATCTGAATTTGTGCTAACTGCATAATACTTTCCGCTGAGTTTCTTGCAGGTGTAGGCGATGCATTTGCCGTCGTTGCTCCAAGCGATTTCGGCATCGTCGAAGTAAGGGCTGAGCGGAGAATCAAACTTTTCGCCTTCCATAATGTCGGCTGCATTGGTTATGTTGTCGTTGAAGTCGGCAACAAAGATGTGCGAGTACTTGTAGTCGTGCCAGTCGTTCCAGTGACGATACATAAGATCGGTTGCGATTATGCAGTTGGTGTTTGGCAGGTCGGGATAGATTTCGGCAGGAGTTTCGTCCATCTTCACATCGGCGATGAGCATAATCTTGTCGCCTGTCGGTGAAATCTTGAACGAGTTCACATCAAATGCAAGGTTCGAAATCTTCTTGTTCTCCTTGCCGTCGGCTCTCATTGTCCAAACCTGAACTGCGTCATCTTTGTCCGACAGATAAGCAATTTTTCCGTCCTTTGTCCAGCGCGGGTTGAAGCACGAAATGCTTTCGTCGTTGGTAAGCCTTGTTGCTTCGCCGCCTTCGACAGGAATCGAGTAAATCTGTGTGTTGGAACCGTTGGTCTCTACGCTGTAGTAAGTAACGGTGTAAAGTACAGTCTTTCCATCGGGGCTGACCTGCATATCGCCAAGTCGTCCAAATTTCCACAGCACTTCGGGGGTAAGGATGCCGTTCTGGATTTCCTCTTCGGTCAGGTCGCGCTGATATGCTACCGGTTCTTCAGCGTTTCCGTCCTTCTTCTCATTCTTGTCGCACGATGCAAAAATCAGTGCAAGGCAAACTAGTAGTAATGGTATTTTCTTCATATTCGTATATATTTATTTGGAGTGCAAAAATAAATCATATTCAACAAAAAAGAAACTAAAAAATATCCCTATTATTTGTCACAAAATCATCAATACAGCATTCCGAATGCCCATAGTGGTATCTTGTGAAAAACTGCACTGTCGATATCATCGGCGGCGATGTAGGCGTTGCGTTCGAATAAGTGTTTTTTGTAAAATACAAAAATATATCAAAAGTGTTTTTTGTAAAAACACATATAATACATAAACATTTAAATGGCGAAACCATTAAACATAGAACTCTTGAACCTGAAACACAGAAACGCCGCAGGCATTCAAACGGCGAAGCCATTGAAACCTGAAACCCAGAAACAGCGTAGCAAGAAACGCCACAGGCATTGAAACGGCGAAGCCCAAAAAAGAGAACCCACCATTTCCGATGAGTTCCTCTTTGTGCATTGCTGATTTATGCAAGGCGTAAGTCTTGAGATTACAGCACGGCAGGTAAAAACTATACTGAATGAATAATCGCTGTAATAATGATTATTTAGTTGCCGTAATCTTATTCATATAATCTTCCAAATCAATAGTAAGTGATTTATATCCAGCCTTTTTTAGTGCTTCCATAAAAACAAAATAGAATTCGTTGCCTGCATTTTCGTCATATTTACCCAAAGTGTGACTTAACCAATTCAATTCTGTTAATCTGTCTTTTTCAATTATATAATCTTCTTGATGCAATCTGATAATATTTCCGTTGTCATCAATTTCCCAAAACTTATAAGTTGCATTTAAGGCATCTTCAATATTAGGTCTCTTACACATAATCTTTAAATTTTATTCCTTAAACATTAATATTATATCTCTTAACTCTAGTGCTATTTATTCATCGTGAACGCAACGGACTGCAGCGATAGAGGACTTACTTCTAACAAAAAAAGTTACTAGTGCTGAATAATTATAAATTTCTCTAACTGCAGGACCAGAAGAGCTATCTTGGGACGATATTGTAGTTGTCCAAAATTGTGTACTTTTTCCATCATAAGTTTGGGCTGCCGGTAGAGCATTGAAACCAGATGAGTTGTTATTTGAAAGGTTGTTTCCTATGGAGCAATTGTTGTCATCACTGTTCCAATGTGAGGTCGATGCCAGTGATTTTGCAATTTTTGTATTATTAGCGCCACACCAATAATCCCCATGCGAACTTAAATAATCAGTTAGCTCTGTCCATTCTGCAGAACTGGGCAAATGCCATCCAGTAGGACAAATTCCGCGTTTCCCACTTGGATTTGCAGAACTACTACCTGCCCCATTCATAGCTGCCGGCCAATTATATAGATATCCGTATGTTGATACTTTATTGGCATCTCTGCATGGATAATATCGATATTTTTCAGTGTCACTTGTGGTTGTATTTGCAACGCGTGTTGTATTACCTTCATATCGTAGATTTTCAGCCATCCATGTTTGGTTACCAATTCTAACTGTGGCATATACATTGCCGTCACGCGTGTCGGTAAAGTTTCCGAATAGAGATGCTTCCCATTGCGCATAAAGTGTCATATTTGCTGTCACCGTTATATTTTGCCCATTTGTATATGCGATACCACTTCCATTTGCTTCTGTATTCCAACCTATAAAAGCAAAATTTATTCTAGTAAAAGTGTTTATGTTAAGGTCATGTGCTGTTCCTATTGCAAATGACTGCGGAGCCATTGTCCCACTGCCACCATTGGCATCAAAAGAGACTGTATATGTATATGTCGTAGGTAGCCACTGGGCAAACAAAGTCATATTTTCCAAAATTGTTATGCTTTCTCCATCGGCATATGCAGTTCCTGTACCATCTGCAGATGTATTCCAACCTACAAATATATTATATTCTTTTGTGAATATATTTGAAGAAATAGTTTGTGCTACACCAGCAAGAAATATCTGTGTAGCCATTGATCCGCTAGCTCCGTTGGCATCGAACGTTATAGTAAAGGTCGTTGCAGACAATGTGCCTTGCAGCGAAGCTATTTCTGCCTGCAATGTTGCAATTTCGTCTTGGTATTGTTCAATCAATTCATCCACATACTTCTTCGTTACAGCATCTTGGTTTTCCGTAGGGTCGGCAACATTCTTAATTTGCCTGTCGCCAGCGGAATTGCTTAATGCAACCACATCGGTCAATGTCTGTGTTTCATCGGTTATATACGAGCTCAAATCTGGACGATTTGTCAAATTGTTGTAGTTGCCGTCAAATAATTCGGGTGTGTTTGTTATTTCAGAATAATCATAGATAGGTTTGTTTTCTGCCTTTGCCCATGCAGAAATTGTCGGGTCGGTTTCGGTATAGGATGTCAAATAGTTCGCATCGTTCTCGAATGCTGAAACATTTGTCGGTACAGTTGGAATTTCGGGAAGGTTTGTCAAGTCGTTGTAGTCCTTGTCCCAAGCGTTGAACTGTGGGTCAGTTTCATCGCTCAAAAATCCACTAACATCGGGCATATTTCCTGCCGACTGTGCATACATAGCATACGGCACAGACAGCAATTGGCTTACACCAACAATTTCGTAGTTTTCGCCACCGTTAACATCGGTTTCAGTCTTCACATAGTATGGTCCGTTTGCCCAGTTGATTGTAGAAAAGTCATCGTTGCTCGTTCCATTGCCGATTTCAATGGAAACCAAACCGTTGGCATTGGTCGTTGCCGAATGTGTTTCGGTATAGACTGCCTCACCTTCTGCGCTTCCCTGCAAAATGCTTACTCGCATTGAAATTTGCTGATTGACAACTAAATTATTATCACCTCCGCGAACTACGGCTTGGTAGCTCATCATCTGCGGCACTTGTGCAAACGACATTGCACTTAAAATAAGGCAGAAGACTGCCAAAAGAATATTTTTTTCATTTTACCTAATTTTTTACGATTTTAAATGTTTTTACTTCTCTGTTTTGCTTTGTCACACGGACAAAATATGTTGCTGACGGCAGCGAGTTCATATCAAGACTTGTTTCCGACGATGTTATCCGCTTCTGCAAAATCTCCTTGCCAGAAATGTCGTACATTGTACAGTCGAAGCCTTCAATGTCATCGTTTTCAATGCGTAATGTCAGATAATTGCTTGTCGGATTCGGAAATGCCGACAACGAAATTTCTTCTAAAATAGCAGATTGCACATCGGTAACATCATAAATTTCGTAGGGGTGCTGAACACCTTCGTTAATCAGTCCGCTTGTCCCTGAATTTGCAGAACAAAATGTCTGTCCGATTGAATAACTCAAGTTTCCAGAATTTCCACTTGCTTCGCCACCAGAAGCTGTCACTGCGCTTTGCGCAAACGCACCAATGCCTGTCATCAGTACGCAGAAAAGAATAAGTATCTTTTTCATTATTATTAAAGTTATTAATTATGGTTGCATATAATTATCCTACTAAGAAAATACTATTTGTAGACAGGACGAACAAGAGCTGCTCCATTATCTCCGTCTATATTTTTATGGTTCTTATCAAAAAACAAAAATGTCGATCTTCCCCTCCCATTTTTCCATCTTTCACTAGTCCAATAAAAGCCTTGTTTCCCAATATTTTCTATACCTCTACCTGTACCTTCATTATAACCACCAGCTGGCAAGAAAAGACTATTCCCATTGGTACCCGTTACTTTATATCCGTTTTTACCGTTCTGTACAACCCAAGTCCAAGAACAACAACTTATCAGTTCTTTGAAATCATCTTTTAATGGCAATCTCCAGTTATCACCCCAAATAACCGTAGCAGCATCATGAGTTGCAGGTACTTTTTCAAAATCAGGTCTATCGTGTATAGTGTAGTTTCTGTCTGGAGTTGTTTCTCCCCACGCAAAATAGTCTCCATAATCTTCTGGACTATTTGCTCCAACATTACAAGTTGCCCACAAAGTTCCACTTGGCAAACCTAAATCAACATATTCGTGTCCGTTTTTCGTATTTCCACACGAAATCAATACCAGTGAAAAAGCAATGGTTACAATAAAAATCAAATTCTTTTTCATTCATATAAAATTTATCATGTTATATTAATGTATCATTTTGAGCATACTGGACGAACCGATAGTCCTTGAGCGCGGTGACCTATTAAAAAATTTGATCTCAAAAACATATTGCCATACTTATTAACGTTAATATCGAAAAAGAGGCATTCGCCATCCTCTGTCCAGTAGTCATCCAATGTACTCGACCAATACCAGCCAACTCCACCTGTATAGTCTTCGTCCTTTATACCTGCTTCAGGAAGAAAAATACAATTACCATTCGGACTTGTAAACAACAATCCGTATACTCCATTCAGGGTTGTCCAAGTTTTTGTGCAATTATTATCTAGTTCACGCATTTCATCGCTGGTAGGCATACGCCAATCTGAGCCCCAGTTTGCTGTTGCAGCATCATCACTGGGTTCTAATACTGTTCGGTTGTCGGTATAATAATTATAACCGTAGAATTTATCATAGCAGTATTTTGTAAGTTTATATTCGCCATTATAGTATTTATATGTACTTTTTTTATATGTTTCCTTCGGGGCAGTTTCTCCCCAAGCAAAGAGGGCGCCTTTTTCTTCAGGTTTGTTTGCACCAACATTGCAAGTCGCCCACAAAGTACCACTTGGCAACCCCAAATCTACATAATCATGTCCATTCAAACTCCCCGTAGGTTTAGAATAGTTGTTGCTTTCATTACCAATATTGCCATTCCCACACGAAAAACACATTAAACATACAGCCGCTACAGCCATAATCAATCCCATCGATTTAACAATTCTTACCATATTACTTTAAATTTAAAAGTTAATAAATATTTCGCAAAGATAAATCCTTAATACTCACCCTGTTCGTTCAGGTTGTACCAAAATGGTTCAAGTTGTGTCAAGATATTTTTTGTTGTATCAAGAGCCATCTGCGGACGATTTTGTAAGTTATTTTTGCACCCGACAGCACCCAACGGATAGTTACACAAAAGAAGCGTGGCGCTGATATACCACTTCTTTTGATGAAGGTCGTGAGAATTACCTGTGAGGAAGAAATTGTAATCAGTCCACGCAAATGCGCGAACCTTTTACACCCTCTTGCCTCTGCTGAAAATTTCTCACGTTTTCATCAACAAGACGAGCATAAACGCTTCGTTAATCAATATGTACGGCTTGGTTCATCACCAAACCGAGGACAAATATAATGGATTCGTATTAAACAGCAAAATTTATTTGAGAACACTTGTTTGCTGCAAAACTCTTCTAATTCCATTATAAACTATCGAATGTTGTCTGGATTTGTAACCTTTAGCTCGCTGCACAATGCAGCAATCCGCTTAAGGTTGTTCTGCTTTCGCATTACAAATGCTGATACTCGTATGTGTTGGATTACAAATCCTACACAACTGCGGTTCAAATTTACCTACAGGCTGATTTCTCAAGCCTTATTTTTCATAATGCCCCTTTAATGACAAAATATGAACTTCTGTTTCAAATATCTGATAAACAATACGATTTTTCCTGTCGATGTGGCGAGACCATTTTTCAGACAAGTCGTATTTTAATTCTTCGGGCTTTCCAATGCCAGTCTTTGGATGAGCGGCAATGTCGGCAATAAGATTTGCTATTTTCTTTTGTACGGAAACATTGCCAGACCTTTTCCAGAACTGCAAATCGTCATTCGCATCAGGAGAAAGTATTATTTCCATAAATCTTCAATATTGATTTTTATGCCTTTCCCGTTCTTTATGTCTTCTTGTCCGCGTTTTATCTTTTTCACAAACTCGGGGTCGTATGGACTTTCTTCAACTTTTTCCTTTGCGCCAAGATTAAGAATTTCAGCAATTAGCTTTTTGATTGCCGAATTCCTGCCGTCGTATTCCAATGTGATAGTTGCCATTTCGTTGCCTCCTCTTTGATTTTTTCTTTTTGCAAAAATACAACAATTTCGAATAGCGATTTATATTACGGCAAAAAATTTGTGTAAAAAGAAAAGGATTTGCAACATTCTTCATAGAATACCGCAAATCCTTTTTCTTAAATATCTGTTCTACTTCTATTCTGCAATCACCAAGAAGTAATTCTTCTTTCCCTTCTGCACAAGCAAGTACTTGCCGTTGATGAGGCTATCGGCATTGATGATTCCAGCCTCGTCGGAGTATTTTTCCTTGTTGATGCTCATTCCGTTACCCTTGATGGTGCGCTTCAGTTCGCCCTTCGATGGGAAAATGTCGGTTTCGCCGGCTAGCAGATCGAGGACATTGATGCCCTCAGCGAACTTTGCCTTTGCAACATTGTAGGTCGGAACACCATCGAATACGGCGAGGAAAGTCTTTTCGTCGAGCTTGCGAAGTGCATCGCTTGTTGCGTTGCCGAAAAGTATCTGCGAAGCCTCAACTGCGGCTTCGTATTCACTGCGCGAGTGAACCATAACGGTGATTTCCTCTGCAAGACGCTTCTGGAGGATTCGCATGTTTGGTGCTTCGTCGTGCTGTGCG
Source organism: Bacteroidales bacterium (assembly GCA_017645925.1). Lineage (GTDB taxonomy): Bacteria > Bacteroidota > Bacteroidia > Bacteroidales > ML635J-15 > Bact-19. The sequence goes on from JAGCNN010000131.1 coordinate 23,291, forward strand.
ATGAGAGCATCTATGGTTTCCTTGTCCAAAGTTGTGAATATCTTGATATAACGCTTTGCATCGTCATCCGAAACATTGAGCCAGAACTGGTAGAACTTGTAAGGGCTGGTCTTTTCGGGGTCGAGCCAAACATTGCCCGATTCGGTCTTGCCGAACTTCACGCCGTCCGATTTGGTAATAAGCGGACAGGTAAGTGCGTATGCTTCGCCACCGCAGGTACGACGGATGAGTTCGGTGCCAGTAGTGATGTTGCCCCACTGGTCGCTTCCGCCCATCTGCAGCTTGCAGTTCTTGGTCTGGTACAGGTGCAGGAAGTCGTAACCCTGCAGAAGCTGGTAGGTGAATTCGGTAAACGACATTCCGTCGCGAGCCTCACCGTTGAGGCGCTTCTTTACCGAGTCCTTTGCCATCATATAGTTTACTGTGATAAGCTTACCCACCTTGCGAGCAAACTCGAGAAAGGTGAAGTCCTTCATCCAGTCGTAGTTGTTGACGAGTTCGGCCTTGTTTGGAATATCCGATTCGAAATCAAGGAATTTTGCGAGCTGGTTCTTGATGCACTGCTGGTTGTGACGGAGTGTTTCCTCGTCGAGTAAGTTGCGTTCGAGCGACTTTCCCGACGGATCACCAATCATACCTGTGGCACCTCCGATAAGGGCGATAGGCTTATGCCCGCAGTTCTGCAAGTGCTTGAGCATCATTATGCCGCACAAATGTCCGATATGTAGTGAATCGGCTGTCGGGTCAATGCCTACGTATGCCGCAACGTGTTCTTTCTGTAGTGCTTCTTCGGTGCCAGGAATCATATCCT
>JAGCNN010000132.1 GCA_017645925.1 Bacteroidales bacterium
AGCAGATAATACCGTTCCGAATGCCCAATTACCTTGTACGACAAACTTGACCTCTTTGCATCGGGATGCTTTTCGTCAACCACATACGATTTGTTCTGCTTAACATTGCGGTAAATGTAGTCCACAAGCGTATCGCTGTCCTTTGGAGGCTTGTTTGCCACAACTGCAAGATAAGTCTTGTGGGCATCCTTCGTACGGAAAAGTTCGCTCAAGCGCGTCAAAGCCTTGCTAGTCTTTGCGAAAAGCACCACTCCACTCACAGGCCTGTCGATACGATGCGGCACACCGAGGAAAACATTGCCCGGCTTATGGTCGCGTTCCTTGATGTAGGCTTTCAAAATGTCGGACAATGGCTTGTCGCCTGTATTGTCGCCCTGCACAATCTGTCCCGCCTGCTTGTTCACGGCAATTATATGGTTGTCTTCGTACAGAATTTCAACCGACTGCTGACTTGTGTTTCTATTCTCTGCCATGATACGACAAAATTTGTCAGTACTGTTCCTGCTCGTTAGGAAAATCCGCCGACTTCACATCGCTGATGTAGTTTGAAACCGCATCGGTAATCACCTTGTCCAAATCGGCATAGCGACGCAAAAAACGTGGAGAAAATTCCTGAGTAATACCAAGCATATCATGCATTACAAGCACCTGACCATCAGCGACTCCCGCACCAATACCAATAATCGGAATCTTAATTTCAGACACTATGCGCGAAGTAAGACTTGCGGGAATCTTTTCAAGCACAATAGCAAAGCAACCAAGCTCCTGAAGCAGATATGCATCTTCCACCAAACGTGATGCTTCCTCATCGTCTTGAGCACGCACAGCGTAGGTTCCGAATTTGTGAATGCTCTGCGGCGTAAGTCCCAAATGCCCCATTATAGGAATTCCGGCCGAAAGAATACGCTTGATAGACTCCTCAGACTCCATTCCGCCTTCGAGTTTAACAGCACCAGCACCTGTTTCCTTCATTATACGAATTGCCGACGCCAAAGCCTCCTTGGAATTGCTCTGGTAGGTTCCAAACGGCAAATCAACAACCACCAATGCCCTATCAACGGCGCGAACCACACTTTTTGCATGATAAATCATCTCGTCGAGGGTAATTGGCAAAGTAGATTCGTAACCTGCCATCACATTCGATGCCGAATCACCGACAAGGACTACGTCAATGCCAGCCTTGTCGATAATTTTTGCCATACTGTAGTCGTAGGCCGTAAGCATCGAAATCTTTTCGCCACGATTCTTCATCTCCTGAAGAATATGAGTGGTAACCTTCTTTATTTCCTTATGTACCGACATGATAATAAGTTTGAAAAATTCAACTGAAAATTATCGGATTAATGTCTGAAATGTATTATTCCTGTGAAAACCATCGGAATCTTATTTTCGTTGCAATACCTAATAGTATCTTCGTCTCGAATAGAGCCACCGGGTTGAATAACAGCGGAAATACCTTCCTTGTATGCTATTTCGATAGAATCGGCAAACGGGAAGAAAGCATCCGAAGCCATAACCGCACCCTCAAGGTTGAAACCAAAACCTTTTGCCTTCTCAATAGCCTGCTTCAAGGCATCAACACGCGAAGTCTGACCTGTTCCGCTTGCCAAAAGCTGTGCATTCTTAACCAAAACAATTGCATTCGACTTGGTACTCTTCACAATCTTGTTAGCAAAGAACAAATCCTGGATTTGTGCATCGGTTGGCTTCTCGTTGGTAACATACTTCAAATCGTCCATGCCCTCAATGCGCGTATCCCTTTCTTGTACCAAAACACCGTTTATAGCACTGCGCAATACATGTTTCGACACATTATTATGCTTTTGGACGAGGATTATGCGGTTTTTCTTCTGCTCAAGCACTTCGAGAGCCTCCTTTGTAAAGTCGGGAGCAATAATGACCTCGAAGAAAATCTTGTTGATTTCGTTTGCAACCTCGCGGTCAACAGGACGGTTTGTAACAATTATGCCACCGTATGCCGATACAGGGTCGCAGGCAAGAGCATCCTTCCATGCCTTCAGCAAAGTGCCGCGTGTGGCAATGCCGCATGCGTTGTTGTGCTTGAGAATTGCAACTGTAGTGTCCTCAAACTCGCGAATCAGGTTTATACCAGCGTCAATGTCAAGAATATTGTTGTAGCTTACCTCCTTGCCATGAAGTTTCTGGAACATATCGTCGAAATTGCCGAAGAACTTTGCTTCCTGATGAGGATTTTCGCCATAGCGCAACGGCATGTATTCACGTTGCGAAAGCTTAAGCTGAGACATTGAATTGTCATCGAACCAGTTGAAAATTGCCGAATCGTAGTTTGAGCTTATGCCAAAGGCCTCACGAGCAAAACGACGACGAGTTTCAAGGTCGGTAGAACATCCATTTTCTTCAATTATATTGCAAAGCTCCTGATACTGACCTTTGTGCGAAACTATAAGGACATCCTTGTAGTTCTTTGCGGCAGCCCTGATAAGAGAAATTCCACCTATGTCAATCTTCTCGATAATTTCACTTTCTGAAGCATTTGATTTCACGGTCTGCTCGAACGGATACAAGTCAACAATAACTAGGTCTATTTCAGGTATTTCGTACTGAGCCATCTGGTCCAAATGGTTCTGTTCCTCGCGTACTGCTAGAATACCACCAAAAATCTTGGGATGCAAAGTCTTTACCCTGCCATCAAGAATTGACGGATAACCAGTAACATCTTCAACCTTAGTTACTTCAACATCCAAAGATGAAATAAAATCGTAAGTGCCACCTGTTGAATATATCTTGACACCATAATTACTTAAATTCTTTACCACCAAATCCAAATCGTGCTTGTCGAACACCGAAATCAAAGCCGACTTAATAACCTTTTGCATATATCTTACTTTTTTAGTTACTATATAATAAAATCTATTTTTTCAACATATATCGCTGACGGACAATCTCATAAACCACCACAGCCGTCGATACCGAAACATTTAGGGATTCGGTTTTCCCTTGCATTGGAATTTTCACGAGCTTATCGGCACGCTTCATCAAAGTCTTTGAAACGCCTACATCTTCCGAACCCATTATTACAGCCGTTGGTGACGAAAAATCCTCGTTGAACAAAATGTTTTCAGTTTTCTCGGTAGCCGCAAATACCTTGAAGCCACTTTGTTGCAGGAACAATACAGAATCGACAAGATTTTTCTCCCTGCAAACAGGAATATTGTACAACGCACCTGCCGAAGTCTTAATTGCATCCTCGGTTATACGCGCCGAATTAGTTTCAGGAATAACGATTGCGGTAACACCGGCACATTCACATGTCCGTGCTATTGCACCAAAATTGCGCACATCGGTAATGCCGTCAAGAATAACGACAACCGGCAGCTGCCCATCATCGAAAGCCTTCATTACCACAGCTTCGAGATTCTGATACGACACAGGCGAAATGTAAGCCACAACCCCCTGATGATTGCGGTTTGTAATCTTGTCAAGCTTCTCGGCCGGAACATACTGAATGTTCAGCTTGTTCTTGCGCAATTCAGCCATCAGTTCCACCGATAGGTCGCCGGTCATATTCTGCCTTACCAGCACCTTGTCAATCTCCTGCCCTGCCCTTATGGCTTCGAGTACAGGTCTTATTCCAAAAATAAAATCACTCATTGTTCAATTTTGATACAGTAAATATTTTTCCCGACCTCCATGTTGTCAAGACCTGCTGCCACACCGACTGATATGTATTGGACCTCAACAATGTGAAATCGTTTTTTATTCCCGAATAGTTTTCAAAAGTAAACACCGTGCCGTTACCGCCACCGTAGGTCCACTCCTCGCTAGTTGGCGTTATGTTGACCACCGACGGAGGTCCCAGCATTATGTATATCATTCCCCTATCGGTACGCCAACCCTCATCGCGACATGGGAACAGCATGTTTGCAAGTGCCACACGACTATAAAACACGCGTATCTGTTCCTTTGCACTTTTCTCGTTCTTCGACAATCCGAGCCAGAAGGCATCTATCTCACGTTTCAAGTTTGTAGAAGAATCAATGCGTTCAAACTCACGTTCGGTACAAAGCAACTTCATAGGCTCAAGCATATCGGCAACCCTAGTTACCTTTGGATATGACATATTGTCAACGACGGCAATTCCGAACTTCTCATTTTTTGCTGCTGAACCAAAAGCGTAAAATCCCACCTCATCGAGCCGCAAGGTATCACCAAAGACATAACGGAACACAGAATCGGGAATATTAGACGATTTTGCCTGCATACTCAAGTACGGAGGAAGCGAAACATAGTCCTTGCTGCCATAAAATTCAACATCGACGTATGAAGCACAGCCAGAGGAAGCAAAAACTCTCAACTTCTGCCCAATAGAGGCAACATTGGAGAAAACAATCTCATCGGAAAGTGTCTTTACAATATATTTGTCGTCGTTGAATCCTGCGGTGTTCTTCAAGTCGCAAAGCATACGCTTCCTAATCTCGTAGTGCGTATTGACAAAGTCAACAACGAGCTTGTACCTTGATTGAGAAGCAACTGCAAGTTTGAAATGACCGTGAACATATTCGCCCGAAGAAACATCAAAGGCATATCGCAACGATGCACTGTCGGCAAGATGGAAATCACCGGCATCGCGAAGAAAATACCTGACATAAATGTTGATTTCGTTTTCAAGCGGATTGGCAAGCGCATTGCGAAGTTCCTGCGTCCTTATCCTAAAGAAGACATCGGCTTCGGAGTCAGACGAAACAAAAGCTGTCATCTGCGGATTTACAACCGAGCTGCCAGGATTGTACATTGAAGAAAAGTCGGATGCACTCGACTTGCCCGAAACAGACGTCTGATTCACATTCCTTTGGAACGCAAAGCAACCGCCCAACAGCGAAAGCAATGAAATCAGCAATATGTAAACAATCGTCCTAGTATTCACCGTCGGTATTCTGGAATTTCTTGTCCATATCCTTCTTAAACTTGTTCTTGTCGGCAGTACCTTCAAGAACTACAGAATAATTTTCGAGAGGCTTTTCCTTTGAGTCGGCAATTATGCCATTGTACTTCTCCTCGCTTGAAATAGTCTTCAGCACACCATTCTTGTACATAAAATAGAACCATGTCTCGCCATCGGGTTCGACAAGCATTTCAAAAGCCTCGGCACCCTTGGTCTTTATTATCCTGATATAGCCGCCTACATAGCGAGAAACACGATGCTTTCCGAAATTGACAAAACCGATAGGTCCGCCACAAACCATGCCTCGCGTCTGCGACTTGCGGTCGTAAATGAACTCCAAGCCAGTTATTACCACTTTGTTTTCAAGAAGCACCTTGGGAACCTTGTCGTAGTTGCCGAAACTTATGTTAGTCATGTACTTATTGTACTCTGCCGTGTCAAGGAATTGCTTCAATGCCACGTGATAGTCCTCGTCATTCTCGTCAACATAATCGGTGCTTACCGAAGGTATTGTCTTGGCCATATATTCGTATGCGGCAGCAGGCAACGGCATGTTTATAAACATTGTGGTATTGAACCTTACGGTATCCGTTTCTACATTGTAGTTGAATGTTCCGTATGAATTTACATTGAACGTATATGTAAGGTTCTTGCTGAAAGTAAACAGACCTTCACCTTTTATGTTGCAGGTGCTTGCATCAATCGACATATAGTTACCCGGCAAGTTGCGTTCGTTAAGTTTTTCAAGCGAAGCAATCTCGTATTTGCCAGAATCAGCATCGTAATGCAAGTAACCGTTGACATCAAACATTGCCTCGTCGGCTGTCCCGCGCCGTTTTGCAATGAACGCCGGATATATCTTGTTGTTTCCATACATAATGGAAGAACGCAAAACAATGTTGTTGATACTCTTCAAGTCCTTGTCGATAGGAATATAAGCATCCTCGGAATTTACAAACGACTTGAACTTGAACCATTGCGGAGCAGTATCACAATCGTAGTTGATTCGAGCAGCACCCACATATTCGAGCGAATCGACACTTGCGTATGCATTCACCCTGCCCTGATAAGCGAAATGCCTTGTTATGTTGAAGCCATCGGGCTCTGCAATTTCACCATGAGCACGTGTCTCGCCTTCGGCAACGCCAATATCAATAAAATGTATTGTCTGCGGTTCCTTGGTATCGTTTATATAGTCATACTTGGCATCCGCCGTATAGTCGCGGCTTCCCTTTATCTTAACCTTTGCATCATAGAAATGATAATATTCACTTGTTACGTTGGCCATAATCTTTGCATTTGGCAAAGTGTCCATAACAGCATTCTCCCTTATTATTACATCTTTTGACGGATAAATAGCTGCATCTGCCACACGTATTACACCGACTTCCTTAGCCGTAATCACATACTTCTTGTAGTTGTACACAGCATTGGGCACATAGAACGAAAGATTGTCCTGACCTGGCATATATGAAGTAAACTTTGAACCGCTCAGGAAAGTTGACTCCCACTTTTCCCAGTCCTGTTCAACATCCACGTTCTTCAAATTATCAATCACATTCTGATTTGCCGAAAATGCGAGTTCGTCATTATCCATGTGCCAAGTAGTCTTGTCGGCCTTACACTTGTACTTATTATATGGGAAATCTTGCTCCGACATATCTCCATTCGAGAGGAAATCTCCAATTCTGTTCTCAAAGTCAATATGCGACTTCTGTCCCGTACCATTGAAAACAATGTCGGACCTACTGCTACCGAAAATACTGAAGTCGGCAGTGTCGGCATCAAACACATCCTTGCTGAAGACGAAATCCTTGGAATCAAGCGCCGCCTTGTCGATAATAGTAGAACCCTCGCCATGCAGTCCCTTCGAAGTAATAAGCAGATTTCCGTCGAGAATAGCCTTTCCGTCATACATCACAAAGTTTGAAGTATCCTTGTCAACATGGAACTTATCCTTGGAAACCTTCCACAGCAATGTATTTTCGCGGCCCACAACCTTGGGGAACTGAACCGGCGACTTCTGCGGAGCCATGTTCATGTTCTTGGAATGGCCTTCCATCTCGTCGGGGAACAAGGTAACGTATGCATCGCTAAACGTAGTGCTGAGGTACTTGATTGTACCATCGGCACGCAAACCCTTGTTGCTTAAGTCTATGTCGTTGTTGAATGTTGCTTTGCCTCCATATATAGGCAAACCTGCAGCAGGTGTCTTGTACTCGAAACCAAGCGACCAGTCGCTCTGACGCACGACAAGCGTTTCCTTCAGGTCGGGAATTATGCCGCCACTTACAAGTACGCCTTTGAAATGTATGTTATCCTTGCTTGTACCCTTGATGCTATCGAGCACAAACGGATCAACCTTGAAATAGAACTTGTCCCTTTCGTATATTCCATTATAAACCTGCTTGCTGTCATAGTAAACGTATGTATCCTTGTTGGACACAAGTTTAGGATACTCCTTGTAGTCGGCAAATCCCGACTTGTTATTAGGATAATCTATATAGAAGTCGCCCGACAGGTTTTCAATCTTATTGCGTACAATTGCAACCCTTGGCTGTCCGTTTGCATCAAGGAAGCCCATTTCGGGAGTGGTCATTGCAACAATCTTCATCGAATCGCAATTCGGCACATCTATCTTGAACAAACCATAATCGAAACGGAATCCCGAACCATACATGTAGAATTGACCAGCCTGCAACAAACCATCAAACAAAAAGTTTCTGTTCTTCTGTATAACCAGCTTGCCATCCTTTGGGTAAACTGTTACATTCTGGGAATCGGACAAATGAACATACGGAACGCCAAACATTTTCATATCGAAATTTGTCAGGCTCAGTTTTGCATTTGCCACTGTATCGTTGCCGAGGGCACTTCTTACAACCTGCTTTGTAGCTTCGTCAACCATCACACCTTCGGCAGACTTCACCTTGCTGTAGAACAATATTACATCCGAATCGGCATCACCTCTGTGTGCAGCTAGGAAACGCCATGTCTCGTCGTGAACCCTAATGACTTCAGTTGTCTGGTCGTATGAAATGTAGCCTTTGTATGCAAGCAAAAATACAAGCTGCAATGCTTGGTCGCGGGCAACCTTCATATAGTTTACGACATCGGTAAGAGTAAATTCAGGATAACCGCCCACATAGTTGACCACCGAGGCAATTACTTCGAGAGGATTGCGGGCATCCTGTTTTTTCAAAGCCTTATACTTGTCGTATGTGTAGTAGTCAGCCGACTCAAACAGCACTTCGCTAGGCGTACCCTGAGTATTTACCGTAGCCAAGTCAATTATAGGCTTGTCAACCACCCATTTCAACGAGGTAAAATCCATAGAAAGCTGGTGATAGGTATCAACAAAATTTATGTTTGACAGCCCCTCCTTGGTTCTGATAAGCTCAAGGAAACCATTTTCCTTATAATCGTATTGCTTTTCAACTTTCCTGTTTCTACGGCTCTGCTCCACAGGTTCCTTTTCAAAAGCCCTTTTCACTACAGTGTATCGCATTGACACACAAGGGTGATAAATAGAATCATGAGCAAGCCTGAACACAACGGCACAATTGTCGGATACTATTTTTTCGGTGTCGAAAACAAAAGCATTGGCGTAGGCGCTAAACGACACGCTGTCATTCTTAGTTATCCTAATTTCTGCTTTTTCGTCCTCGGTACCGCTACCAATGAAATTTCGTCCGCGCACCGACAAACCGCCCTTATAATCAACATCCTTAACAATATTCTTAATATCAAAATCCTGCGAATAGCTTGTAAAGCGCGGATAAGTTGACTTGTATGGCTTTTCACCGTTTTGCGCCTTGTCGATAAGGTCGCCCATCAAATCCTGCGTAAAATAATACTTGTTACGGAAAACAACACTATCTGCCTTTATCAGGATATCTGTCATGTTAAGATTATAGTTACCCAACGTAACGCTCATGCTATCAATTGGATAACCGACACGTTCCCAACCAAGCATACCTCCCTTGCCAGTCCAAGTCTTAGCCATCATATCAAGCACACCACTAGTGTTGTACAGCTTAAGACTGTCCCTGTCCTGATAGCCAATGAGGTCAATATTTTCAAACTTAATAAACAACTTGCCATTATCCAACAAAAAGTCAAATTCAAGTTTGTTTACATCCCATTTTGTACGTTGATTGTTGACAACCACACGATTGCGCAGGAAGAGGCTCATATTATGCAAAAATTCCGAGAAGTCATTTACCCTGTACTTCCTGCCAGCTGCATTCATCTCCTGCAGTGTTTTTTCATATTTCTCGTACTGGCTGTAGTCAAAGCCTTTTCGCTTGAACTGCATAAGTATATCGGTAAACCTTACTAAATCGGGATAAGGCTTACAACCTTTGGACTGCAGCATATTTACAGACTTAATGAAATTGTCGCGCTGCTGCGAGGTCAATGAGTCCGACTGCCAGAAAGCCAGAAACTCCTTCTGCATACTTGCTCCGTCCTTGCGAAGGTCGCCCGTAAACGAAAGCTGCTGAGAAAATTCCTTTCCAAACTTGACAGGATCCATCGTATATTGCGCCGATACTGCTATTGAAGCAACGCAAAGTGCCAGTATCAAGAGTAATTTTTTCATTTTATCAGTTTATCAGTTATTTTTCAAAAACACAAGCCGTCCATTCCTCCGCCGAAATGCACTTTACAAACGAAAGTCCACACGATGCACAAACTTCCTTTATCTGGTCGATTTCGGCAAGGAAGAAACCGCTAAGAAGCAACACTGCACCTTTTTTCATCAATTTTGCATACGTTGGTATCTGCTTCTTAAGAATGTTAAGGTTGATGTTGGCAAACACAAAATCGTATTCAACTTCTGGAATATCCTGCACATCGCCACGCGAAGCCACAATGTTTGACACGCCATTGCGTTCGGCATTCTCAACAGTATTTTCGTAAGCCCACTGGTCAATGTCAATTGCATAAATCTTTGAAGCACCGAGTATTGACGCATAAATAGCAAGGATTCCCGTACCACAACCCATGTCGAGACCGACTTTGCCCTTCAGGTCAAGTTCTGCAATCAGACGGCACATCATTGAGGTTGTAGCATGGTGTCCAGTTCCAAACGACATTTTAGGTTCAATAATGATAGTATGCTTTGTATCAAATGTTTCGGAATGGAAAGGTGCCTTGATTGCCAGATTATCATCAACCACTATTGGCGAAAAGTTCTCCTCCCACTGCCTGTTCCAATTTTCCTGCGGGATAACCTTAACTGCCGCCGAAACGCCAAACTGCTCAAGAATCGCATCCACTTCGGGTTTGTTATACTTTTCCTCCTCGATGTATGCCATCAGATTTCCGTTTTCCTCGCAAAAACTATCAAAATCAAGTTCCGCAAGAAAAGCTACCAATATGTCGGAAAGTGCAGGGTTGCTGCGTGGAATTGCGATTGATATTTCCAAATAGTTCATATTTGCCAAATTTATTTTGCCTACTGCATATACATTTGAAAAAGCTGATGGAAGGAGCCCAAACTCCCACCATCAGTCAAATTTTAATTAGATAGCCTTTATAATACTAATAAAGTCGTTTGCTTTCAACGAAGCACCGCCTACAAGTCCGCCATCAATGTCGGGCTGAGCGAACAGATTGGCTGCGTTGCCTGCATTGACACTTCCGCCGTACAATATTGTAGTATCGTTGGCTGCATTTGTGTCATAGAGTTTTGCTATCAAGCCACGGATGAAAGCGTGAATTTCCTCTGCCTGTTCGGGTGTAGCGGTCTTGCCGGTTCCAATTGCCCATACTGGTTCGTATGCAATTATTGTCTTGCAGAAATTTTCTGCCGAAACATTCTTCAAGGCATTGCGCAACTGAGATTCAATAACCTCGAAATGTCTGCCAGCCTCACGTTCTTCCAGCTTTTCGCCGCAGCAAAGTATAGGAGCGAGTCCGTTAACATAGCACTGGTCCAATTTTGCAGCTATAACCTCATCGGTATCACCAAAATACTGACGGCGCTCGCTGTGACCGATTATCGTATATTCAACACCCAAATCACGTATCATACTTGCCGAAACCTCGCCAGTGTATGCACCCTTCTCAAACTGCGAGCAGTTTTGTGCTGCAACGTGAATCCTGTTGGTATCAACAACATTAACACAAGTTGAAAGGTGAGTAAACGGAGTTCCAATAATTACGGTCTTATTGTCTGGCATTTCGTATGTCTTCATAAAAGCGTTAAGCTCCTCTGCCAAAACCTTACCCTGACCAACCAGAGTATTCATCTTCCAGTTTCCTGCAACAATTTTCTTTCTCATATCAAATCATTTTTATCGTTAATATATCTGTTTTTTACTAACCAATTGTAAACAATACGCACAAAAGCCATAACCAGCAATGCGGCAAGAATCCATACTACATACAGCAGTCTGTCGCGCTGATTATGCTGTGCAGTAAGCATCTTTCCTGTCAGTTCGGTCTTCAAGTCCTCAACCTTAGGAAGATTTCCATCGTGCCACTTGTCGATAACCGTACCCTTGCGTATGAGCAAAAGTCCCGGATTTGAGCGCACAATCGTCTTCAACGTTATCGGGTCGGTATTGTAGAAATCGTATTTTACAGGATGCTCGTCCTTGAAATTTTCGATACCATCGGCATTGGTTGATGTCATGCAGTAGAAGCCCATGTTGTTGGCAGCTGCAAACTCGGCAATCGAATCAAACTCGGCAAGATGTTCCCTATCCATGTCTTCGAGACGCAAAGCAATCATCAGGAACGAATACCTTTCGTCGGCAAGTACGCGCGGAGCAATGTCGTTTTCCACTTCAGCCTCCTCGTACACCGCCTCTACAAATTCCAAATCTTCAGGAGCCTCGTCAACGCCAAGTTCTACCAGTTTTCCATTGGCATCGCTGTAGGTTATCTTAATTTTCGAAACATCTATATCACCCTCGCAGTCCTCGCACATATAGCGCATAAACTTCCACGAAGCATCAGGAACCGAAGATACATCGGCAAACATCTGCTCGCCATCCTCATTGCCATAGACCAATTCAACTGCATCAAGGTCAACCTCCACAACTTCCTCTGGAACTGGCTTGGTCATTGTAAAGTCATGAATTGGAGGAACATATCCCGGATCAATCACTTTATGCTTAGCATCAACGAACTTCCAAGTGGAATCGGGAAGATTATCCACCGTGAACTCCTTCTGGCGTCCGTCTTTCTCGTAGATGAAATAACTTTCAACCACAGGTTTTGGTGCATCTTCGGGAATAACCATGCCCTCGGCAATGTTGGCACCTATGTGATATGGACGAAAATCAATGATTGGCAAAGTCTTAAGGCAGTAGATTCCCAATCCGAGCGTAGCAAAGCCAACCACGAACATTATTGCCCACTGTATAGCACCATGATAGACAGTCTTTATCTTCTTTCTCTGCGCAAAAAGCAGTATTGACATCGCAAGCAGGACAAGGTTCTTGAAAAATGTCTGCCAGTTTGTAATCACAAGAGCATCACCGAAACATCCGCAGTCGGACACCGGATTTGCAATTGCAAGCCACAACGTAAGCGGTGTAAAAAATACCATCATCAGCAAAGCACCCAATGCACCAAGCTTTGGTAACTGACTGAAAAACAACGAGAAGCCAATAACAAGTTCCAGCACAGCAAAAACTATTGCAAGCGGCAGTGCAATGCTTTCAATGGACGACAAGTGCATAGCTTCCAAATAATCGGCAATCTTGTAGCCATAGCCAAGTGGATCAATGACTTTCACAAAGCCAGAAAAAATAAATGTGGCTCCCACAATCCACCTAAACAAGTTTCTTATCAGTTTCATCATATTGCTAAAGTTATTTATTTCAAAAAGTTATGTTTTCCCAATTCGGCAATTATCTTTTCCGAAATTTTTTCGGCAGGCAGCATTTCTCCATTGTCGGAACAATCGATGCGGACAAGCCTGTCATTGGTTTCGGCAGCCTTGAGATAAGTCTCGCGCACCCTTTTCTGGAAATTGAGGTCGGCTTCATGTATGTCTGTCTTGCCATTCAGATAGTCGCGGTCTTTGCCTGTGCGGTTTTCGGCAAGGCGCTTTTCGGTGAACGAAAACGGAACGTCAAGAAAAATATTCAAGTCGGGACGCGGAATCTTGAAATAGTTGAACTCCAAGTTGAAAATCCAATCGAAAAGCTTGCGTTTTTCCTGCTCGTCGGCAATTTTTGCACACTGGAAACCGATGTTGGAATACACATAGCGGTCGTTGATGACGAATTTGCCTTCAGCGAGCCATGCATTAATTTTCGGTGCCATGTTGTAGCGGTCGCCAGCGAAAAGCAACGAAACCAAATACGGATTCACATCGCCAATTCCACCGAACTCGCCACGCAAGAAACGGTTTATCATCTCACCAAAAATCTCGGAATCTCCCGTTGGAAAATGCACATATTCAACAGTCTTCTCTTCTGACTGCAAATACCTTGACAGCAAATCCACCTGTGTTGACTTGCCAGCTCCGTCAAGACCTTCAATTACAATAAAAGCCATTTTTTTACCTTTGCCTTGAAAACGCCAAAGTTACAAAAATATTGCAAACATCGCACAAAGATTTGACATGTTTTTTCAACAAAAACGCTAATCTTTAATTCAAGCATCTTCCACCCTATTTTTACTTACCAAAACACGAACTATTTTTGTAAAAACTAACATATCTTTGCAAAAAATTTGAATTATGCACCTGCTTCTGATAACACCGCCGCTAACACAAATAAACACGGCCTATCCTGCTACCGAACAACTTACCGGATACCTGCGCAAAATCGGCATTGAATGTGACCAGATGGACCTCGGAATCGAGCTAATTGACAAAATTCTAACCCACGACTCAGTATCACAGATTTTCGATGCGGCAGAAGGCGTACATGTGTCAGGGAAAAAAGCCATAAACATCAGGATTATCCTGTCAAACAAGGACTTTTATACAAAATGGGCAGAACCTGTGAAACGATTCCTGCAGGGACACGACAACACTTTTGCACAACTCTTTGCCAACACAAATTTCTGGGCAAACCAGAAACGGCTGCCGAACCCTGAAGACTTGGAATGGGACTACGGATTTTCAGGGACTTACAACCGTGCACAATATCTTTGCACACTTTTCATCGAAGACATTGGAAACGTAATACAGCAATGCATTAGCCAGCACTTCGAAATGGTACGCTACGCCGAAAAGCTATGCCGAAGCCTGAGCGATTTTTCTCCACTGGACGAAGAACTGGCAAAAGAGCCAAACCTAATCGACCAATGGATGCTGGAACTTCTTGAACAAAAAATTTCAACGTCAAAGCCAACTCACATAGGACTTTCAATTCCGTTCCCCGGCAACTTGTACGGCGGTCTGAGATGCGCAAAATACATCAAGCAGAAATACCCCGAAATGCACATAACCATAGGCGGCGGATACGTAAGCACCGAACTGCGCCAACTTTCCGACACACGAATATTCAAGTATGTTGACACAATAACTTTCGACGACGGCGAACTGCCGTTAGAAAGGCTTCTGACTGGCGGAGAACTTGTAAGGACGATGCGGCTTGGCAAGGATGGCAAAATCGAACGCATCAACATCGACAGCAGAGAAAACATTGCATTCAGCGACTGGGGAACGCCTTGCCTCGACGGAATACGAACCGAACTATACCTCGACACCGCCGACACTGCAAATCCGATGCAGCAGCTCTGGAGCAATGGGCACTGGAACAAAATGATGCTCGCTCATGGCTGCTACTGGGCAAAATGCACATTCTGCGACACAAGCCTTGACTACATCTGCCGCTACGACCACGCCCCCGCCAGCACTATTGCCGACCGCATGGAGGGCATAATCAAGCAGACTGGCATATCGGGATTCCACTTCGTTGACGAAGCAGCACCACCAGCCACATTGCGAAACCTGTCGGAAGAGATACTGAAACGCAAGATGACCGTAAGTTACTGGACAAACATTAGGTTTGAGCAGGCATACACCAACGAACTATGCTTCCTTATGGCACAAAGCGGTTGCATAGCAGTAAGCGGAGGCCTTGAGGTCGCCTCGGAACGTGTGCTTAAACTCATAAACAAGGGCATCAGCGTAAAGTCGGCACACGAAACACTGCGCAACTTCGCAAACAACGGAATCATGGTACACGCCTATCTGATGTACGGATTTCCAAGTCAGACCGAAAAGGAACTTTACGAAAGCCTTGACACCGTACGCCGATTTTTTGAAGAAGGACTTATACAATCGGCATTCTGGCACCGCTACGCAATGACCTGCCACTCCATTTCGGGGCAAAATCCGCAACAGTTCGGAGCAAAGCATGTCCTCCAACCCACAGGCACTTTCGCCAACAATGAAATTCCGTTTACCTGTAATGGTTCGCCTGATTGGAGTCGATTCGAACGAGGACTAAACCTCGCAACATACAATTATATGCGCGGTGCAGGATTTGATGTCCCCGTAAAACAATGGTTTAGGTAAAAAAATGGAAACACTAGACAGTAAAACTTCAAGCCTTCTTGCCTTTTAGCCTTCAAGCCTTTTACAATCTTTCCTCTCCTCTATAAATCTCTTGATTATTCTCCCTGATTATAAATGTATAGTCGGCGTTCCGCTTGTAGAAATTCTCAAAGGTGTACGACACATTTATTTCGCACTCACATTCCAAATCCGCCTGCACCACAATCGGGTCAACATCTATCTCAATTATTTTGTTCTCCTCATCAATTGTCGGTGATACAAGCACACCTTGAAAATTGCAGTTGGCAGGAAGGTATTCATGCAAAACTGAGATGGTATTGTTGTAATAGGTAATTGAGGTCTTTAGGTTTTTGGGACGCTCAAGGCAGTCGGTGTATTCAAGATTTGTTACAGTCAGTTTGTTTTCGTCCTTTTCACAGGAGACGAAAAGCACAATACATAATAATGCAATTAGAAATATATCAACTCTTTTTCTCATAACTTTTTACTTAATCTTCGTTTACTTTTATCTTCAATAAATCGAAATACATTAAGCGAGTATTTAATGGCAAACGGTTAACACCAATTCCTATATATTTAGCTTCGAGTTGCTCATCGTCAATTAGATAACGAAAGCCATTCTTCTTATAGTAATGAAGTGTTTCTGGTCGGTTCAATGCATCAACAATAATAAAACGACATCCTGTACGATTATTAGTACGGAAAAGAACCTTAATGAAATCCATTATAGCAGTTCCATACCCACGCCTTGCAAAATCTTTATTTGTACCTAAACGTCCAATAAGTACAGCAGGAAAGCGCTTTAGCGTCTTATCTCGCAAATCAGTGTCATCTAGAAACAATTCCTTATATTCGTCAGTTATGCGGTTTGTTAATCGGATGCTATCATTAGAAAGAGAAAAAGCAGAAACAATAGTATTAGGAGATTTCTTCAAGACAAACAAATAAGTTTTCCCTAGTAAGCGTTTTTGGTTGACAATGCAATCCTTTGCAAAGAATTCATCAAGGTCTTCATCATCACAACTAAAAGGGTTACATTGCGCAAGTTTCTCAGAAGAGGCTCGCACAATATCACATTCTGCCAACAATTGTTCTATAGTCATAATATGTTGGTAGTCTTAAGATACTCTATCACAAGTTCCGATTCGTGGCAATAATCCTGTGTTCCAGGATTCTGCTCAGTGGCGGCTGCTTCTTGCTCAAAACGCTGCGCTGTTTCTCCGTAAAGTGTCGGAATTGCTCTTATTGCTGTTGCCATAACTTGTCTTCTCCTTTTAATGTTTACGATGCAAAATTACAAAAAAATCATTTTTCAACAATCTCAATTTCATCGAGGAAAAGATGCGTTTCGCCACCGGCACCGAGATGCCATTCGGGAAGCGTACCATAATATTTTGCAAAAACCTTCACATAACGCGCCTTGCTGTTCTGCGGTTCACAACGGAAATTGTAAATCTGCTGGCGATAGTCATTGTCGGCAACATTGTGGTTTACAGTGGCAACCTTCTTGAAGTTCATGCCATCGGTAGAAGCGTAGTACTCAACATATTTCGGGAAAAGAATCCACGATTTCACATCCTGAATGAACCCGGTCTCAACAGACGCGATTTCCTTCACTTCTCCCAAATCAACCACCGCCTCAAAGTCCTGACCCTGATAGCCCTGCCATTCGCCTGTACGGAAATCGTTGCCACCGCGCAGATGGTCAACCAAAGCATCGTTGCCACCAGCACTGTATGCCGGTGTATATTTGCTGTGCAGCTTTATACGACGGTCGCGGTCTATCTTTATGTACTTGGCTTCCACTGGCTTCGACGGTTCGTAGCCATCGCACTCGGAATGGAAAGTCAAAGTGGCAGTCTCGTTGATGATTAATGGTTCAGTATAAAGTTTTTCCTCGACATTATTTATCGAATAATAGATTTTTGCGCTGTCGTCGATGCAAGCAAGTTCCACCTTGAGCGAATCGTGGAATGTACGAACGCCAGTTTTTGCATACGGAGCCGGTACGACCTTGAACTCTTCGATGCGCGACTGGTAAATGTCTTCGGGTTTGCTGCCGAAGGTAATGTTTTCGTCGGAAGTCATATAGAAGTCGATACGTGCACCGTCGGCAATGTCGGAGTGCAAAATGTAGGACTTGGTGTATGGCTTTCCGTTAATTTCCATCTTGGCTACATAAATGTTTTCGGGACTATTGTCGTGAGCCACAATCAGGCACTTCTTGCCGTTTTCGAGGTTAATCTGCACGGTGTCGAAAATAGGACTGCCTATGTCGTAAACGCCATTTGCTGGATTTACAGGGTAGAATCCCATCGCACTGAGCACATACCACGCCGACATCTGTCCGCAATCCTCGTTACCACAGTTGCCCGAAGGAGTCGAGTTGTACATTTCGGACATTATTTGCCTTGCGAGCTTCTGCGTCTTGGCTGGTTTTCCGCAATAATTGTACATATAAGCAATATGATGGCTTGGCTCGTTGCCGTGTGCGTACTGGCCTATCATACCCGAAATGTCCTTCAGATCCTTGCCGAAAGTTTCGCTACCCGTAGTGAAAAGTTCGTCTAGTATAG
>JAGCNN010000133.1 GCA_017645925.1 Bacteroidales bacterium
GCTAAACAACTTGCAGGTTTTTTCACTAGAATTATCAGCAAAATTTCAGCCTTTACTATTGCCCAGTACCTAAATGTCGTCAATAACAGACCTATTGGATGGATAAAATATGCGCTCGCTTAATTCCGCCAACGAGTTATTCCCTATAAAACTCCCAAGTGTCGGTGTGCCCGTCTGAATAAGTATAGCTCCATACAAGCTCCTTTTCCGTAAGGCTGGCTAATTGGAATTTTATTTCGCGGGCAATGTCACTGCCTACACTCATAATCATTCGGCGCGCCAATTTGGTTGAGTAGTCTTTGTCGCAGCCATCAACGGTATTTTCAATCAGCTCCATGCGGAAAGTCTCCTCTACGCCAGCAAAATAGAAGTCTTCGCCTTCCACTCGCCAAAGGCTCGGACTTACATAGTTGAAAACCCAAGTTGCCTTGCCGCCGTCCTTGAGCGTAACTTCATAAACCTGACGGGCAGAATCGAGAGCTGTGCCGTCATTGTAAAAATCCATAGTGCCGGTTTCGTGGACATCAATATGACCTTCCTCGATGTCGTAGTTCCAGCCGTGCTGATAAGTGTAATGTCCCTCAACCTGCGGTTCGTTTTTACATGAGCTAACAGCGAAAAGTAGTATCACCACTGCAAAAATTGATACTAATTGTTTCAATCCTTTTATTGTCATTTTCAAATTGTGTTAATTTTTCTTTGCAACCTCTCCAAAAATCTAGCAGCATCTCCCCCATCCATCTGCACATGGTGGAACTGGAACGACACCGGCAAAGTAGTTTTGAATATTCCTTTGCGGTATTTGCCCCACATCACCATGGGGTTGAGGAACTTGTCGGTGTACTGGTTGACAATGCAATCTAGTTCGGTCTGTATCATGGCTGATGTGCCAACAATCATGTATCCATCGAGGAAACTGCTTTGGCATTCCTTTGCCACTTTGGTGGTCAACTCCAGATAGTCGCGGTTGAACTGCTGCAAGTCGGCAGAGTAAGGAATATCGCAGGAGTTGATGCCACCCTTGCTGTTCCTCACAACGACATTTATGGCAATGCTGTCGTAACGGAAAAGTTTTCCGTTTTCGGGCAACAAAAACAATTCCTCTGTCTCCATTGCCGCCTTGCCAATACTCCAACACATCAACGTGTTGAACTTTACGCCAGTCTTTTTGCTAAGTTTTGTCAATCGGCTGACATTCAAAGTTTTCACCAATGTTACCATCGGCATTGGCGCGTTCAACCACATCTCGAAGGCGTATGCACGCTTGGTTTCCTGAGGATTAATTTCGGTTTTCATTGTTATTATTTACTATTAGGTTATTCAGAGCATCTGACGCAATCATTATTTTTTCCATCGTTTTAGCATTGGGAAATACTGACGCATCATTTGCTTGTACTCGTCCTTGGTCATAGGCTTTGGCATGTTCTTGTTGACTTCGTCCACAAACTGGGAGCAATGTTCAATCATCTCGTCCATAGTGCAGTCTTGCAAGAACTTACCGTCTTTGTAGCAATACATACAATAATCTTCGTTCTTAGTGCCATCGGCATTTATGCCAAGCACTTGGTCGTTAAGCGGCATCCCGCAACTCTGGCAAAACTTCATTTCCTGTTCCATATAAAGCATTTTTGAAATTGCAAAAATAAATGATTATTCGCATTTGCAACAAAAACGATGCTCACAATGTTGGGTACAATGTTGCCTATAATGTTGCCGCCAAAGGCAGTTACAAATCCGAAAGAACTAAGTTGGTGAATTTTTTAATATTTTATCATACTTGACGGCAATATTTTGTCCACGACAACAAAATCTCCATCAATATGAAAAATAACAGTAAGCTTTCGATTGCCAATAGGCATAGTCTTGGCTTGAGGATGATATAATTTAGGGAAATTATATTTGCTATCGGAAAGTATTTCTGCGAAAAAGGATAATTCCTCAATTTCTTTGCGAAGTCTAGCTATATAAAGTTTTGCTGAATCAAATGTATATTGTTTGGCAACAAAATCTGACAACTTGTTTAAGTCTGCGACAATGTCACTGCTATACTTAATTTTTTACACCTTCATAATGACGCATCACAGCTTCTTCAAATTTATTCCAAAACTCTTCGCTAGAAATATACTCTTGTGATTTGCCCTCTGCTTTGTTTCGCAAATCGCGTTCAATAGAAGCATTCCAATATGCTTGCTCCTCTGGAGTAAGTTCATTGAACTCTTCGTTTTTTTCCAATGTTTTATCTAGCGTATTCATCTTTAGTTGATGCTTCAAAATGTATTGCAAAAATATAACTTTTGTTCAATTTAACGACTGGCATTATAATTTTTCTTTTCCAACATCATCACTTTTACTGGTCTGTCGGCTCCAACTTCAAGATTGGGACACAACTCTTCTTTGCCGGTATCAACGAATCTGCATTTCTCCATCACTCTGCCCGATGCTGGATTTTCTGGAAAATAGTCGCCCCAAAGGACAGAAAACCCTTTCTCGTGGAAGCAGTAGTCAATAACCAACTGCAAAGCCTCGGTGCAAATACCTTTTCCCCAGTATGGACGGGCAATCCAATAGCCGACTTCGCACTGGTCATCCGCAATTTTCAGGTTTGAGGCAGATGCAGGAAGATAGCCCACACAGCCAATGGCTTCGCCGATTCCTTTCCATTCTACTGCCCACATTGTTTCGGCAGAAAATACAGTACGTATAATATTCAAACTTTCCTCCACCGACTTATGCGGCGGCCACCCAGCACGAGGACCAACCTCGGGGTCGGAAGCATATTTGAAAAGCGTTTCCGCATCGCTTTCGCGCCATGGGCGAAGAAGGATTCTGTTGGTATGTAAAGTCATATTCCTCTTTTATCTTAATATCATCTCTCTCAACAAGGAATCCTAATCAGATGAATCTCAAGAGTGACTTATTTCAAAAATGTTTAGTTCTGTAATATTATAATACAAAATCATTGATTATCTTCTTCCAATATATTTTGGTCATTCGATTTATCATTTAACTGATTTATGTATGTTTTTGCATTCAACTGAGTAACTACCGAATGACCAAGTTCTTTTTCGAGAGCAACTCGTGCCGACTTTGCAACATTACCGCCCTTTTCCGCCACAGTCATATTTTCTTCGAATGATTCAGGATTCTGTGCCTTTGACAAATCTGTGGTTGCAGTTTCTGCAAGCATATTCAAAATCAATTCTGTGTTTGTCATATTGTCACGAAGATTTTCCTTTTTCAAATTCTTGAATTTCTTGTATTCCTTTGTTGTTTTTCCACTCCAAGCTTTAGTTATGATATCGGTAAGTGAAGCAAATTGCTGACCTTCTTCAACACCACGACGCTTCCATTCATCAGTCAATTCTTTTCTGACTTCTATTGATTTCAATCGTTGATTAATCCAATTGTCCGAATACCCAAGTTGTTTATAATCAACCATAGCTTGCTCAATAGACAATTCTGGATCCTGCAACTGGTCTATTCTATCGCTAGCAACCTGTGCCATCCATAATTTAAATGGTTCCGCTTTTAGCGAAGGAATTGATTGTATAATACGGAATATCCCTTCCATACTTGCACAATTAACTCGTTGTTTTCCGCCCATTGTCTGCAATGAAAGGGGGGTGACAATTTGTCCCCACCCTTTGGCTAGCAACGGGTCTCTTTTCTTCATCTTCTTTATGTAATCTGTTGGGTTTTTACTTTCTGTTAGCACCTCAACAACATCAGCAACAGAGAAGTACCATTTTTCCTGCTCATCATCCCATACCGAACGTATTTTCTTTTCTTCAAAAAGTTGAATTGATTGTTGTTTCGCCATAATACAATTTTTATAAATAACTGATGTTCTCTGAATAATCTCTTACCTCATCACCATCTCTCTCAACAAGGAATCCAAATCTGCCGAATCGCCTGTGTGATTTATTTCTGGACGAAAATCTGGAATCGTTTGCTCAAAGTGGTCTGCCAAATGGCGAGCATATTCCACCAAAGAAGCATCAACTTCAAGGTTGTCGTTTCCTTTGCTTTGCCTTTTCAGCGCAATCAACTCGTTTATTTTCTGACGAATAGAATCGTCATCCACTGTTGCTTGCACCAATTCGCAGAAAAGTACTGGCGGCATGGTCTTATGTTCCTCGAGCCAACGGCACGACAATATACCTCGTAGATAATGCAGAAAACGCTTGAGTGGATTGGCAGAGTCTTGTAAATAACGTTTGTCGTGCTTGATGTAAAGGCTCTCATAGTGGTACATAGTCTTGATGGGATTGAAATACACAGGCTCCAATGCTCTCATCCGCGACAGGAAATCCTCATCGGCACGATAGATGACAGGCGAATGAAGCCATTCCATCAGCGAAGGATTTGACTTCTGGAACAGACGCAAAGTCTTGCGCAATTCCCAGCCGACCATATCAATGTTATCGTCGAACATTTCTTCAATCACATCACGACCTTCGTTCACATTTAGGTACCAGTCGAGCTTGTTAACATAGACGAACCGCACATCCCA
>JAGCNN010000134.1 GCA_017645925.1 Bacteroidales bacterium
GGGCTATATGATTTCTGATGTCGAAGTTGACGGACAAAGCGTTGGCTCGGAAAATTCTTACTTATTTACAAATGTAACTTCTGACCACACTATTTCGGCAACTTTCGAAATTATACCTGCAGGTGAAGTTGTAATAGTCGTAAATGCCGATACAGAAGGTGGTTCTGTTAGTCCGACAGGCACACAGACAATCACCGAAGGCGAAGATTTCACATTTACCGTAACACCCGATGCTTGCTACGAAATCGGCATTGTTACCGTCAACGGAAACGAAGTTTCACTTGACGAAAACAACTCATATACAATCGCCAATGTAACCGAACCGCAAAGCATCAACGCAACATTCAACCGGTTGTCGTACATAATTACGGCAAGTGCAAGCGAAGGCGGAACAATAACCCCATCGGGAAATGTTGAAGTTAACTGCGGTGACAACAAGGAATTTGTCATTACAGCAAACGAAGGCTACGAAATTGAAAATGTAGTTGTTGACGGACAAAGCCAAGGTGCAATTACAAGCTACACATTCGAGAATGTAACCGAAGCAGGTCATAGCATCGAAGCCACTTTCAACGAGATAATTGTAGTTCCAGAATGCAATGCTGTAACAAATCTCACTGCTAGTGTTGAAAATTACGGAATCGTCCTTTCGTGGAACTCTGCAGATAATGCAATTTCGTACGACATCTATCGCAATGGTGAAAGAATCGCAACGGAAACAAACACTTCCGCAATCGACCTGCAAGGTCACGAAGGCGACACATACTCCATCATCACCAACTGTGCAAACGGCGACGCTTCCGATGCTTCTGAAACAATAACAGCAACGGCAGAACCTACTTGCAATGCCATCACCAACCTCACAGCAAGGGTTGAATCATACGGAATCGTCCTTGCGTGGGAAGCAGCCGAAAATGCCGTTTCATACGACATATACTGCAACGGTAACAGGATTTCTACAGCATCGGCAACATCTTATATAGACCTGCAGGGACACGAAGGTGATACATACTACATCATTACCAACTGCGCAAACGGTGGAACTTCCGATGCATCAGAAACGGCAACAGCAATAGTGACAGGCATTAGCGAAGTTGAAAATAACATTGCCATCTTCCCGAACCCAGCATCCGACATTGTTAACATCACATCCTCGGAAGAAATTTCTGAAATCGAAATCGTAAACACATTGGGACAAGTTGTTTTCCGCACGGAAGTAAACAGCAACAATGTCGTTTGCGATGTCAATGGATTGGCAAGTGGATTTTATGTAGCAAAAGTCCGCACCCTGAGCCTGTCGAAGGGCACGGCTATTGTCCAGAAGAAATTCATTAAGGAATAAGAAAATATTTGTGTAATATTTGCAGGGGCAGGTTTCAAGCCTGCCCCTGCGATATGTATACACATTATAAGAACCCCGCCCCCCCCAAAAAAACAGACTTGGATTCCTGAAAAATCTTTGCTTTTATCTACGATAAGCATTATCTTTGCATTTTTGTATTTTGATTTTGAATAACTAGAATATTTGCCATCAATGAAACGATTTCTTATAATTATCCTTTTGTCACTGCTTGTTGGAAAAGTAACGTTTGCTTACGATTTTTCCGCAGTATGCGAAAGCGGACAGACATTGTATTATGAAATTACATCGAATGTGGAGCCATATACGGTTGATGTAGTACGTCAGAACGTTAATGAACCCTTCTACGACAGCAACCCAATTGGCAACCTTGTAATTCCCGAATCCGTTACGTATAATGGAATAACTTATTCTGTTACTGGTGTTGCTGTTTTCGCGTTTTGGAATTGTGTTGACCTTGCATCTGTTGTGATAGGTAATTCTGTAGTTGGCATTGGCAATGCTGCATTTTATGGATGTAGTGGATTGACGTCCGTTACATTCGGCAATTCTGTTGATAGCATTGATAATTTCGCATTTTATAATTGTAGCAATCTAAACGAGTTGTTGTTTCCGAATTCGGTTGTAAGTATTGGTTACTATTCTTTTTCCGGATGTAGCAGTCTAGAGTCTGTTACAATACCTGGTTCGGTTGCAAGTATAGGCGGTTATGCATTTTCCGGATGCACTAGCCTTTTGTCAGCTACAATGCCTAACTCGGTTACAAATATTGGAGATTTTGCTTTTGAAAACTGTAGCAGTTTGACTGCACCTATTTATAATGCAAATCTCTTTGTATGTTTCTCCAATGGCTATTCTACAGAATATGAAATCCAAGACGGAATTCAAAAAATTGTTGGTGGTGCTTTTTTTAATTGCAATGAACTGACATCTGTATCAATTCCGAATTCTGTTACAGAAATTGGCAATCAGGCATTTTCCGGGTGCAGTGCGCTGATATCAGTGTCTATTCCAAGCTCTGTCACAAGCATTGGCCCCCGAACATTTAACAATTGCAATAACCTGACATCTGTTTATTATATGGGTAATATTGAGCAATGGTGTAGAATAACTTTTGATTCTTACTGGGCAAATCCGCTTTATTATGCTCATAACCTATATATTGATGATATGCTTGTCACAAACGTTGTTATCCCGGAAACTGTGACAGAAATCAAACAATATGCATTTTCCGGAGCATCCTGTATTACATCGGCAACGATAGGTGATTCTGTATCAAGCATTGGCGATGGCGCTTTTTGGGAATGTACGGGACTTACTTCTATAAACTTTAATGCCACAAATTGCACATTTGTGGGAAGTTCATCATCAACTTATGTTTATACCGTGTTTGGCGGTTGTACTCAGTTTGCAACATTGACCATAGGAGATAACGTAACTTGCATTCCAAATTATGCATTCATTGGATGCAGCAGCTTAACTGGAGAGTTGATAATACCCAACTCTGTAACAAGAATTGGTGGAAATGCCTTTTATGGTTGTAGCGGATTGACTTCATTAACAATTGGAAATTCAGTTGCGAGCATTTCCGAAAATGCTTTTTGCAATTGCCGAAGTTTGACTACACTTAATTATAATGCGACTAATTGTACTTCAATAGGCAGTTCTCATACATCAGCATTCAGCGGTTGTTCATCATTATCAACCTTGAATATAGGCGATAGTGTAGAGACAATACCGGCGTATGCATTCCGAAACATTAGCAGTATAACAGGAGAATTAATCATCCCCAATTCAGTAACTTATATTGGCCATAATGCTTTTGGTAATTGTAGCAGATTGACCGGATTGTCTTTAGGCGAATCAGTTGTGACCATTGGAACTTCTGCTTTTTCTGGATGTAGCGGACTGACAGGAACATTGTACATCCCCAATTCTGTTATAAGTATCGGAGCATCTGCATTTTCTGGTTGTAGCAGTTTGACAGGAACATTGATAATCTCCAATTCTGTTATTAATATTGGTGAAAATGCATTCAAGAATTGCAGAGGACTAACGGCAGTTATAAATAATGCCCAAGGTAGCATTGGCGGTTCAGCTTTTTCCGGTTGCAGCGGATTGGTAGAAATGACAATTCCATTTGTGGGCGGTAATATATCGGATACAATAACTCTTTTCGGATATTTATTTGGAACTACAAGCTATACTGGGGGAACTGCAGTAAACCAATATTATACATCTGAAGATGCCATTAGATATTACATACCAAGCAGTTTGAATTCTGTTACAATAACAGGCGGCAGTTTGTTGTATGGGGCATTTTACGGTTGCTCAATGTTGACATCTGTTAACATAGGTGATTTTGTGACGAGTATTGGAGATAATTCATTTAGAAATTGTAGCGGACTGACATCGGTTACAATTGGAAATGCGGTTACTACCATTGGCAATAATGCATTTTATGGATGCAATAATCTTATAGGCTCCCTGATAATTCCAAACTCGGTAACCTATATTGGCAACTATTCGTTCAAAGACTGCAGCAACTTGTCATCTATAGCTCTGGGAAATTCTATTACAATCATTGGCGAGCGGGCATTCCAAAATTGTTCTGGTTTTGGCTGCGAATTAAGTATCCCAAATTCGGTAACTAGCATTGGCGGTTATGCTTTTGCGGGCTGTACTAACCTTAGTGGTTTAACTATCGGCAATCTTGTCTCGGACATTGGCGAATATGCATTTAGTAATTGTAGCGGTATTACTGGAATATTGCTAATACCCAATTCTGTTACGAATATTGGTGAAAATGCTTTTTATAACTGCAGCAGACTTATATCTATAACAATAGGAAACTCTGTATCAGATATTAGAGATTGGACATTCGCAAATTGCAGTGGGTTGACATCTGTTACATTGGGCAATTTTGTTGAGAATATTGGAGAGAATGCTTTTTATGGATGTAGCGCCTTGCAATCCTTGCTAATTCCAAATTCAGTAATAAATATTGGTTATAGGGCGTTTGCTGGTTGTGATGGCATTATGTCGGTTGTATTAGGCAGTTCTCTTGAGAATATTGGTAATTATGCATTTAGTGGGTGTTCTAGCTTGTCGGGAGATTTAATAATACCGAATTCAGTAATTAGCATTGGTGAATTTGCTTTTTCTAGTTGCAGCGGTCTAGAATCTGTTACTATTGGCAATTCTGTAGAATCCATTGAGAGGGATGCATTCTACCGATGCAGTGGATTGTCAACGGTCAATTTCAATGCAACAAATTGTACGACAATGGGTATTAGTGGCAGCGGACTTTTGTTTTCAGATTGTCCGTCGTTAACAAGTTTGAATATAGGAGAAAATGTGACATATATTCCTGAGTATGCATTTTATAGATGCGGAAACTTATCTGGGGATTTAATAATACCAAATTCCGTAAACAGAATCGGTGGATATGCATTTAGTTGGTGCCGCGGACTATCATCTGTCGTAATAGGAAATTCTGTTGAAATTATTTCAAAAGAAGCTTTTGCCTACTGCAATGGAGTATCAAGCATTACATTAGGAAGTTCTGTTGATAGCATTGGCTTTTATGCATTTTATGGATGTTCTGGTCTTACTGGAGCGTTGATAATACCAAATTCGGTGAGAAACATTGGTGGAGCTGCATTTAATAGCTGTGATAGCATAACTTCTATTACAATAGGCAGTTCTGTTGAATATATTGGATACTGTGCATTTCACGGCAGTCCGAATTTAACCGACATATATGTCAAGCCTATTATCCCACCGACTATTGACCTTGGAGAGTGGAATAATAGTTTTTCTAATTTTAATGCAACTCTATGGGTGCCATGTGGTACGGCTATGGCATACGACA
>JAGCNN010000135.1 GCA_017645925.1 Bacteroidales bacterium
TCGTTTGTACTCACACTTCACGGAGGAATCGTTCGCAACAACCTACGCGTTCGTCTAAACGGTGAGCATTCCGATGCAAACCTGCTCGGACTTTACCTCATCGACCGCCAGCAATATGTTGACAACTATACGCTAATCGAGCACCTTGTTCCAAATTGCAACAGCAACGAACTATACAAGGGCATACTCGATGAGCAGGCTCGCGGTTCGTTTATGGGAAAAATCATCGTCCATGATGGCGCGCAAAAGACGGCTGCATACCAGACCAACCGCAATCTCTGCCTTACAGGCGATGCCCGCATGACCACCAAGCCGCAGTTGGAAATCTATGCCGACGATGTTCAGTGCAGCCACGGAGCAACCGTTGGACAGCTCGACGAAGAAGCATTGTTTTACCTTCGCCAGCGCGGAATTAGCACCAAGGAAGCAAAACTGATGCTTATGTTCGCCTTTGCCAACGACATTCTGATGAATATGCACATCGAACCGCTCAAGGAACGCATTTCAGGCATGATAAACTCTCGTCTGCGCGGCGAACTTACCGAATGCAGCAACTGCCTGCTAAATTGTGAAGGTGGCAACTGCAAAGCATAACAATACAAAATAAGGACGGCGTTGAACCGTCCTTTATTTTTTTAGTCGCTTCGCGAGAACGGCAAAGCCCTCAACGAAGTTAAATATTACAAATTGACACAAATTTCCCAATTTTATTTGTTGAATTTGGAACATATTTGAATGCTTTGGCAACTGCATGGAATAGAAACAAAAAAAGTAAGCCAATGGAGTAGGGGAGTGCTGCCAAATATTCCCATACTCTTTTTATGGCTTGTCAGTCAAATGAAAAACACTACTTTTGTGCAAAATTAGTTTACCATGCAAAAGAAGGCACTACTATATTTCATAGCCATAATGTTTTCGTTGGCTGCCCTCGCGCAGGACGACTTCACAATAGGTCATTTCCAGAACCTACGCGACAACGAAATATATTTCAAGGGAATAAATACAGCTATTCGTCCGGCAACCGGTGTTGAAAACGAAGTTTACGACAGCCTTATTTTCCCCAAGAACGACAAGGTCGAGAAAAACTGGTTCGTACGCAAATTGTTCCACGAACACCTATTTATTTTTGGCAACGAAAAATACAATGTCTATTTCGACCCAATTTTCGATTTCCGCTACAATAGGCTAAACGACATCACCGACCATAACAATCCAGTAGGAATCAACGGCTACACCAACACGCGCGGTGCAATAGTCAATGTAAAGCTCAGCGAATATGTATATCTGAACACCAGCATATACGAAAATCAGGCTGTACTGCCAGCATACATGGCAGAAGTTTACCGAATAAAGGGCAACATTCCCGGATATGCACGCGTGA
This sequence comes from Bacteroidales bacterium, assembly GCA_017645925.1. Taxonomy (GTDB): domain Bacteria; phylum Bacteroidota; class Bacteroidia; order Bacteroidales; family ML635J-15; genus Bact-19. The sequence continues at coordinate 1,382 of JAGCNN010000135.1, forward strand.
AGAAACTCAACGGCTTCTCCGAATTCGACTACGCCAACGCATACGGAAATGTTTCGTTCCGCCCAATCAAATGCCTCAACTTCACACTCGGATACGACCGACTTTTCATCGGTGACGGACTTCACTCGATGATACTTTCCGACTACGCAGCACCGATGCCATACATAAAGA
>JAGCNN010000136.1 GCA_017645925.1 Bacteroidales bacterium
ATGAACCAAACTACCTTACAGGTACAACTTCTTGATATCAAAGAAGCCGAGGTAGAAAATTGATTTTGGTCGTTGCAAAACTTTTGCACACAAGTGTAATAACTGTTATTTTCCGCCAAACTCCATCAGGTAAGTCTTGATGAACTCGTTGATTCCGCCATCGAGTACTGCCTGAACGTTTCCAGTTTCGTAGCCAGTGCGCAAGTCCTTGACAAGTTTGTATGGTTGCATCACGTAGTTGCGAATTTGCGAACCCCACTCAATTCTGCGCTTCTGTCCTTCGATGCGGTCGCGTTCCTCCTGCTGCTTGCGCAGTTCAAGTTCGTAAAGTTGCGACTTTAGCAGACGCAAGGCGTTTTCACGGTTCTTGAGCTGGGAACGGGTTTCCATGTTTTCAATGACAATGCCTGTTGGTATGTGCTTCAGTCGTACTGCCGTTTCCACCTTGTTGACATTCTGACCGCCAGCACCGCTGCTTCGGAAAGTGTCCCATTCGATGTCGGCAGGGTTTATCTCAATATTAATGGTATCGTCAACCAGCGGATACACGAACACCGATGCAAACGAAGTGTGACGCTTATGTGCTGCATCGTAAGGAGAAAGTCGCACGAGACGATGAACGCCATTTTCTCCCTTGAGGTAGCCGTAGGCATATTCGCCCGACAAGCTCATTGTCAACGACTTGATGCCAACGCTGTCACCATCCTGACGGTCGATAATCTGAACCTTGTAGCCGTTGTCTTCGGCCCAGCGGGTGTACATGCGGTAGAGCATATCCGCCCAGTCGTTGCTTTCGGTTCCGCCTGCACCCGAATTTATGTTAAGCACGGCATCAAGCACATCTTCTTCGCTGCCAAGCATATTCTTCAGTTCAAGAGCCTCAATTACCGAAATGCACTTGTCGTATTCGGCATCCATCTCCGTTTCGGTGATGTCGCCAGCCTTGAAGAAGTCGTACATAACTTCGGTGTCCTCGTACTTTGCCGACACAGCATCGTACTCAACTATCCACTTCTTTACATCACTGATTTTCTTGAGGGTTGCTTCGGCAGTTTCGGGATTGTCCCAGAAATCGCCAGCTTCGGTCTTTTTGTTTTCGGTTTCTACAAATTCACGCTTGGCATCTATGTCAAAGATACCTCCTCAGAGCCTCTACGCGCTTGCCGGCTTCTTTAATCTTCTCAAGTGTTACCATTAAATTAAATTTTACGCAAAAATACAAATTTATTTACGATTTACGAATTATGATTTACGATTGGGGGGATTTATGGTTTGAAGATTTGATAATTTGATGATTTGATAATTTGAAGATTCGAGGATTTGATAATTGTAGCAGCGCAATGCTTTGCGCCGATTGCAATGATTTAAATATTTAAAAAAATACATTTGTAATTTGTTGTTATTCAGTTATTTCAAAAATTTTTTAATTTTTTTGATTTTCTCAGGCAACGAAATGGCATTTTAAATTGTCATATATTTGCAATGCAAAAAAATAAAGTTATGAGAAACATTTTAGCAGCCATATTATTACTGATGGCATCCAACCTGTGCTTCGCCACCGACATACTTATTTCGGATGTGCCTGAAACAGATGCATTCCAGATTGACTGCGAAATTTCGTCATCGGAAGCAACTACCACGACATATTTCTTCGACGACGGGGGAAACGGCAACTATTATCCAAACGTAAGTTATATAAGGGACATACAATCAACAAACGGTAGCATTATAAGCGTAAAGTTTGTAAATTTCAACCTTGCCAACGGCACATTGCTTACAATAAAGGATGCCGTTACGCGCGAAGTCCTTGTTGCCAACGCTACGGGAACATCGCTACAAGGACATACCATCACTTCGCACCACGGCAAACTGAGATTTATATGGACGGCAGGTGCGATAAGAGGACAAGGTTTCAAGGCAAAGGTATGGTGCGGAAGCCCCTGCCAGCAATTTACCACAACCATTACTTCCAGCATCGACCCAACCGACACCGAGACTGGACAGTACTACGACGTGTGCAAGAATACAGCCGTTGAGTTTACCGCCCACAATGTTTTCCATAACAACAATCAGGAATACGAGCAGACTGATGACAACCTTACCTACAATTGGCTAATTTTCAGTCAAAACGACACTTCGCGTTTCAATGATGCTGGTCGTACCTTCAGCCATTCCTTTACCGAAAGCGGTGGCTACTACGTTTTGTGCGATGCCATCGATAGCCGTGGATGTGCAAATCACGAGCTAAATTCCGTGAGGGTGCGTGTTTCCATTGCCCC
>JAGCNN010000137.1 GCA_017645925.1 Bacteroidales bacterium
CTATTGCTATGGGGAAATGCTGCAGGATATAACACTCACGGCATCTGGCGACTACACTCTAATGTATCCAGAAGGTGATAGTGTGGTGTTTGTCCACGCCACCGTGCTGCCACCGCTCACTATCGGGATTAGCGATACTACCGTTTGCACCGCACAGCAGTTCTATTTGGATGCTTGTGGCGATTTCGATTCCTACCAGTGGAGCACAGGCGGTACCGGTTGCACCGAAATGCTTCGGTTCGATAATGCCTGTACGCAGAGCGTCTCGCTTACCGTCACCCGTGGCGAATGTTCCGCCACCCGCACCATCAGCATCACCGCGCAGGTTTGTGACGGCATCACCGAGCCTACAGCCACGGCAATGTCGCTCTATCCGAATCCCGCCAGCGATATTGTGACCATCTTCGGTGATGGCTTCGTCAGTGCCACCGTCATCGACATCAATGGTCGCACCCTTCTCCGCACCACCGCAATGCAACTCGACATCAGCGGTCTCCGCCCCGGCGAGTATGTGGTAAAGGTGGAGAGGATAAACGGAGAGACGGAGGAATTGAAAATGGTGAAGGAATAAAGGGGATTGACGATTTTGGGATTTTAGATTTACGAATGGGAATGAATTTTAGAAACATTTTAAATTTTTGAATTATGAAACATATTTTTACCCTTCTTTTCCTGCTGTTTGCAACAATTTCCTTCGCTTCCGCTCAGGATTGGCAGTGGGCGCATCGTTATGGTGGTTCTAACAATCCCAATTCAAGCGGAACCATTAATTATTACAATAATCAACCACATAACCTTGTTCTTGACAATCAAGGAAATTCATACTTATTTGGCACCTACGGCACTGGTACGCAAGTCAATGGTGAAGATTTACCGCTGTTTGCCGATAATAATTGCGGTGCATTTGTCACCAAGTTTGATTGTGGCGGCAATGTAGTGTGGCACAAGGCTATTGCGCGTTCAGGACAACATAATTGTCGCGCCCAGTATATGATACTAAAGAATAATCATCTATACTTACAGGGAACTGTGCATATAGACCAATATTACAACGCATATTTCCTTGACACAACAGTTTATGGCAGTCTCCTTTCTTACTATCAAAACCATTGCCCAGATAGCCTTGTTTTCCCTTGGATTCCTTTTTCCAACTATACATACATAATGGAACTAGACCTTGATGGAAACATAATAGACTACAACCTTCTGCAAACAAATCAAATCCATCTAATGGACTTATGGGACGGAGCAAATGAACAACTGCCGTTCTCAATTGACAGCGAAGGGAACTATTATTTGCTTATGAAACATACTGATGGTGGAATTGAGGATAATCAACATTTTTTCATAAAACACAATGATGTTCCAATTACCGATACGATGACACCAAATACTAATCCTGGATATTATATGCTAAAGTTTGATTCCGATTTCAATTTCCAGTACATAAAGCCAATTACAGAATGTGTCCACGCTCCATATTGGACACTGGGAATGTGTTTCTATGATATGGAATGTGATTCAGAAGACAACATATATCTTTGTGGATATATCCAAGTAAACGACACTACAAGCAACCCTGCCTATCCTTACGATATAGAACTTTCTGACAATAAACATATATATTCATACAATAAAAAGAGAAATGGATTTATAATTAAGATGAATAGCGAAAGCAATATATTATGGATAAGCCAACCTATAAATCACGGGACTACACGCGCCTTGTCTGAGTTCCACTCCATGCTTCTGGATGAAACATCTGGAAATATTTATGTTTCTGACTATTCAATACCTAAAACGGATATGTGGCCAGATGATTATACAATTTTTGGAGAAAACGACACCCTTGTAAGCCAATATGAGGGAGAAGGTACAATATTAAACCCAATTTATATCATTGCCTGCTACGATACAGCAGGCAACTACAAATGGTACAATTGTCCGCAGACCACAAAATGTAGTATTGGTAGCCTGGCAAAATACAATGACAAACTGTATGCAGGAGTTTGCTGGTCTGCATACGGACTCGTATGCGGAGAAAATACATATCTTCCAAGCGAACAAAATCAAGGCGCGGGTGCTGCATATATGGGATATTCCATCTGCGAATGGGATATGCAAGGAAATATGACCGATGTAAGGCAAATATATAGCAGGGCGCAAACACAAACAGAGCCATACGACACACGAGTAAATTCATTGGGCGAAATATATACAGTTGGTAGGTTCGACAACTTTATTGCATTCGGCACAGATACGCTTTTTGCACACAGCGAAAGCGATATGTTCATTGCCAAGTTCGGTCTGCCTTGCCCAACCTACATTTACGATACCGCCACTTATTGCTATGGCGAGGTGGTGCAGGGCGTAACCCTTACCGCATCTGGCGATTACACATTTACATATCCCGAGGGCGCTCAGGAGTTCGATAGCATTGTGCTTGTCCACGCCACCGTGCTTCCACCGCTCACTATCGGGCTTAGCGATACTACCGTATGTACAGCACAGCAGTTCTATCTGGATGCCTGTGGCGATTTCGATTCCTACCTATGGAGCACAGGCGGCACAGGCTGCACCGAAATGCTTCAGTTCGACAATGCCTGTACGCAAAGCGTCTCGCTCACCGTTACCCGTGGCGAGTGCTCTGCCACTCGTACCATCAGCATCACCGCTCAGGTCTGCGACGGCATCACCGAGCCAGTCACTACGGCAATGTCGCTCTATCCGAACCCCGCCAACGATATGGTCACAATTTTTGGTGATGGCTTCGTCAGTGCCACCGTCATCGACATCAGCGGCCGCACCCTTCTCCGCACCACCGCAATGCAACTCAACATCAGCGGTCTCCGCCCCGGCGAGTATGTGGTAAAGGTTGAGAGGATAAACGGAGAGACGGAGGAATTGAAAATGGTGAAGGAATAAAGGGGATTGACGATTTGGGATTTTAGATTTACGAATGGGGATTGAATTATTGAAAAATATGAAACAATTTCAATTGTACAGACGCAACATTTTGCGTCTCTCCAAAACAACCATAAACAACTTGAAACAACATTAAACAACTTTAAACTTGAAACATTAAACATTGTATATTTGTCGCAAAAACTAAAATATGAATACGGAACTTAGCATTATTGATGATGCCGAATATCAGCATTGGCTGCAATATCTTTTTAAAGAGATTGACAGGCAACGGCTGAAAGCGGTGATGCAACTGAATGCCGCCACACTTCAACACTATTGGTGGTTGGGTAACGATATCATACGCAAACAGAAGGAACAAGGTTGGGGAGCAAAAGTCATCGACCAACTTTCGGAAGACTTGCAGAAACACTATGGCAGCGACAGTGGCTATTCAATTCGCAACCTGAAATATATGAGGCGGTTTGCCGACGAGTATCGCGACTTTCCATTTGTGCAAGTTCCGCTTGCACAATTACAGGAAATGCCAATTTTGCAAGCACGACTTTCAAATTTCACAGTGTCGGCAGACGGCAAGTTTGTGCAAGTGCCGCTTGCACAAATTACATGGTACCACCACATATCAATGATTTCCAAGATAAAGGACATTGCTTTGCGTGCTTTCTATATGACGGAGACTGCCATTCAGGGATGGAGCCGCGATATTATGATAATGCAGATAGAAAACGAGTATCACAAGAAAGCCAGGGCATTGCCAAACAATTTCACCGCAACGCTGCCCCCAGTAAACAGCGATTTGGCAAGAGATGTCTTTAAGGACCCTTATAATCTTGGATTTGTGGACATGACTAAGGTTAAGAAGGAAAAGGATCTTGAAGACCAACTTGCTAGCAAGGTTACAGACTTTCTGCTTGAAATGGGCAAAGGATTCTCATATATCGGGCGGCAATACCCGCTCAATATAGCAGGCGAAGACAATAAGGTCGATTTGATGATGTATCACACACGCTTGCATTGCTATGTGGCTATCGAACTCAAGGCGACTGACTTCAAGCCCGAATACTTGAGCAAGTTAAATTACTACATTTCTGCTATCGACGACTTGGTCAAGATGCCAGAGGACAATCCGACAATCGGACTATTGCTTTGTCGTTCAAAGAACAACACTAAGGTGGAATACGCCCTTCGAGGTATGACACAACCTTTGGGCGTAGCAGAGTTTCGTACCAACAAGTTGATTGAAGAAATAAAATCAGAATTACCATCTATCGACGACTTGGAGAAAACATTAAAATGAATAAGACTAGAATTTGAATTTTTGAAAAAACATTGTATATTTGTCGAATTATAAACTAAAAAAAAATATTTAGTATGAAAATTTTCAACTACCAATGGGCATCTTCCCACAAAGTACTTTATTACTGTTACAGTACATTTATGGCAGCACTTGTATTTATGGTCAGCAAAGTTTTAATTGATTCTCTTTTTGAGTGGGC
>JAGCNN010000138.1 GCA_017645925.1 Bacteroidales bacterium
CGGATTTTGTAAAAAAGGCGTATCTTTGTGGTACAACATACAGAAACAAGACAGGCTAATAATACGATGACAACCGAACTGAATCTTTCGAAAATGCGCAGCGAGTACGGATTTCCTGTCCAGTACTTTCTTGCAGCCAATAATGCCGAAATTTACATGAACGACCTTATTGGCAGCCGTATTACAATCGAATATCAACATATTATAAATTGTGTGTCATGCGGAAAAACCACCCAGCGGAGCTACATGAACGGGCATTGCTACCAGTGCTACACGACATTGCCTGAATGTGACGAGGGCGTTTTCTACCCCGAAAAGGATATGGCGCATCTTGGAATTTCACGCGACATGGAATGGTCGAAGAAATATTCGTTGATTGACCACTATGTGTATCTTGCGTTTACAGGAGATTTAAAAGTCGGTGTTACCCGCTACAACCAGATTCCTACGCGGTGGATAGACCAAGGTGCAATTGCCGCAATAAGGTTTGCCAAAACACCTAACCGTAATTTAGCAGGACAAATCGAGGTGGAAATGAAAAAGCACTTGGCCGACAAGACAAACTGGAAGACAATGCTGTCGGTAACGCAACCAAACGTGGATTTGGTGGAACGAAAGAAATTTTTCCTGCCAATGCTGCCTGATGATTTGCGATTGTATGCTACGTATGACGATTCGGTTACACCGATTGCCTACCCCTACACCAACATGGTTGCCAATATCAAGGCCGTTACGCTTGACAAATACGATAAAATCGAAGGCAAACTGGCTGGAATCAAGGGGCAATATCTAATTTTTGAAAACGGAATGGTCATCAATGTGCGAAGCCATTCGGGATATAGAATAAAATTAAATGTGTAGAATCGTTGCGTTAACGATATAATGAATGAAAAAACAATGGAATCGGAAGAATTTGAAAAATATTTGACAAAAGCGCAGTCTTACTGTTCGCGTGCCGAAAAGTGCGAAAGCGATGTTCGTACATATCTATTTAAGCAGAGCGTTGATTCAAAGTTGATTGCAAAAATTGTAAGCAGTTTGGTTGCCGACAAGTTTGTTGACAATGAACGTTATGCGCGTGCTTTTGTCTCCGATGCATTCAAGTTTAACAAGTGGGGACGGCTGAAAATTCGTCAAGCCTTGCTGGCAAAGGGTATTTCCGAAAAATTGATGTCGCAACCGCTTGCCGAAATTGATGAGACGGAATATATGTCGTTGTTGGAAAACCTTTTGCGCGCAAAGTTAAAGTCGGTGCATGACGATGACGAATACAAGATGAAGGCTTCGGTTTTCAGGTTTGCATATAGCAGAGGCTTTGAGCCGGAACTTGTAGAAAAAGTGTGGGGAAAACTGCGGTAAATGAATTTCAAAAACATTATTTTTGTCAAACCCTAAAAATAAATTGCCATGAGTAAATATATAGCAGCGTTGTTTTTTGTTGTCATGAGTTTGTCCTCATATACGCAGACCGACACAGAAAAAAAGATTTCGGAAATCCGCAAAATGTACAACAACGAGATGGAATGGATAAACACTATGCTTGATGACGAAGCCATTCCCGATGACTACATTACGGCAAAGGTAAGGCATAACCTTGCGGGCTCTGGTCAGGCGGAGGAAACTATAGAGTTCTTTTTCAATGACGATTTTGATGAGGAGATAGGCAAATATGTGTCCGCTTTGGATTTTGTACGCAGAACCACTGTTTATACCATTGCAGAACGCCAATCTTACGAAGAATTTTTGTACGACGATGCTGGATTCCCAGCATTCTATTACACAAGTTTCACGACCTATTTAGAAGATGGTGACCATTATGTGGAAAAGTATGTTGAGATTCGTGCATACTACGACAAGGGAGTGCAGTTCCATACCATTTGCAAGGTAGGAAACGACAAGTCTTCACTGAAGGAAGTGGCGCTTACAGAAGAACTGGAGGAATACCTTTTTAGTGGATTTTTGCAGTTCGGAAAGTTGAAGGACGCACTGAATGGCATGTTGAACTAAATCTATAATTCTATAGAATTAGCCAATTTTCTAAAAGCATCCAGACATTTTTTCTCGTCGCCATACGAAATACCTGTTATCACAAAATACCTGTCCTTGTCGAAAAGCACAAGCTGGTATATGAATTCGGTTTTCATGAACTTGCTGACACCGCTTGCATATATTTCGTAACCCGACAATTTTCCAGTGCTGTACTTTTGAGGTTCGAGTTTGCTGTTTTCGTCCCAAGTCAGCGGATACAATTTTATGCGGTGCAGGCAGATGTCCTTTTTCTGCGCTTCGGTAAACTGTATTGCGCTGCTCATTTCGCGTATTGTCAGTGAAGTCATATCGCCGGTTTTTGACGGGACATTGCCGTCATCGGTAAATGTGCGGGAATTGCCCATAGGCATACACTCGACAAGACCAGTACCTGTAGTGTCTATCGTATAGGAATATATTTTAGATATTGCCCCCGCCTCCATCTTTGGATTGAAGATTGTACTAAGCAACGAATTAGTAATCAATATGTTCATGTTGTTCTGTATGGGCTTTGGCGTAGTGCCCATGATAAGGTATGACAACGTGCAGTTACCTATTATTAATATTGAAACGGCAAATTCCTTTTCGTCGATGTACTGGTCGCCGTCAATCATCATGGCATCAATGCCGTTTATTTTGAAAAAAGTTTCCTTCGACACCACTATTCCTGCCTTAAACATTGATTTTTTGTCAAAAGTGTAGAAATTTCGGTTAACATCGCCATCAAGTTGCTGCACCGAAATGTAGCTTTGAGCAAGCAGGTTTTCGTATGTAGTTGCATTTTTACGAACGAAGCCCGCGGGAAGCACCATTTTCAACTTTGTGGTTTCAATATGCGTATATTCGTCAGAATCAACGTTTGTAATTTCTATTGCCTTTGAGTTAATACCCTGACTCACACACGTTAAATCTACGAAAACGAATAATATGGCAAGAATAATCCTGTACATCAGCGAAAAAAAATTTTTCAAATATAAATAATAATGTGTTATTTCGTGAAAAATTTTTGACCGATGAATTTTAAATTCTTCATAATTCCGACATTGTTTTTTCTGCTGACAATTTGTGCAGACATGTACGCATTTGATTTTGAACGCGATACAGTATCATGCATTGACCGCGTCTATGAAAAGAATCTGAAATCAGTACGCCTGCATCTGCACGACTGGGAAGTTTCGTATCCCGTAATGGAACTTGGCGGCGAAGTGGGACTTGAATTTTCATTCGACCAGATAGAATCGCAACCGCAGGATTATTTCTATACCGTCATGCATTGCACTTACGACTGGAAGCCTTCGAACCTGATGTTTGTAGATTACGCCGACGGTTTTGACGAGAATGAAATCCGCAATTACGAGGAATCGCAGAGTACCTACGTGCAATACACCCATTTTTCGCTAAACTTGCCAAACGACGATTTAGAGCTTAAACTTTCTGGAAATTACTTGCTTATAGTGTTTGTAAAAGAACCTGCCGAAAGGATTGTATGCACTAAAAGATTCATGGTTTACGAAAATCTTGTTACAGTGGAAGGTCGCGTATCGTCCAACGTGCTTGGAGAGTACAAGAAGGAGTTTCAAAAAGTTGATTTCGAAATAGTTCCCAAGAAATATCCCATCTACAACCCACTTGACGAACTGAAAGTTACACTTGTCCAGAACTACCAATGCGACGAAGCCTACACAAACATGCAGCCATCGTTTGTCGGCAACGATTCCTACACTTTCAACTGGGAAGATAAATATCTTTTCAACGCAGGAAACGAATACAGATACTTCAATTTCAACAACTTGGAATTAAATTCCGAATACGTTGAGAACATCGAATACCGCAAACCCTACTACTACATAGACCTAGTACCGTCAAAGACCAAGTATTTCGAGCCTTATGCGAGCGCCGAGGACATAAACGGAGGCTATGTCATAAAGACAAACCGCCGCAACAACAACAATTTTCCCGAAATACAGTCGGAATATGCGATTGTAAGGTTCCGTCTGCAAAGCCAAACTATGCTTGGAAGTGCCAGCGTTTACCTATATGGTGAATTGACAAACTACGAAATTTTGCCGCAGTACAAGATGAAGTACAACATGGAAACCAAAAGCTACGAATTGCTAATGTTCCTCAAGCAGGGATATTATAATTACCGTTATGTTGTTGTGCCAGAGGGCGAAGGCGCCAGTATGGACAGATATTTCTTCGAAGGAAGCCACAAGCAAACCGAAAATGACTATTTGTTGTTTGTGTATCACCGCAATCCCAGCGAATCGTACGATAGGCTGATAAATTACACGAAATTCAATAGCAGGAATTAGAAGGCTGCGCCGTTTAAATGCCTGCAGCGTTTCTAAGTTTCAATGGCTGCGCCGTTTCAATGCCTACGGCGTTTCTGGGTTTCTGGTTTCCATGGCTTCGCCGTTTCAATGCCTGCGGCGTTTCTGGGTTCGCGTTTCTGGGTTTGATGATTTGAAAATTTGAAGATTTGATAATTCTTATAGAATCGCGCCATGGCACGATTGTACAAGAATCATTAAGGCGGTGCAATGCTTTGCTTGCGTTGATTTTTTAGATGTTATAAAGGCTAATAAAAGAAAGGCAAATGGCTTTGAGCCTGTTTGCCCCAAATCCCCAAAATCCTTTCTTCTCAAAAAAAATCTTTGCCATAAAGAAAAATAGTTGTACCTTTGCAACCGCAAAATGCCCAAGTGGCGGAATTGGTAGACGCGCTGGTTTCAGGGACCAGTGTTCGCAAGGACGTGCAGGTTCGAGCCCTGTCTCGGGCACAAAAAGAGTTTTGTAAGTAATTCAAAATGGGTGAAAAAGCAAAATTCTTTTTCTTTTATATCCCAAGTTTGGTCATAATTTGGTCTCTTGTAAATATAAAAAAGGCAGGTCATCTGACCCACCTTAATAAAATTCAGGACTTCATCTTAAAATAATCCATCAGTGGCAGCACTTGCAACACTGTCGGCATATTCATCCAAACTCATTTCATATTGTTGCATAAAAATTAGACAATAAATACGCTGTTGAAAACTTTCTTCGGCGTATTTTTTTATTATTATTTTTAATAATGTATATTTGCAATGTTGTTGTCTTTCGTTTCTATCTGTCGTATTTTGTTGAGATAGAAGAAGCAACACGAAATTGTTATTTATAACTTTTCATAAATCGCGAAAAAATGAAAATATTACACAAACCGAAAGCTACCGTAGGTCGAATTATAAAGGATTTGGAACCGATTGTTGCGAAGGTCCCGAACATTTTTCTGGACTTTAGCGACGAAGATGGCAACGACATGTTTGTCGAAGGCATCAAACTGCGCAAGGGTATTGCCATTTTTGAGTTGACTGGCAAAAAGAACCGCGCCGCCACAGTTGAGGATATTTTGGAGATGTTGCGCCACATTGACGGCTCGCTTGGGGTGGTGATGCAAAACGGCTGGGAGTTGCAGGACTTCGAGCAGAACGAAGACGGCTCCATAATACGGTACGACGATGAGGATGGCTATTGCCTGTTCTATTTGGACCGGGATGTGAGGCTTGTTACTACCCAGCAGATGGAAAAAGAATTGGCGGATAGACACTTTGACCAGTATCCGGATTGCAAGATTTTGGCGGTGTCGGAGGAGACTAAAACGGCTTATCCAATGAATTGTGTTACATGGCAGTATGACAAAATGTGCCTCTGCTACAGCACCGACTGCGATTCGGACAGCATAACGCTGGGGGCGTTTATGGAGGAGTTTCCTACTTGTGCCAGTTTCATGTTGCAAATTAGAGGAAAATACCATACCGTCGAAGTTGGCGAAAAAGGAATCTTCTTCGGCATCGAGAAGGGCGGGGAAAAATATATCTGTTTCCGTGTCGGCGAGGTGGTGTACGACCCTCGGGAAGATTGGTAAATTTAATATTGTGGCTATAATTAGAGATGTATTAAACGAATTGGAATTCCTGACCATCACATATTTCAGTAACGAAATCGGAATAGAAGATTATTAATTATTTAGAATAAAAATTGCATTATGCCAAATATCATCTTCGCAGTTACCAACAAGGACATGAATGGAGTTTGTAATGTTCTATACGATGACATGACAGAGGACATTTGTTTTATCGGTATTAACAAGCTCTTTGAAAATGAGAAAGAAAGCAATCCGGAAAGCCGATACCTTATGGTAGGACGTTCTTGCTTCGTGTGTGTGGACAACATTTTTATGATTTGTCCGAGTCGCAGGGAACTCATCTTGGCCGGCAACAGTCTGGAGAAACAACATATAAATATCAATGAGAAAGCCAAATGCTCGGACGACCTGCTGAGAGAATTGAGAAGAAACATTTTGTAGAAAAGAAACAACCACTGAATCACTATGAACAGAATCATCCGTATAGGAAATACCGAGGAGAAATATATGCTCCGTCCTGACGAGTTGTTGTATCTCGAAACCGTAAAGGGACAAGAGAAAATGGAGGCCCATCTGCTCAATGGTAGCGTTTACACCTTGCCTAGCACCCTTACAGCACTATCCGAAACTATTGACGATGCTACACGGAACACCACTTACGAGGGGGTAATCCTTCAGATTGGACGTTCCTTGTTGCTAAACCACAACTATTTAAAAGAGGCGATTGAGGGAACTATATTATTGGAAGCTACAATCGGAGACAAAACCGTCTGTAAAAAACTGCAAATATCAAAAAAGGCTTGCAGTAAACTGGCCTCGCTCATTGACCAAAGCAAATGGAAACTTAAACAATACCAAGAAGACAATCATCCCGAGGGATACGATGTTTGGAGTTCCGGTTCGCCAGGTGGCGGTTGCATAGGGTTCATTATGCGCAAATTCACACCGAAGAAACGCGATGGAAGATTCTACGAAATAGATGATGATGACCTGCTGATTTTAGGCCTCTGAAAGTAAAAAAACATTTCATCGGTTCACAGGCCGGATTCGCAATCAACACCATTTTTGCTATGGATACTCTTCGTATCTTTGCATCGTCTTATAAGAAGAAATAAATACGTAATTAGTTATAACATATAAAACTACATAAAAAATGAAACTACATTTCTGCCCTTCATTCAATAATACGACCTACATCAATTATGAGTCGCATGGCGGTATATTGTGGGACGAGGCCGTTGTTGGTACCAGCGCACTATTGGAACAGCTACTGCTCAGAACAGGACTGACACAAGTCGCTGCCGAAGACATAGAAGCACGCACCGAATTGCGAAGAAAATCTTACAAGGAGCATATCCAAGGCAATTGCAATTGGATAAGCGGGGCAATGGATGTGGATCCCGACGGAACAGTGGACAAAATTCTAGAGTGGCGCGACTGCCTTGTGATGGAAGGATGGACTCCCGAGATGACCAAAGAAGCATCATCTGATAAGCTGAAATCGTTGAGTCAATGGGAGGATGGGTACAACTCAATGAGTTGTCCAGGTCGTGCGGATTTATGGCGGTTGCTGTATGAAAAACTACAGGCTAATCCAGATTTGCTACAGCAGTCGGACCTTGAGGTGGAAGTTCATATTCCTCAGGTATTAGTTCCCAAACTGATTGTAAAGGTATTAGAAAAGGTTTCAAAGGTTACATATTCTACATACGACGAAACTGAATTAAAAACCGAAAATAGGTCAATCTTTCAAGTTCGCGAACAGTATGAAGCTTGGCAATATGCTGCATTGCAGAATTTGGATTCCAATACGATGGTGGTGTGTGAGGATGAGGAGCGTCTGAACAACACACTCAAGGGACTCAGAGGAGAGAAGTATAACATAAGCAACGCTGGTTGTTTACACCCTTCAGATGATATCACGAATCAATTGGATACCCCGAAAAAAATCGTATGGATAGACTGTGATGGGAGCAAAAGGAATGCTTATCGATTCGGTTTCTTGACATTAGAAGAAATGAACTATCTTGCACGTACACGTAAAGGACTTCAACTGCCTTCTGCCGAGGAAATCTCTCAGGCCTATATGCAATGGGTGATTTCGTTGATTAACAAAGTGGAAGGAATCGAGCTCTGGGTTCCCCATTACCAAGAGACAGAACTGCTTAGCGAGCATCCCGTTGTCACAGAACTCAAATATCGTAGGGTGAGTCCTTGCAATCCGACAGGTTTTACACACACGCCCACCCTTCCAATCCATACATTTACCCCCGAACTCGAAATTAATCTGGATCCAACACACATCGCCAATCTTCCCAAACCAAGCGACAGCGCATCAACATTGGAAAAATTGTATCAGCGTCCGTTTGATTTCTTTATGGAAAAGATGGCCGGACTAAGAGCGCCAGAGGACGATTCCGACGAAAACATCTCCCTTCAAAAAGGTAAAGTCGCGCATTATGTTGTGGAGATGATTGTTAATAAGAATAAAGGGAATTTACCTGCGATGAATGCTTATTTCTCCACCAACTATGATAATTTGTTGAAAACAGCATTACAAAAAGAGGGATCATTGCTACAAGAGGATGAGAACAAAAATGATTCGGCTATTTTCAAAGAAGAGCTTAAAGAGAGCATCCAAACCCTTTTTGACATCATTACAAAATTAGGACTTACGCCCCAAGAATGCGAGCACGAATTTAAGATAGCAATGGATAGTTTCAACAATGCCCATGGATATATTGATATGATTTTGACGGATAAGAATGGGAAATATGTGATTATTGATTTGAAATACTCTTCTGCCAAAAGATATAGTGACGCATTGAAAGAAAACCAAAGTCTGCAATTGACCTATTACGAGCATGCGCTGGTTGCGGAGAAGAAAGATGTTGCGTGGAGAGGCTATTACCAATTCCCCATAAAGACACTTTATGTGAAAAAGGGATTGTTGACGAGTCCTGTTCCTAATGTGGTAGAAGTGCCTATTAACGGAAGTGCGCCATTGGATGCTGATTATTGGAACCTGCTCAACATTACCTACAATGCTCGAATGGACGAGATTATGAGCGGACGGATTGAAGAAGGTGAAGGATTTGACGAAAGCAATTTCACAGGAAAAAGCAGCGATACGTTTGTGGACATAGACAAAGACAAAAACAAAGGCAAAAATGTCAAGAAAACAGCCTTCAGCAAATATCCTTCAGACGAGGATTACCAAAATCGTCCGACGACCCATACTATTTTGAAAAACCACTTGAAATAAGATTGTCATGAAGAAAATATTATACATTAGTGCCGGTGCCGGTAGCGGCAAAACCACCGAACTTGTGAATCGGTTAGTAGATGTTTTAAAGAATCACCAGGACATCAAGCCGTCAGAAATTATGATGACCACATTCTCGCGAGCCGCTGCAAACGAGTTGCGTGAACGCACCCGTGCAGGACTCTTAAAGAAGGGCTTAGTAAAACAGGCTTCAGAACTGGATGCTGCTTCTATTGGCACCATTCATTCCATCTGTCTCGGTTTCTTGCAGAAGTATTGGTATCTGGTGGGTATCAGTCCGGAACCCAAGCAATTGGAGGAGAATGATTTTAAGAGTTTTGCCGACAAAAGTATCAATCAAATCGTATCAGAATCTGATATTTGGCAGTTTGAGCAATGGCGCAAGGAGTTGGAAATTACCAAGGGGTTGTTTCACGAGGAGGACTACACCTATTGGCGAGACCTATTGAAAACAATGGTCGAAAAAGTGCGCTATTACAAAATTGAAAATTTGAAAGATAGTTGCAAAAAATCAAAAGATGAAATCCGAAACTGCTTTTCAAGACATCAATTCGACAAAACTCACTACTACGATTCTTTGGTGGCCAAATACCTGGCAGCTAACGCCACAGACGTAAAAAAAGATGGCACGCTAACAGCAAACGCACAAAAAAGGAAAGAAAATATTAATAAATATAACCCTCTCAAAGATGGACCGGAAAACTTTCCAAAATCAGGTGCTGGATGCATCAAGGAGATAAACGATAAAATTGTTGACTACCTAAATGCCTCGTTTAGTTTCACAAAAGCGAAAGAGGATATTCTCTGCAAAATTACAGACAAACTGTTTGAGTTGCTCGCGGTATGGAAGGTTGAATTTGATAAGTTCAAGAAGGAGCACCAATTGTTGGACTACAACGATATGGAACTCTACTTTCAGGAACTGCTTACAAAAAAGGAGTTTCAAGAGGTTCAAGATGAAATTAGCAGTCGCTATAAATTAATTATGGTGGATGAGTATCAAGATTGCAACAGCATTCAGGTGAACATTTTTGACACACTTTCTGACTTGATTGCCGACCACTCGCCACTCGACTACTCGTCAATATGGGTAGGTGACCCCAAGCAGGCTATTTATGGTTTTAGGGGGTCGGATACCGAACTTACCAAGTCGGTTGGTGATGCTATTCGCAAGAATGAAACAGAAGGTGTATCTGGATTCAAGACGGAACCTTTGGATAAGAGTTACCGTTCCCGTCCTGATTTGGTTGCTTTTGCTAATGACATATTTGTTCCCATCTTTACAGGGGGATGTTTTGGTATGGACAAAAGAGAGGTAGAATTGGGGTACGGAAGAACAGATCCGTCTGAGATGAAGGAACAAGATGTCTCCTTGCGTTGGAATTTGACCAATAAAGAAGACGAATTGGCTGCACGCCTCAAACAGATGGTAGAATCGAGGAAATATAAGATTGAGGAGGACAAAATCGTGCGTGAACTTCAATATAAGGATATCGCAATCTTGACAAGGAATAATTTCTCCATCGATGGAATTGCAAACAGTATGCGAAAAATAGGCATTCCTGTCTGCGCCCCTGAGGCCAAGTCTTTTTCTCGCACTGAGATACAGCTACTGTTGGCACTCTTGCAATATGCTAAGGAACCGAAATACAGAAGACACCTGCGCTTAGACATCATTCATCTGCTGAAGAATGAATCCACGACCGATTTGCTCAACGACTACATTGGCTATATCGATGGCAGAATCAAAGAAGAGGTCAATAAAGATGGACGTAAAGTGTACATTTACCCGGATGATTGGCGAGACAACGACCAACTCATCGAATTGGTGGAGAAAATTTCCAAAGAATGTTATGCGAAAAATATGCACGACACTTTAGCAACCTTTGTTGACAGATTGCATCTAATGGATGTGGTCAACAGATGGGGTGATGCGGAAATTCGCAAGGAAAACATATCCAACTTCCTCAAAAGAGCCACCAAGTACGATACCCATTGCGATCAGATGGAGTTGGGTGACGACGGCAGGAAATTCTCGAAATTTGTTCAGTATCTGATTGACACGCCAGATGCAGCGGCATTGGACTTGGATAGGGATGCTGTCAAAGTAATCACCCTACACAAGTCGAAAGGATTGGGCTGGCCCGTTGTGATACTTTATGATTTAGACAATGGCGTTCTTACCACGGAAAAGATTGCTGAGCGTGAATTTGTTGGTGTGAGAGAACAGAAAGAGGACGAAAACTATTGGTTGCGCGTATTCCCCCCCATGGGAAAAATGCTCAACAAGGTTGTGTCCCAAGCATTAAGTGATGAACCTTATTTTATCAGTTCTCGTGAACGCTTGTTGAAAGAGGAGTCAAGACTCTTTTATGTGGGTTTTACACGTGCACGTGACCTATTGGTGTTTGCAACAAACAACGGTAATACCCAATGGATGGACGAAATTTTAAATATAGGAGAATTAACGTCAAAATCCATTATGGACAAAACTGTAGAAGTTGAGTACACTCCAGATGAGACACCGTCTCGCGAAGAAGAAAAGTACACAGAGATTGACACATCCGCACTTGAATTCAATAACGAAGAGACACAACATCTTGTCAACCCGAGCAAAATGCCACATTGTGATATAAAATACGATGTTGAGTGTTTGGAACTGTCGGGTGCTGCTTTTGAAGTGAACAAAGACAATGAAAGAATGAGCACTATAGGAACCTGTATCCATAACATCTATGCAGCGTACAATGAAAATTTGAAGGAAGAGGATTCTGTTGAAATGGCACAAAATATCATCACTGCGTATGGTCTCCAAGATGTGATTGACGCCCCAAAGGTGGTGAACGCAATAAAGCTATTGTACATAGAACTTAAGAACCGCTTCGGAGTGCCAACATCCATTGGTCACGAAGTGCCATTTGCTTTGGCTATGGAGGGCGACCAGTTGCTTCACGGAGAAATAGACTTGCTTTGGAAAACCGAAAAAGGCGTGGTTCTGGTGGACTTTAAGAACATAGAGAGTGAAACACCCAACCCCGAACACTATTTTGCACAAATGTCTGCGTACGAAAAAGCCATATCCGGAGCTGGTTTGAACTGTATCTCAATTGTTCTCTATTATGCAAATCACGGGAAGATGGTGGTGCTGAACAGACGTTAGGTGGACGAAAAAAACATTTCATCGGTTCACAGGCCGGATTCGCAATAAACATCGTTTTTGACCTGCATATTCTTCATATCTTTGCTTCATCAAAATAAAACACATATGGAGAATAATATTCACAAGTACGAATTGTACACAGCAGACTTCTATGCAAGCGAGACCTCGACGACCTATATTCATATCGCCTATGCCGATACGTTTGAAGAGGCAATCGAGACACTTGTCAAGAAACAGGATTGCCATCGAAGCGATCCAGAAGAGTATAATAAGATTGTAAATGAGATTCGTTCACA
>JAGCNN010000139.1 GCA_017645925.1 Bacteroidales bacterium
GGTCGCGGTGAACAAATCTCGAATGATGCACTTAGATATGCCTGTATTCTGTTTGTCGCAGCATTCTGGCGAGGTGTAAAACTAGAATTACTTCTGTAAACCAATGTTCTGTAGTCTGAAGAAGCAGTTCTGCTGTAATATGCCTTTGTTGTCGATTCGGTTTGCGTACCAGAACCAGTATCATAAAATGTAACAACTAGATTATATCGACCATCATATTCAAAAGGAGTAGAAAATGGTATATGAACAACACCATCTCGAAGCGTTACACTTGACGAAAACACTTCTACCCAAGTATCATCAGAGGCAATCCAATCGGATGTTGAGGAAAAACTGCTTTTCTCGGTTAACCCCATATAAACTTTCAATGGACTTCCAAGCGATATAGAACCGCCGCACAACTGATTGATAGTCATTCCTGAAATAGTTCCGCCTCCTATTCCAAAATCTTCCGCAACATATATAGTTTGCGAATAATTGTAATAATAACTTGTATGAAAAGGTGTAATATCATCGGTAAATTGTCCGAAAGAGCCATCATAGCCATTGTGTCCGATATTTGTCCTTATTCCCCAACTGCACGCCGCAAAACTCGAAGGCAATGTAACAAAACTGTGTGCTGGCGTATATTCACCATTACAACTTCCACAAATAGAACGAATATAAAAATCGTACTGAGTGTTTGCCGCCAAACCGCTTATAGTGCAACTGTTTGTACTTACAATAACAGAAGTACCGCTACTTGGGAATGCAAATCCATGAGTTCCATACCTCACTTCCCACTTTGACGCGCCATTGGCATCCCAACTTATGTCAACACTTGAAGGATGTTCTTGATATTCTATGTTTGTGGGTTTATTAACACAAGTGGATTTGCTTATTTTGAACCTAATATTAGGACGACTGTTAGTAGCTGCTTCGGAAGTACAATTACTAGTCCAATTAGGAGTAAAAGATGTCGCTGCTGGTGTTCCTGCAACATTTGATGTCGAATTGTACTCGTGATGCGCGGTCAAAAACCAAGAAGTAGAATGACACAGGAACTGAGGTGTTAATGATGCTAATTGTTGGGTATGGTCAATAACAACTACAAGTAGGTCTTGCCCCCCCTGATATGTAAAATTGTTATCGAAAGTTATTTCTGTCCACCCGGAGTTAGAAAACGTCACATTTTTTGCATTCACAACCCTTGTCAACCCTGATGTCACATAATGCCTATGTCCAGCATCATAAGTCCACGAACCAAAAAATGTATCAACATGAGCCAAATAAATCGTCAACTTCCTCTGGTTTCCTGGAGCAATAGTACATTGATAAGAAATTGAACTGATTTCACCGCTAGTAATACCTGCTTCTTGCAATTCGTCATACTTATATATACTTTGGCTCACAGATGAAGAATAGCCATATTGAGTTACATATATTGGATAATTAGAAGCAGTATTTCCATCTCCAATTATGGCATAAGTCGGAGAACTAGCGCATTGTCCTCTGGCATTGCCGACTGCGAGCATCGCCACCGTAACAATTATCAATATTTTTATTATTCTGTTTGTCATAAGGTTAAAATTTGTATTTTAGGTTATGGACAATTAGGAGTTCCTGATACAGCATCAGATGGCGGATTGTCGGAACAATATGTAGAGCCGTCGCCAGCGGGCTTTACTACAAAATAATAGGTACGGCCGTTGGTAAGGCGAAGTGCTGTAAACGGACTTGGGGCATTGTTAACCAAAAACATATTATTTATATCTGGGTCGCTACCATAGTAAAGTATGCACGAGTTTGCCCCTGTAGCAGTCCAAGACACATTACATTCACGGTTGCCACTGGAAACGGAAAAGTTTGTGACGGAAATGGGGGTACAGGTTAAGAACCTTGGCATTCCTTTGTTGTCCCATGGTGATACATCATCAAGCCAAGCAGAGTATAAACTTGGAGAACCAGATACGCTTGTTCGCCAGTTGTTTAACGCTGTACACAAATCGGTTGTACTTAGAATTGTATTATCCAAAACACAATCATCATTCACAGCAGGCACGGTATGGGAGAAAAATGACACATCAGAAGGTGTATCTGCATCATATACTTTCAACCCCCATAAAGAAATTGTACCTCCAGTTTTAGTTCCACAATTAGATCTAGAATAGCAATTTGATATTTCACTGTAAGCCAGCAAATAACCCGCTATTGCTGCAGATGAAGAAACCTCATTTGAAACAGTTCCACCGTTGTAGCAATTCAAAACATTTCCATTACACGCACCAACAATTCCACCAATATACGCCCCATAATTATTGTTAGTCCTTACATCGCCTATATTATAGCAATTTTCCAAGTATGATTTATTAACTCCAACTTGAGATAGAATATATCCTACACATCCACCCATATTAACATATGTAGAAGACGATGGACTTCCACTATTAAGGACTTGCCCCTTATTATATGAATTACGGATTGATGAAATATAGTAGCAATATCCGACCAAACCACCAATATATTGAGAGCCAGAATTCTTTGCTTCTATATTTCCGACATTGCAACATTTGTCTATGTCTGTATATTTTATATATGCAGCAATTCCACCCATATAATCATAATCACCATTAGCTTTTGTTGTCAAAGTGGTATTGTTGATACAATTTATTATCTGAACATGATGGTCTGAGGTTCCCTCTGAATAGGCAACTATTCCCGCACAATATCCACCTTCGGCCAAGATTGAACCTGACACAACTACATTGCGGACTACTGCACCAGGTCCAAGTTTCGCGAACAAAGCACCATAAGGTCTTCCCAAATCTCTTTTTTGATACAATGTCTTATTATTCCCATCGAATGAACCACAAAATGGATATTGGTCACTTGAAGTATAATAACCTATTGAAAAGGAAACATAATTCGTTTCGTAATCAGAAACAAAAGAATCCGATAGTTTAAAATACTTTCCTGCATAATCATTACGGGTACTAGCATTGTAATGTGAAACTGTATCATTTAATTTGCTAAGTTCATTAATACTCGATATTATATATGGATTACCTGCTGTTCCATTACCACCACTCCACGCCATCGCATTAACCGAAAGCAAAACACATAACAAAACAGCTATGTACAATTTACGATTTACAAATGCCTTCTTTATGGCATTACCTTCATTAACAGCATTATACGCCGCTAATTGCGAATATATCTTGAATCTACTCAAATCCATACAAAACACCTATACTAATAAATTGGGCAAAGGTAATAAAATAATGTTTTCACAAGGGATTATTCGG
Organism: Bacteroidales bacterium; assembly: GCA_017645925.1. Lineage (GTDB taxonomy): Bacteria > Bacteroidota > Bacteroidia > Bacteroidales > ML635J-15 > Bact-19. Next base: position 3,285 of record JAGCNN010000139.1, read on the forward strand.
CTTTAATTAGACTATGAAAAACAATGGGGTTATAAATGAGCAAAATAGAGATACTAAAGACATGAGGCGACACAAGGCCTTGCGCAGCGAATTATGAAGATACACAAGGTTTTGCGTAAAGAAGTACATAAAAGCACAACACAAAAAGACCAACAACAATATTTCCATAAATTTATTTTAGCCAGAGTGAAAAAAAAAGTTTATTTTTGAGCAAATTTTAATACACATATAAAATGAGCACAATTATTATTTCAATTTCAGTGGCCGTAGTGGTCATATTGTTTTTAACAGGATTCAAGGTAGTTCGTCCTACACATAGGGCATTGGTTGAAAGACTTGGTAAGTATCACCACTTTGCAGGACCGGGTTTGCACTGGATAATTCCAATCATCGACCGCATCTACCGTGTGAATGTTACCGAACAGATGGTGGATGCCGACCCGCAGGAAATCATCACAAACGATAACCTTAACGCAACCGTTGACGCACAGATATATTTCCGTGTGCGCGAGGACGAACAGAGCGTCAAGAACTCGCTTTACAACGTTTACAACTATCAGGTGCAGATTGTAAACCTTGCCCGCACAACCCTGCGTAATATTATAGGTACGCTTACATTGAAGTCGGCTAACAGCGAACGTGGCCGCATCAACACCGAACTGCACCAGATTCTGTCGGAGGAAACCAACGACTGGGGTATTTCGATAGTGCGTGCAGAATTGAAACAGATTGACCCGCCACAGGACGTACAGGCAACAATGAACAAGGTAGTTAAGGCTGAAAACGAGAAGATTGCTGCAATTGACTATGCTACAGCTGCCGAAACAGAAGCAGACGGTACTAAACGTGCAAAAATCAAGGAGGCCGAAGGTTTCCGTCAGGCTAAGATTCTTAGCGCAGAAGGCGAGGCCGAAGCCATCAGACTTGTAAACGAGGCAGCCGAAAAGTATTTCATAGGCAACGCTCAGATTCTAAGGAAGATTGAAGCTCTTGAAACAGCATTAAAGGATAATGCAAAAATTGTTGTGCCATCAGATTCCGATTTGGTTAACGTTATAGGTGAAATGGCTGGCATTTTGCCATTGGACAAAAAATCAAAAAAGATAGATTAAGTACACCTTATTAATTATTGAAGTCCTACCAGAAAGGAATATTAGGGAACAAACTAAAGAGTGGGTGAAGATTTATGTTGGCAATGGTAAAAAAACGGAATCTCCCGAAGACGGATTTTGTTTTTTTACCATCGCCTTCGGCGAACCTTTAGCTCGCGAAACGAAGTGAGCAAACCTTGATTGCCGCATTGGCTGGTGAGCGTTAAGAAAACCGGTGGAACGTAGCGTAAAAAATCAGTCTGTTTGAAGCAGGAGTGAAACGGAGGCAAGTTTCTGATTTTTAGCGAAGTGTAGCCGATTTTTAGCGAAGCAGACGCAGCGGACACACTTTTTTTGTTTACTTTTTTTGGTGACAATTGTCGAAGACAATCATGAGCACCGCTGAAAATCAATTGTAGGGGCGAATAACAAAGTAAAAGCCTCGCGGCTCAAGCGAAACTATAATAAAAAGAAAGCCCGACATTTGCCGGACTTTCTTTATTTTATCATGACTATTTTCTACTTGGTCAACTCGTAAAGTACATCCAGCTTAGGCGTAAGTATTATTTCTGTCCTGCGGTTCTTTGCACGCGCCTCAGCCGTCTTGGAATCATCCACCGGCAAGTAGCAGCTACGTCCCGAAGCAATCAGCCTAACTGGATCAATTTTCGAGTTCGACAGGATAATCTTCACTATTGAGGTCGCACGCTTTGTACTGAGGTCCCAGTTGTCCTGAATATTGCCGTTGCCACTGTAGGCAAGGTCGTCGGTATGACCTTCGATGGTTATGTTAACATCCTGATTGTTTTCAAGCACAGCAGCCAATTTTTTCAAGGCCTCCTGCCCCTTTGGGTCCACATCCCATTTTCCCGACTTGAAAAGCAACTTCTCGTCAAGCGAAACATAAACCTTGCCTTCCTTCTGGGTTACCGACAAGCCATTTCCCTCGAATCCAGAAAGTGCCTCCGAAACCTTTGCCTTCAAAGCGTTCATAGCCGAATCCTTGGCGTTAAGTATGGATTGAAGTTCTGCCACCTTGGCATTCTTCGAGTCAAGCTCAGAATTTTTGCTGCTCAACTCGCTGCGCTGCGATTCAAGAAGTGCATTCTTTTCGTTAAGTTCACGCTCCTTCTGTTCGTTGAGCGTTTTCATTGCTTCAAGGCTAGCCCTTTCCTGATTCAAACGAGCCTCAAGATTCCTCAACTCATCTTCGCGAACCTGAAGTTCATCACGAGTCTTCTGCAGCATTGCCATTGCTTTTTGCTGCTCGGCATCGGCGCCAGCACGAAGTTTCTCCTGGTTTTCAAGCAACTGCTTGTAAAGGTCGCTAATCTTGTCGTACTGCTGGGTAAGAATCCTATACGAATTGCTCTTTATGGCAGTGTCGGCTACAAGTGCAGCTATCTCGCGTTCGTTTTTTGCAATTGCTGCTTTTAGCTCATTATTTGCCGTAACCAAATCCTCATTTTGCCTTTTCAAATCCGTCCTTTCCCTCTCACAGGCTTCTTTTTCAGCCTTTACATCCTCCAATTTTCGTGCAGGAACACAAGCAAACAACATTCCCGACACCACAGCAAATAATACTAATATTCGAGTTAATGTGTTGATTTTCATAAACTTTTTTTAAAATTAATATTCAGAATGCAAAGATATGTCCGATAAAAAAAACATCGTCAACCATAATGTTAAATTTATTTACAATTTTATGTTAATATTTGCTTGTTTTGATAAGTTTATTTTTTGTAATTTTGTCGCTTCGTTTAAGGCTTATTATTTAACAACGGCATGTCGTATAAGTTTTTATACAAAATAAACTCACCAGCGGACTTAAGGCAGCAAAAACTTGCTGACTTACCTGAGGTATGTGATGAACTCAGAAGGTTCATCATTGAGTCAGAAGCCGTTAACCCCGCGCATTTTGGCGCAAACCTTGGCGTAATCGAACTTACAGTGGCGTTGCATTACGTGTTTGACGTGCCCAAAGACAACCTGATATGGGATGTCGGACATCAAGCTTACGGACACAAAATCCTCACAGGCCGCCGCGATTCTTTCAAGACAAACAGGAAGTACAAAGGCATAAGCGGCTTCCCATCACCTGCCGAAAGCGAATACGACAGTTTCGGCGTTGGTCACTCATCGACAAGCATTTCGGCAGCTCTCGGAATGGCGGTAGCAGCAAAAATGAACGGCAGCAACGAAAGAACTATCGCTGTAATTGGTGATGGTGCCCTTTCGGGAGGCGAAGCTTTCGAGGCTCTGAACAATGCAGCCGTATGCAAACCAAACTTGCTCATTATACTTAACGACAATAAAATTGCAATAGACGAAACTCCAGGAGCATTACGAGAATACCTTACCGACATTTCCACATCAAAAACCTACAACAAGGTAAAGGACGATGTATGGCACTTCCTCGGCAAGGTCAACAAGCTCGGTCCCGACGTAAGACATTTTACACAACGCATCGACAATGCCGTAAAGTCTATCGTCATGAAGCAGAGCAACCTCTTTGAATCGATGAACATAAGGTACTTCGGTCCTGTTGACGGACACGATGTGCTATCGCTTGTAAAGTTGTTTGAAGATTTGAAAAACATCAACGGTCCACTGCTCCTGCATCTTATTACGCAAAAGGGCAAGGGATTTAAGCCTGCCGAAGAAAATCCGCGCGAATGGCATGCCGCACCCGGAAAATTCGAGGTTGAAACAGGCAAGTTAATAGCCAACGAAGAAGACCACAAGACTCCACAGAAATATCAGGACATTTTCGGTGAAGCAATATTGCAACTGGCAAGCGACAATGAAAAGATTGTAGCCATATCACCGGCAATGGTTTCGGGCAGCGGTCTTCTGAAAATGTTTGAAAAGTACCCCGAAAGAAGCTTCGACGTTGGAATATCGGAACAGCACGCAGTTACATTTGCCGCAGGTCTTGCAATAAAGGGAATGATTCCATATTGCTGCATATACAGCACTTTCGCACAACGAGCTTTCGACCAGATAGTTCACGATGTGGCATTGCAAAACCTGCATGTAGTAATGTGCCTCGACAGGGCTGGCCTAGTAGGCGCAGACGGAGCTACACACCACGGAGCATTCGACATTTCAGTCCTCAGATGCATACCTAACCTAGTTGTATCGGCTCCTTCAGACGAATACCAGCTGCGAAACCTGCTCTACACAGCTCAGCTTGAAAAAAATAATTTCCCGTTTGTAATACGATATCCGCGTGGCAAATCAGTATTCCCGAAATCGGAAATTGAATTTTCGGAAATGGAAATAGGAAAAGGTAAATGCGTACGCGAAGGCGACGATGTTGCCATTATGAGTATTGGAACTACAGGACAGACAGCAATAAAGGTCGCCGACAAGCTCAAGAGCGACGACAACGTGGTTGTTTCTGTTTACGATATGATATTTGTAAAACCAGTTGACGAAACAATGCTTCGTGATGCCTGCCAAAAGCACAAGTACATTGTAACCATCGAGGACAATGCAATTGCTTGCGGATTTGGAAGCGAAGTGCTTGAGTTTGTTTCCGACAACGAATATGATGTAAAAGTTAAAAGATTTGGAATCCCTGATTACTTTGTAGCTCATGGTACTCAGGAAGAATTAATACATGAATGTGGCTATGATGCCGATTCAGTTTATGGTTGGATAAAAAAAAGGTTGTTTAGTTAAATATATTTTTAAATGATGAAAAAACTAATATTAATTATTTTAGGTGTGGTTTTCGGTGCAACACTATTGGCTCAAAAATCCAATAAGATTTTTATGAACAGTTTCTACGATGCTGTTTCATATATGAGCGAAGACAACTACAGTGCAGCATTGGACTACTGGAAGAAGGCAGAAGACAAAGACCCAGAAAACCCGAATGTATGGTACAACATGGGCGTTTGCTACAAAAATTCGTCAAAGGACAGAGAGTTGGCAATTGAGTACCTAACCAAGTCGCTTGACTATGCAAACCCGAACTACGTACCCAGCGATCATACCGAGCGCACAGTGCCACTAGACTGCTACTTGGAGTTAGGCATTGCTTTGCGTATGGTAGGAAAGTATGAAGAAAGCCTTGAAATGCTGAATCAGGCTAAGTCAGTTGCAGAAAGCAACAATCGCGCCGAGCTGGCAAAAAGCGTTGACGAAGAAATTACAATTACCAACAATGCAAAGAAGGTAATGGTACAGAAGTCGTGCAGCAGGATTACAGTAAAGAATCTTGGTGATGTTATAAACTCGGAATACTCCGACCACTCGCCAGTAATTTCCTGCGACGGCAAGACTTTGTATTTCACATCGAAGCGTCCAAACTCAATCAACTCGACCGACGATGAAAAGATTTATGTTTCAACCAAGAACAACAACGGAGAATGGTCGGCACCATCAATGTTGCCAAGCCCAATCAACACCAAGGGCAACAACGAATCGGTGGTTGCAGTATCACAGGACGGAAACCAGCTATTCTTCTTCCGTTCAGGTTCGTCGCTGCAAGGAAACCTCTACGTTACCGAAAAGTCTGACAATGGCTCGTGGGGCAAACCAAAGCAACTCAGCTCCGATATAAATTCAAAATACAGAGAATCACACGTATCTGTTTCTCCCGATGGCAACAGCATGTACTTCACAAGCGACCGTCCGGGTGGATTCGGCGGACTTGACATTTATGTCATCAAGAAGCTCCCAAACGGCAAATGGTCAAAACCACAACTTCTCCCCGAAGAAGTAAATACGCCTAAGGACGAAGAATATCCATCGGTACATCCAAATGGTTCTATACTTTACTTCATTTCAAAAGGTCACGAATCTGTTGGTGGATACGATGTTTACTACTCAAGAATAAACGAGGACGGTACATATTCGAAGGCAGAAAATATGTGCAGCCCAATAAATACCCCCGACAACGATATATGCTACTCGCTTAGCTGCGATGGTAAAACCGCATACGTTACAGGAATCCGTGAAGACTCATACGGCGAATACGACATTTATGAAATTAGCGACGGAAGCCAAGACGAAGACCTGATTGTTTACAAGGGTAATGTAAAGTATGCCGACAATGCAATTCCAAAGGGTGTTTCGGTATGGGTTAAGGACAAGACCACTGGCGAAGACCTCGGTTCATACAACGTTGATGAAACAACAGGCGAATACTTGTGCTACCTGCAACCAAAGGACGAATATTCGTTGACATATTCAAAGGATGGCGAACCTCTCGAGGAAATCAACAAGACTCCAACAAACGATGAAAGCGAAACTTTCAAACGTATGGGCGAACCTATTGCTCTCAACGACGTAATTCTTCCGCTTCTCAACAAGGAAGGCGAGGTTGTAGTTCGCGACAACAAGAATTTGACAGCCGAAGCTTCTTCAGTTCTTGACGACGTACTTAAGGCTTCCAAGAATATGAAGGAAGAAAACCGCGAAATGATTGTAAATATCGACTATGATGAAAAGAACATTGGCAAGGATTCACAGCACATGAAAAAGGTTCTTGACTACCTCGCAAGCGGAGTTAATACCGACAACCTCACATACAACGAAAAGCCAGAAAACAAGAACGTATATAATATAAAGGTATCATACGTTCCCGGTTACGCAGAAGACGAAGGTCCTGCAAGCCCAGTTGCATATTCCGACACAGTCAAGATATACAACATCTATTTCGATTTCGACAAGTCTGAAATCAAGTCGCAGTACAAGCAGAACCTTGACCAACTTGTTGAATACATGAAGAACAACCCAGGCGCAGAGATTGAAGTTGGTGGTCACACCGATTTCGTTGGCTCAGACGAATACAACTTCATGCTTTCATACAGACGTGCAAGCGCAGTTAGAGATTACCTTGTAAACAAGGGCGTAAAGAACGACAAGGTTAAAACCGAAAAGTACGGCGAAAAGGATCCTATTGCTAACAACAATTCAAATACAGAAAGGAAATACAACCGCCGCGTACAATTCAAGGTTCTCACCCAAGGTTCGGATCAATACTTACAAGTTGTTGAAGAAAACTTTGGAAAAAAGTCAGCCGATAGCAATAACACTTCGGCAGGACAAAAAGTTTACAGAGTACAGCTCTTCGCACTCAACAAGCGCGTTCCTGTAGAGTCATACAACATTCCAAACCTCAAGGTTAGAGAAGTGAATGGCGTTTACAAATATTACCTAGGAGAATTCACCACAAATGGAGAAGCTCAAAATGCACTTAACACTATCAAGGCTCAATATCCAGATGCTATGATTATGGTAGAGTCTCGTTAGAAATATATGTAAAAATAACCTTTTTTATCCGCCGTACCTTATCAGTACGGCGGATTTTTGTTTAATTTTACATGAAAAAACGATAATGGCACAGATTGTTTCAAAAAGCTCAATTCAATGAATACCAATTCATTAACAGCAATTTTTGCATTTTTTTCAAATTGACAAAGAAACTCAAATATAAAGCTAAGCCCCATATTTAAAATGTCAAATTTATTATACTTTATGTATTTTAAAGCCGATGAGTGTAGTATTTTGTATTAAAAAATGAAATAAATGCTTGCTAAATACGAAAAAGGATATACCTTTGCAGTGAAAATACACTCAGCAGTTATAAATAAATTTAGTTCATCATTAAAAAAACAGAAGGGTTGCCCCTTCTGTTTTTTATTTAATATGTCTCTGTATTAAGACTGCTTATTTCTTCATTGCCTCCTCAACTGATACAGCCACAGCCACGGTAGCACCAACCATTGGATTGTTGCCCATTCCGAGGAAACCCATCATTTCGACATGAGCAGGAACAGATGATGAACCGGCAAACTGAGCATCGGAGTGCATACGTCCCATAGTGTCGGTCATACCATACGAAGCAGGACCAGCAGCCATATTATCTGGATGCAAGGTACGGCCTGTTCCACCACCCGAAGCAACCGAAAAATACTTCTTGCCTGCAAGTATTCTTTCCTTCTTGTAAGTACCTGCAACAGGATGCTGGAAACGTGTCGGGTTGGTCGAATTGCCAGTTATCGACACATCAACATCTTCCTTCCACATAATGGCAACGCCTTCGCGTACATCATCGGCACCATAGCAGTTGACTTTTGCACGAGGACCGTTGGAATATGCCTTGCGGCGCACTTCCTTCAATTCGCCAGTGTAGTAATCAAATTCGGTCTGCACGTATGTAAAACCGTTGATACGCGAAATTATCATAGCTGCGTCCTTGCCAAGACCATTGAGGATTACGCGGAGAGGATTCTTACGAACCTTGTTTGCCATTTCAGCAATCTTTATTGCACCCTCGGCAGCAGCAAACGACTCGTGTCCTGCAAGGAATGCAAAGCACTGAGTTTCCTCGCTTAGCAGACGGGCTGCCAAATTGCCGTGTCCACGACCTACCTTGCGGTCATCGGCAACAGAACCCTTAATGCAGAAAGCCTGCAAGCCCTCGCCTATAGCTTCGGCGGCTTCGGCGGCTGTCTTACAACCCTTCTTAATTGCTATTGCAGCACCAACAACGTATGCCCATTTTGCATTCTCAAAACAAATGTTCTGCGTTTGCTCACACTCAAGGTATGGGTCGATTCCGTACTGGTCGCATATCTTATTTGCTTCTTCTATCGAAGCTATTCCGTATGAATTGAGAACCTTTGTAATATTCTCCATACGGCGTTCCTGACTTTCAAATTTTACTTCCCTAATCATAATCTTTTTAATTGACAGTTATTTATAACTAATTGTATGGAAAAAACTACTCGATTCGTGGATCAATGAATTTCACAGCACCCTGCTCCTTCGAGAATCTTCCGTAGCTTGATGTCGCCTTTTTCAAAGCCTCGTTTGCATCCGTACCTTTCTTAATCAAATCCATCATCACACCAAGGCGTACAAATTCGTAACCACAAACCTCATCGTCCTCGTCGAGAGCAATCTTGGTAACATAGCCTTCGGCCATTTCAAGGTAGCGAACGCCCTTAGCCTTTGTTGCAAACATGGTAGCAATCTGCGAACGCAAACCCTTACCCAAGTCCTCAAGTCCTGCACCAACAACAAGCCCGCCCTCTGAGAATGCCGACTGGGTACGTCCATAAACAATCTGCAAGAAAAGTTCGCGCATAGCGGTATTTATTGCATCGCAAACAAGGTCGGTGTTCAAGGCCTCGAGCAAAGTCTTTCCAACAAGTATTTCGCCAGCCATTGCAGCCGAGTGTGTCATTCCCGAGCAGCCTATTGTTTCAACTAAAGCTTCTTCAATAATTCCATCCTTGACATTGAGCGTCAACTTGCATGCACCCTGCTGCGGAGCACACCAGCCAATACCGTGTGTCAAACCTGAAATATCCTTTACTTCCTTGACCTTTACCCATTTGCCTTCCTCGGGTATAGGTGCCGGACCATGGTTCGGACCTTTTTTCACGCAGCACATGTGCTGCACTTCGTGCGAATAAATCATAAATGTAATATTTTAATTATTATGTATTTAAATTATTTAACCTTCAAAATAGACGCAATTCAGCCAACAATGCAAATGTAGTCATTTTTTAAGATAATATGTTCTGTAACATATTTTTAAGCAGCTTATTTTTTAACAGAAAATTGTTAATGTCTGCGTAGCATTTCAATTAATATTTTGTTAAACCTAGTTTTTTTATTTGCCCACTAAAAAACACTGCATATTTTTGCACCGGATTTAAAAATTAGTACAAAAAATTTTTGCCATGCAGAAAACAATAGGCGTAAAGGCTGACATAATGAATGTTGCAGAAAAACTCTTCTGCCGCTTCGGTTTCAACAAGATTTCGATGGACCGCATCGCAAAGGAATCGAATCATGCAAAGGGCAGCGTTTACTACCACTTTTCAAGCAAACTCAACCTGATGAACTCAATACTCGAAAGCGAGCTTGAGAAAATACGCACCGACCTGCTTGCAACTATAAACGACAACACCTTGTCGGAAGCCGAAAAAATAAAAAAGTATGCTCTGGTCAGAATGGAAAGCATGAACAATAGGTATTCTTACCACAATGCCCTGAAAAACAGAATACTGGAAAGCGGCGACAAGCAACTTATGGAATGTTTCTCAAAGGTTCACGACTCGCTGGTAACTTGGGAAAAAGAACAGCTTACGGCAATAATCGTATCGGGCAAAAACAAGGGCATCTTCAGGCAGGAAATTGAAGCATCAAAATATGTGAATTCGCTGATTATGATGCTGTCATCACTCGAATTTCCATTTTTCATTTTCAACCTTTACGACAAGTACAAAAAATCATTCGACTATATGATAGACGAAATAATGTTCAAGCCTTTAGAAATTATTTAGACTAAATTTTTAAAATAGTACAAAATGAATACAAGATTATCAGTAGTAATATTTACATTCATAATTTTTGCAGCGATTCTTACATCGTGCAAGACAAACACGCGACCATTCGTTGGAGAATACACCTACCAGAGCGACGGAAGCATTAAAATTGGATTGCTTGTAACCGATGTTGATATACCACTTACCGACAAGATGGGACAGATGCAGATAATGAAAGGCGAAGGAAAAGGCAAGGTTGTAATAATAAGGACAGGTATCACCGGCGACATAAAACGATTAAGCGGTGAAATCTCAGGCAACGAAATTACAATTGACGAATACACCTACGAAAAAAAGATTGAGCTTGACACCATTATCAATGGAAAGGCAAAAATCAAATACTCTTCAAAGGGCAGACTTCGCGACAATACAATAGTTTTTGACGACAATTATTCGGGCTTCTTTACAGAGGCGGAAACTGGTGCTGTCGGCACAATCAGAGGCAATAATACAATAACAGTAGCAAAACTAAACGATTAGATATGAAACAACTTACTTTGATATTGATAATTCTTGTGGCTTCGTTGCCAATGTTTTCGCAGTCAAATGCAGAAAAGATTTGTGGAACTTACCTTGTTGTGGAAAAGAGCGAAGTTTCGAAAGTAAAAATCACTCGTATGTCAAATGGCGACTTTGAAGGCAAGATTGTATGGATGAAGAATCCCAAGTTTGATGATGGCACGCCAAAGACCGATGTCATGAATCCCGATCCAAGCAAGCGCAAGACTCCTGCCGACAAGATTGTACTACTGCATAACTTCAAGTACGACAGCAAAAATGACGAGTGGAGTGGCGAAATCTACAATCCCGTAGAGGGCAACATGTACAAGGCATACGCCAAGTTCGAATCGCCAAAGAAACTGAAAGTCCGCGGATATGTAGGTTTGCCGATATTCGGACGAAGCATGTATTGGGACAAACTTGATTAAGAATCAAAAATTAGTACACAATGAAGGTTTTAAAGAAGCAGCGCAACAGCAAGTCGTGTATAATCTGTGGCATGGACAATCCTGCCAGCGTGAAGGCTATGTTTTACGAAATGGAAAACGGCGAACTGCGAGGTCTGTTCACATTTAGGAACGAGCACCAGAGCTATCCGGGACGCGTACATGGCGGAATGATAACAGCGATGCTTGACGAACTTATAGGTCGCGCATTGTGGATAAAAGAACCCGAAAGTCTAGCTGTAACCACCACAATTACAGTTAAGTATCGCCGTCCAATGCCAATTGGCGTACAGTTGCGCGGAGTTGCAAGGCTGGTACAGGATTCCACACGCGGATTTGTTGGCGTTGGTGAAATATATAGTCCTGAAGGCAAGTTGCTTGCAGCAGCCGAAGGCACATATATGAGGCTTCCAAACGAAACCATCGGCAACTTTGATATTCACGAAGAAATGAAATACCTCATCGACGACAATGTTACTGAAATAGAATAATGAAAAGGTTTACCTATATATTGATATTAGCAACAATTTTGCTATCGGGGTGCAAGGACAAGGAAAAAGTTGCAGAAGAACGCATAATTTCCGTCAATGCAATGGTTGCCGACACCGAAACTTTCGGAGAAAAACGGACATACGTAGGCACAATCGAGGCATCAGAAGCAATAACCTTGAGTTTTGAGGCTGGCGGAAATGTGAAGGATGTGTTCGTGAAGGTTGGCGACAATGTTCATGCAGGACAACTGCTTGCCCGTCTTGACAAAACCTCGGTGCAAAGTTCGTACGATGCAGCAAAATCCACGTTGGAACAAGCCGAAGACGGTTACCGCCGTGCAAAGCAACTTCACGACAACGGAAGCCTTCCCGAAGTAAAGTGGGTGGAAATTCAGACCAAACTCGCTCAGGCACAGTCAATGGAAAAAATATCGAAAGAAGCACTCCAACATTGCGACCTTTACTCGCCAGCATCCGGCGTTATAGGTAGCCGCACAATAGAACCGGGAAGCAATGTTTCGCCACTTCAACAGGCTTTCAAACTGATGAATATCAGGCAACTGAAAGTAAAAGCATCAATTCCCGAAAACGAAATTTCGAAGATAAACATTGGCAAGAAAGCCATAGTAACAGTACCTGCTGCCGATGATGAAGTCTTTGAGGCAGAAGTGATTGAACGAGGAATCGAAGCCAACATACTTTCGCACAGCTACGATGTAAAGTGCATATTCAAGGGCGACCACAGCAAGCTATTGCCAGGAATGGTCTGCAAGGTAACAATGGACGAACCCGAAAACACAGGATATGTTGTACCGGCAAGAGCTGTTCAGACCATGCAGGACGGAATTGGCATCTGGAAGATTGAAAACGGTCGTGCAAAGCGATGCGTCATCAAGTCAAACAAGTATGTGGCTGACGGAGTACTTGTAACCGAAGGAATCTCAAAAGGCGACACAATAGTTACCGAAGGCTACCAAAAGCTCTTCGACAATGCAAAGGTTGAAATAAACAGGATGGCAGAATAACCAGAAATGAGAAAGCGCAATCACATAGAGTCGGCAATGCAGCACCACAACATAATATTTGTTGTGTGCATAGCTCTTGTTGCATTCGGAATATTCAGCTTGCCAAACCTCAATAAGGACGAGTTCCCACAGTTTACAATCCGACAGGGAGTTGTGGCTGCAATATATCCGGGAGCGTCGGCTCAGGAGGTAGAGGAACAGGTAGCCAAGCCTTTGGAGCGCTTCTTGTTTACATATCAGGAAATTGACAAGGACGGCACATATTCAATATCGGAAAATGGAATTGTATATGTCTTTGTAGAGCTAAAGCCTACTATAAACGACAAGGATGCCGTCTGGTCTAAAATAAGACACGGACTAAAGCTGTTCAAGACGACGTCGTTACCTGCAGGAGTCCTCGAAGTTGTTGTTGTTGATGACTTTGGAAATACTTCGTCAATGCTTCTTGCTGTACAGTCGGAGCAGCGTACACCACGCGAACTTGAAAGCTATGCGGAACAAATTTGCGACAGACTGAGGTCTATTCGCGAAATGGGCAACCTCAAGAC
>JAGCNN010000140.1 GCA_017645925.1 Bacteroidales bacterium
CTGTAGTTTTTGTATATGTTTCCACTATATGGGGGATATAGGTCATGCAACAAGGCAAGAACAGAACTTGTGCTTGGGGCAGAAAGCGTTCCTGATGGAGATTCCCCGAATGTTATGAATCCGTTGGAACAAACATACAACGGAGAGCCGCTGTAATAAGTAGTTCCGCACAATGTAAAGTCGAAAGGAAGTGTTACTGGTAAATAGGCATCATCACCAAACGAACCTATTATATTTGAATTGTTGTGTGGAATGTTTGAATATGTTGTCGTTGTTGTTTCAAAGTTCCAGCCGCTGCAACTGTAGAGATATGATGATTGGTTGCCGCTTGGCAAGTCGTTTCTTGCATCGGCAGTTTCGATTGTAAGGTCTTGCAGGCGGAATCCGCTTACGGCATCACCTTTTACAGCAATAACTGAAGGTGTGGATGCAGAACCTAGAACGTAGGTGTTTGTACGGTGAATGGTAGTTGCACCTGCCCTTGATGTCTTTTTGTTGAAATTGTCGAAATATCCGCCCTCAATGGTTACATTGCTTACGAGTTCAAGAGGATAGTCTATTTCGTATGTGCCTTCAGCCATTCTTATTATTGCACCTGAACATTCCGACATTCTAAGTGCCGAATTAATGTTTGTAGGATCCGAAGGTGTCATTCCGCTGCCGTCAGCATCTACATCAACGTAAACAACATTGCAGTCGTTCATTGAACTGCTATTAATAACATCGACAATAACGCTGGTTTCTCCCGAACATCCGAGTGGCGTACTAACCGTTACGTTGTATGTTGTTGAGTTTGCCGGTGCAACGTTTATTTCTGAATTAGTTTCGCCATTTGACCATGAATATGAGCAATTATCGCAGTTTGACACAACGGTTGACAATAAAACGTCGTTGCCGCCGCAAAGCCTTACATATCCCGGCTGTACAGCTACCGTAGGACTTGGGTGGACATTAACCGTAACACTATTAAGGTCGGAACAGGTGTTTTCTACATATCTGTTTTCCTGTGGATTGTATGAAGAGGTTGTGTTTGAAACTGTTACATAATATCTTGTTGTGGATGTTGGATTGCTGGTTGTATTAGCCGTGCTTGCTCCGTTTGACCAGTGGTATGAGTTTGCACTGTTTGCTATAACGGATAGTTGTGTCTGGTCGCCAGCACAAATTTCCGAAGGTGTAGCACTTATCGAAGCTATATTTGGCTTTGGTGTTACAATCACGTATGTGTAGAATGAATTTGTTCGGCTTGGTGTTGTTATTTGCAGCTCGTACCAGCCTGTCATGTCGATAGTTGCATTAGACCTTGATACTGAAGTTCCTGAACCTATTAGGCTGCCTGTTGCCATTTGTGTTGCTCCATTGAAATACCAATGGTATCCAGTTGCATTGTTCACATTCGAGCAGTTTAGGGTTATTGTTGCGCCTTCGCATACAGGCGAGTTGGTTGTTACGTTGGCTATAATGTTGCAGTCGGTAGTTGCCTGTCCGTTGAGCCAGCTTTGGTGCTGTGAATTGAAAATTATAGTTCCTGCTTGCTTGGAGTAATTGGTAATCAAGAATATATACCATTGTCCGGCCTGTGCGTTTGGAATGTAGCACCATTCGGTATCTTCGGTTGTATAGCTGCAGTCGATTATGTTTCCTGTTGGGTAGCCGCCCATGTCGCCAGAGTGGTTTCCGTTGCTTGGACGGTGGCTTCCATTGCTTGTGCTTGTGTTCAGTCCGCCAGTACATTTGGAGTTTACAAGTTCTTCGGCATTAGCGGCGGTAAAAGGTCCCCAGCATACGAAGTCAATGTCGTATCCGTTGCTATGTTCCATGTAAATGAGCAAGTCGCCGGGGTTGTCGATTCGCATGTAGAACCATGCAGGAGAAGGTGTTGTGTAGCAGCACGCGATATTTTCGCCACCACTGCTGAAGTCTGTTGCCTGTGTGCTGCTGGTACCTGCAGGGAAGGAATACGAACCCTCGTCGGTACAGAAAGCAAGAGCCTCGTTGCAGAAGTCGGCACTCACACCGCTTCGCAGCTGCTTAAACTGGTTTTCTGTATAAAAGTGGGTATCAACGCCAGATGCTTTCAGCAAAGCATATTCCTCGCGTTCGTCAGCAGTCATTTCATTGAGAGCCTTAGCCCTTAACAATTCAAGCCTTTCGTAATCAACTTTTGACTGCGAAAACAGCCATGGCGCCATCAAAACAAACGCCATACAAACTACGACCTTTCTCATTAAGCGTATTTTCTTATAAAAAAACTCCATACTCTTAAAAATCTTCGTTTAAAATAAATTCATAAACACATGTCTATCTGCCAGTTATGATTTGTACAAGCAGAAAAAGACTTTGCCTATAACGACCGCAATTTAAATCTTTTTTAAGAAACAAGCAAGATTTTTTCTTTTTTTATTTTTAGGTGTGTTTTTCTTTGCGAAAACAGAGGCTGTCAAATGAGACTGAAAATTGAAAGTTGCCGAAAGAAATTTTACATTTTTTTTCACAAATACTAACAATGTCTTACGTGGAAACAAAACCTTAACTATAGAAAAAATGTGCAATGTGTTTTTGTAATATTTTAAAAATCAGCAGTTTGATACGTATGGGAATTTTTCAAAAAAATATTGAAGTAAAAAATTGCATTGATAAAAAAAGTAGTATCTTTGCAGTCCAAAATTTTCGGAAGATTAAAGTAAAAAATAAATTAAAAAAGTAAGATATGGCACATCATCAGTCAGCTAAAAAGAAGATTAGACAGATTGAAGCAAGAAGATTGCACAACAAGTTTTATGCTCGTACAACCCGTAATGCAGTTCGCGCATTGAGAGCTATGTCGGTTAAGTCCGAAGCTGAAACAATGCTCCCGAAGGTTGCAAAAATGTTGGACAAGTTGGCAAAGACAAATGTTATACATGCCAACAAGGCTGCCAACCTCAAATCTTCTTTGGCTAAGCACGTTAATCAGTTGTCATAATTGATTAGCTGGATTTTAGAAATTGCTGTTTCGCTTTTGGGTGGAGCAGTTTTTTTGTTTGTACTAGCATGAACAATCACAATAGCATAAAGAACTGGGCAGAGGAAGAGCGTCCGCGCGAAAAACTTATTAATCTCGGTCCTAAGTCGCTGACGCAGGCTGAACTGCTTGCAATACTCATCAGTTCTGGCAATAGTAGGAAGAGTGCGCTTGACATTGCAAGGGAAATCCTTTCCGATTGTGACAACAAAATTGACAATCTGTGCAAGCTTACGTGCAGCGACCTGCTGAAATATGAGGCAATTGGCGAGGCAAAAGCGGTTACCATAGTTGCGGCTTTGGAATTGAGCCGTCGTCGTGAAAATATTATTACCGATCAGATTCAAAGTAGCCATGATATATTTGCGACTATTGCACCGAAAGTAATTGATGAAAATCGTGAGCTGGCATACGCCATATATCTTAACAGCTCAAACAGGATTATAAAAGTAGCAAATGTCGGGATTGGTGGAATCGACAAAACTTTGGTTGATGTCAGAATTGTAATCGGTGAGGCATTGCGCTTAAATGCGGTCGCATTGGCTCTTGCCCATAATCATCCATCGGGGAATTTGTTGCCGAGCCGTGAGGATGACGTTTTGACTCGTTCTGTGTCCGAAGCTTGCGCGCTGATGACTATCCGGTTTATTGACCATGTGATAATAAGCAGCAATGGCACTGATTATTATAGTTACCACGATAAGGGGAAAATGTAGAGGGCTAAGGTTGTTTGGAAGTTTCTGAGTTTCTGAGTTTCTAGGTTGCTGACAAGATGCACGAGAGGTTTCTGAGTTTCTAAGTTTCTAAGTTGCTGACAAGATGCAACAAGGTAAGTTTCTAAGTTTGAAGGTTTCTGAGTTTCTAAGTTGCTACAACGTTGAACATTGAACGTTGAACCAGAAATGGCGTTAGCCATTGAAACCCAGAAACATGAAACCTCGAAACGGCGTTAGCCACAGAACTTTGAACGTTAAACCTTAAACCCAGAAACGTGAAACGTAGAAACGGCGTTAGCCATTGAAACCCAGAAACGTGAAACATAGAAACGGCGTAGCCACAGAAACTTGAAACGGCGTCAGCCTATATGTTGTATCCGAAATTACTTAGGCTTCTATCGCTGCTACGCCAATCCTTTTCAACCTTTACAAAAGTTTCAAGGAAAACCTTCTTTCCGAAAAACTTTTCAATGTCGATGCGAGCCTCGGTGCCGACTTTCTTTATTGCGGCTCCCTTATTGCCAATGATGATGCCCTTTTGCGATTGTCGTTCAACAATAATTACAGATTTTATTCGTATCAGGTCGGGACTTTCCTTGAATTCCTCGATGGCAACTTCGCACGAGTAGGGGATTTCCTTCTGGTAGTTGAGCAGGATTTTTTCGCGTATGATTTCTGAAACTATGAAACGTTCGGTCTTGTCGGTGAGCTGGTCTTTGGGGAACCAAGCAGGACCTTCGGGCAGTAGCGAGACTATTTCGTTGAAAACTGTATCGAGGTTGGTGCCGTTGAGAGCCGAAATTTCAAAAATCTTGGCATTGGGCAGACGACTTTCCCAGAAAAGGCGCAGGTTTTCAACTTCCTCGCTGCTTGCAAGGTCAATTTTGTTTATGAGGCAAAGCACAGGAATTTTTACCTTGCTAAGCCTTTCAATGTATTCAACGTTCTTTTCGGCGGATTCAACCACGTCGGTAACATATAGGAAAACATCGGCATCATCGAATGAAACCGAGACAAAATCCATCATCTTTTCCTGCAGCTTGTAGTTTGGCTTTATGATTCCGGGTGTGTCGCTGTAAACAATCTGGAAGTCTTCGCCATTGACTATGCCGAGAATGCGGTGTCGTGTGGTTTGCGACTTGGATGTGATGATTGATATTCGTTCGCCTACGAGGGCATTCATGAGCGTTGACTTTCCAACATTCGGGTTGCCAATTATGTTTACAAAACCAGATCTGTGCATTGCTGTAATTTTGGGACAAAGGTAATTAAAATAGTTAAGAGTTAATAGTTTAATGTTCAAAGTTCAATGTTTCTGGTTCAATGTTCAAAGATGTAGTGGTCGTGGTGCGCAGCGACCGTACTAAGTTTCTGATTTTATGGATTGTTGAGAGCGCTAACTTGGTGATTTCTTTATTCGTCAGTTATCCTTTTGATTATTTCAACGTTAATATCAGGAATCAAGTTGGAAGTCTGTTTGGTTAGCTCTGTCGCTACAATTTGCTTGCTGATTTCTGTAGATACGTAGGCTGTGTATCTGCCGTTTGTCTCGCTGTATTTTTCGCAGGTTGGCGAAATCCCTTTTAATACAATGTCGGAGGTTTGATTGGCTGCTTGTTCCATTTTTTTTGCGAAAGCCTGCTTGTCTGCAATTTTGTATTCTTCGGCGTATTTGTTTGCAATTAATGATGTCGTGTTTA
This sequence comes from Bacteroidales bacterium, assembly GCA_017645925.1. Taxonomy (GTDB): domain Bacteria; phylum Bacteroidota; class Bacteroidia; order Bacteroidales; family ML635J-15; genus Bact-19. The sequence continues at coordinate 5,421 of JAGCNN010000140.1, forward strand.
TTATTTGCTTGGCAATCTGTGTTTTGGCTTCTGCTAATGCCTTTTCTCGGGCAAGGTTTATATTGCTGGAAGTAGAGTTTGCGCTTGCGCGGAAGTAATTGCTGTCGGAGTTCCCGTTTTCGGAGCAGGGATTCGTTATTTCATTTGTGATTGGATTTTCTGAAGCCATTTCCTTTGTGCTGTTGCAAGAATAATAGGCTATTGCGCTGGCGATTAGAAGATATAGTATTGATTTGGGCAGTTTCATTTTGTAATGTCAGTTGAACAAATATGAGCAATGTTTCTGCAAAATTATATCATTTTCTGTAAATGGGTTTTATACTGCAAGGAAAAATTGTAGTATAAAATAGGTATGCACACAAAAAAAGCGAACCGAAATTCGCTTTTCTGTGCCCAGGACAGGACTTGAACCTGCACGCCCTTTGCGAGCACCAGCCCCTCAAGCTGGCGTGTCTACCAATTTCACCACCTGGGCAAACACGGGCGCAAAGGTAATGCCTTTTTTTATTACGGCAAAGAATTATTTGAAATATTTTTTATGCTTTGCGTTTGAGGGTTCAATGTTCAACGTTTCAATGGCTACGCCGTTTCTGGGTTTCTATGGGCTAACGCCCGTTTGGATGGCTTCGCCGTTTCTAAGTTTCAAGTTTCTGGTTCAACGTTCAATGTTCAAGGTTGTTCAACGTTCAAAGTTTAACGTTTAATGCTGTAGAAGTATCGTAAATTGTAAATAACGTTTAATTTTGCGCAAAATAAATTGCTATGGATAGGTCGGTTTTGTCGTTGAAGTTTAAGAATTTCAGTCGTGTGGAAGCGGTGAGGTGTGCCGAGAATATGCTTTCCGACTTTCAGCACATGCATTTCGCAAGGTATTATGCCAATCCTTTCCCTTTGCGCAAATCGGCAGTAATGATATTGCTTTTTGTGCGAGAAGGGCGGCTCAAGACCATCATGATTGAACGTACTAATATAGGTGTACACGCGGGGCAGATTTCGTTTCCGGGAGGTAAAAGCGAACCTTCTGACACTGATAGTGTTTGCACCGCAATTCGTGAAACCGAGGAAGAAATTGGCATTCTGGTTAATCGCAGCGACATAATAGGGGAGTTGCCATCGGTAAAGGTGCCCGTCAGCAAGTTTGAGATATTTCCAGTAGTGGCTTTTGTGGAAAATCTTGGCGATTTTGTGTGCTCCGAAAACGAGGTGAAGCGTGTGATTGAGGTCGATTTGGAAGATTTGAAAGCATCGTTTTCCATCCGTCCAGCTACCGTAGCGGGTAAGCAGTACGAGGTGCCGAGTTTCCTATGTGGCAATTCTGTGATATGGGGAGCAACTGCAATGATTGTCGCAGAATTATTCTCAGTTATGGGCACTACCAATGTATAGAAGCCAGAATTGATTTCAAACAATGTTACAATCATTTCAAAAAAATCTAAAATCTTACTTCGTACATCGTAAATTTATTGTACTTTTGCGCCCCTATTGGAATAATATTGTATAATGTTGTCCGACAAATTGTTTAATGGATGACAAAGTGCAGTTTTCCAAGGGCTTTGCCGTTGTATTATTGCGGTGTGACGGCATATTTGAAATATTAAAATTTAACGGAATGACTGAGATGAACAGCATTAATTTTTGTGGTATGGTGTTGTTGCGTGCGACGACATTAAACTTTGTACAGTCGAGCCATGGCGCGACTCAACCTTAAACATTGAACTTTTGCAATGGAGACTGTAGATTCTATAAGGCAGATGATTTACGAAGTGCGAGGCGTTAAGGTGATGCTTGATGCTGACCTTGCTGCGTTATATGGCTACACTACCAAGGCGTTCAACCAGCAGGTGAAGAACAACATTGCAAAGTTTGATGCCGATTTCCGTTTCCAGCTTACAAGGGAGGAGTACCACGAAATCTTAATGTCAAAGAAATTGGCTTCAAGATTAATTTTACCGACTCCAGAATCCAGTAAAAAAGAGGGCGATAAAATTTTAAGGTCAAATTTTTTGACCTTAGGATTAGAGCAAGGTAAGTATTCTAAATTTCTTCCATACGTTTTCACCGAACAGGGCATCTATATGCTTATGACCGTCCTTAAGGGCGATTTGGCTTTACATCAAAACCCAGAATTATCATTGCCAAATTAATTTGCCATGCAACACATTATATCTCAACATATTATCAATAATCAAAAAACGCTCCCTGAGCTTGTCGAAGGGGCGCGCCACGACCACTACAACTTTAATCATTAAACCTTAAACATTGAATCTTAAACATTGAACATTTAAAAACAAATAAAAACAGAAATATAGTACAATCGCGCCATGGCGCGATTCTTCAAGAAACCAGAAACATTAAACTTTATATGAACATTTTTTACGAACATAAAAACACAAGTGATATGAAAAGAAATTTTATGCAATCCAAGATTGTAAATCAATTGTCAATTGCCCATTATCCATTATCAATTGTCAATTGTGCATTGTTAATTGTCTTTTGCTTATTCTTTGGCGGTACGGTGTGGGGGCAGAGTACATTGACCGTGTACGGAGATAATACTACCACTAATGAGTATGTCCCGATTTATGGTTATTATGCAGACGAGATATCATTGAGTCAATTCATTATTCCATCCAGTGATTTGTCAGGAATGGCTAGCGGTAGCATTATCAGTAAATTGACATTTTATTCTAGCAATGAAAATGTGTCATGGGGTAATGCTAAATTTGAAGTTTATATGACCGAAGTGAGCTATACTGTTTTTAGTTCTGCAAATATGACTTGGGTAGGCAAGGTTAAGAATGCTAATTCGTTACAAATCAATAACTATCAAATGATAGTAGAACTTGATGATCCATATATATATATGGGGGGAAACCTTTTAATTGGTGTTAAAGAAACATATTCTGGGAGTTGGGTAAGTGCTTATTGGTATGGTGTAAATAAAAATGCATATACGGCAATCGGAAATGAAGAATACTCGGGAAGTCGTTATGAACTAAAACAATTTCTTCCCAAGACCACTTTCACCTATACCATCCCAACAACGCCATTTGTTACCCTATCTCCCTCCTCTGCAACAGTCCTCACTGGTTTCACGCAATCACTTACTGCTACATACGGAAATGTATCTGGAACTCCCTCCATCACCTATACATCAAGCAATACCAGCGTAGCCACCGTAAGCGGTAGCGGTACTTCTGCTACTGTGACAGCTGTTGCCCCGGGAACTTGCACCATAACCGCTACAATGACATACAACAACAATACATACACCGCAACTTGTGCAATAACAGTTGAAGACCCGAGCTATTGCACGCCTGGTACGGGAAACTATGATAATAATGGTATTTACAATGTCACATTTGGAGCGAACCCAAGTGTCAATAACACTGTAGCTGGTATCGATTATGGCGATTATAGCAATTTGGTTGGAAAAGTAAGTGCTGGTGCCAACTGCCAAGTGGATATCACTTATAAAACAGGTTACACATACGGCACAATAATCTGGGTTGACTGGAATCAAAACTATATATTCGAAGGCACAGAGGCTGTCTATGCCGGTGAGTCAGGTGATGCTAACCCTACCACACTTAATGCCACTTTCACCGTTCCTGCAAATGCTTCGGCAGGCGACTACCGCATGCGTATCATAGGTTCTGACATGGGTTTGGACAGCTATACAGGTTCGCTCTCAGTTGCCGCTAACGCTGATCCTTGTGGCTCATACAACTATTCCACCTGCCACGACTACACCCTGCGTGTGAGTTCCGATCCAAGTATCTCACTCAATCCAACCACACTCAATTTGAGCCCTGGCAGCACCGCGACGCTTACTGCAACGAAAGTCAACGACGGTGGTGCTACCATAACATGGTCTTCAAGCAACACCGGCGTTGCCACGGTGAGCGGCAGCGGCACCTCAGCCACTGTGACGGCAGTAAGGGATGGCACCGCAACTATAACCGCCTCCATGACAGTTAACGGCGTGACATATTCCGCAACCTGCGATGTGACAGTGGAATCATGCGGCACCATTGGAACAGGAACATCGGCAGACAATAGGGTTCCAATAAATACTTATTACAACTATTTCACAACCCAATCCCTCTACACTGCCTCTGAAATTAATGCCGCTATTGGCAGCAATAATCTCATTAACTCTTTATCGTTCTACCATAATGAATATTCAGCTACATATAGCATAAGTATATACCTTGCGCATACAACCCAGACTGCCTTGTCTGCAAGTTCGGCAGTCACAAGCGCAACATTAGTGTACAGTGGCAGTAGTATAACTGTTGGCGGAAATGCTGCTGGTTGGCAAACCTTCGACTTGGACACTCCCTTCGAATACAACGGCACCGACAACCTTTTTGTCATCGTGTGCGGAAGTGGAAGTTACAATACCAGTTTGTACTGGCAATATACAACAACTAGTTCTTCAGCACCGTCACTGTCTAGGGGGGATGATAATACGAGTGGGTATGCAGATTTATCCAACACTTCGTATTCTTATTCCACTTACTCATACCGCCCCAATATTAAGATATGCGGAACATCCTCTGGTGCCTACACCATCACTTGCGCTACGCCATCCCACGGTACCCTATCGGCAGACAGGAACAATGCCGATGAAAACGATGTAGTTACCATCACCGCAACGCCTGAGACGGACTATCTACTCACCGCATTGACTTATACGCCCGAAGGTGGCTCGGCACAAAACATCGATATCACTTCTATGCCTTATACCTTTACCATGCCTGCCGCCAATGTGACGGTGAACGCCACCTTCTCGCTGCCGGCTTGCCCCAAACCCACCAATGTGACCGTTTCCAACCTCGCACCAAGCCGTGCTACTGTGAGCTGGGAAAGCAACGCTGGCAACTATACCGTGCGCTATAGTACTGCTACCGTTACCGGCACTACATTAGACCCCATCTTTGAAGATGGTTTCGAAAATGGCCTTGGCAGCTGGACAATTTATGCAATGGGATACGATGATCCCGTTTATAATTGGATACAGTATGATGGAACTATAGTGGATGAAGGCAACCATACTGGCGATTATGTGGCAGCATCGAGAAGTTGGCATGGTTCTAATGGAGACCAAAGCGTTGATAACTGGCTCGTGACGCCTCAAATGACCTTGGGTGATGCCGTGAGGTTCTGGGTAGCATGCAACAACGACTTCAGGGATTCTTATGCGGTGTATGTCTCTACTGGCTCAAATGTTGTTACCTCGTCGTCGTCAATTGGCGATTTTGTTCTGGTCAAGAGTTATGCTGAAGCCACTGGCACATGGACAGAAATTCCCGTTGACATCAGTGCATACGCTGGACAACAAGGCTACGTTGCCATCCGCCATACTAATTATGGAGGAGATCATATTATGGTTGATGATTTCGGCGTCTATAATACCATTAACACATATTCTTACGAAGGTTGGACCACCGTTAGCCCCAACCCCACCACCGAATCTTGCCAGATTACAGGCTTGAGCGCCGAGACACTTTACGCAGTGCAGGTGCAGGCCAACTGCGGCGGTAGCGACGGCAGCAGTGCTTGGAGCACGATATATTTCACCACGCCCGACAACTGTGGTGCACCGCAAGAGCTTGCTTCTTCCAATATTACATCCACTACAGCTGCACTTGCTTGGGCTGACGATAAGGAAAGCTACAACCTGCGTTACAGGAAGGTCTATTACTACGAGGACTTTGAGAGTTCCGATGGTATTCCTGCAGGCTGGACTACTATTAACAATAGTAGCACTGCAGGAAGTCTCAATTGGCAAGTTATGCACATGACAAACCATTCTGGCAACAACTCGCTTGGTTCAGGCAGTTACATATATCAAAATTCGGGTATAACCCCCGACAATTGGTTAATTTCACCACAACTAGACCTGCAAGGTACATTGAGAGTTTGGTTGAGTGGCTATCCAAGTGCAGGTGACCGTTATCGCGAGCATTTTGAAATTCTCCTCTCCACCACTGGAACTTCAGTATCGGACTTCACCACTACTTTGGTAGGCGAAACCACTACCACCAGTTCTTATGTGGAATACACTGCCGACTTGAGCAGCTATTCTGGACAAGGCTACATTGCCATTCACCATTTCAACTGTTCTGACCAAAACTATCTTTGTGTCGATGACTTCGGTCTCTATGGCAGTGAAAACTGGGTGAACTTGAGCCCGAATCCAACCACAGAAACAGCCAATCTCACCAGCCTAACCCCTGGCACAACCTACGAATGGCAGGTTCAGGGCATCAATTGTGATGGAAGTGGAGGCCTCACTAGTTGGAGTGCAACAAGCAACTTCACAACCTTGTGCAGCATTGCAGCATCGGTTTCTCCTGATGAATCAGGTAGCATAACTGGAGCAGGCGATTATGCTTGGGGTAATACTTGTACACTTACGGCTACCGCAGATGATTGCTACAATTTTGTAAACTGGACTGAGAATGGCACACAAGTATCTACAAACGCAACCTATTCGTTTACAGTAACAGGCAATAGGACTTTGGTTGCAAACTTTACGCTCAACAACTACTCTGTTACCGTAGATGCTGGCGAGGGTGGTACGGCTAGTCAGGAAGGTAATGGTACATACGACTGCGGTAGTATCGCTAGGCTTACCGCTACCCCAGATGCTTGCTATAACTTCAGCTATTGGACAGACGGCAATGGCGGTACCTTTGCTGGCTTTAACCCCATAGAGATTACAGTTGACCACGATATCACCTTCACAGCACACTTTACACTAAAAACATACACCATTACTACAGTGGCTAGCCCTAACGCTGGCGGTAGTGTAACCCAAAGTGGCAACGGTACATACAACTGTGGCAGCGATGCTACGCTTACCGCTACACCATCTTCTGGCTACTATTTCTACCAGTGGAACGATGGTAACACCGACAATCCACGCACCATTAATAACATAACAAGTAATGTTACATACACTGCCACCTTCAAGCAGGCTCCTCTTATCATCAACAACACTACCGATTGGAACAACTTCGCCGAAGCCGTCAGCCACGGCTATACATATAGTGGAGAAACCGTTACACAGACAGCAGACATTACAGTAACTACTATGGTGGGCGGTGTTAACGCTGCAGGTGTTTATGATGAAAATTTTTATTTCAATGGTATTTTCAACGGAGGCTGCAATACCATAACATTCACTAAGGCGAATGCTACGGAACAATATACAGCACCGTTCCGCCGTATAAATGGGGCTACTATCCAAAATGTCAAGGTAGCAGGCACCGTTTCATCGAGCAATAGGTTTGCTGGTGGTGTGGTGGCATACGCTAAGGGTACAAGCACAGTCACCAACTGCATCAACAGTACATCTATAACTTCTAATGGCAACACCCACGGTGGAATTGTCGGAATGGTTGGCGGCTCTGGTACTATAAACATCACGGGTTGTGTATTTGACGGCACTATGAGTAACGGTACCGACTGGAGTGGAATTTTAGGACTATGCAACAGCACTTGTACAGCCAACATTAGTAACTGCCTCTTTATTCCGGCATCGGTCAGTGTTTCGTCAACATTTGGCACTATTCACCGTAGTACTGGTACCACCAATCTATCTAACTGCTACTACACGCAAACAATGAACACTCTACAAGGCACTCGTGCATATAGTGTTACTGGTGGCACTGGCGTTGAAGTTTCTATGCAAGGTTCTGCAAGCACAACCTATAGCTGCAGTGGCCTCAACTTCTACACTTCCGGTCTAACTTTCAACGGCACCATCTATGGTAGCAGCCTTGCATTAAGCCTCGGTTATGAAGGTTTGATTTCGGGCTATACAACTAGCAGCGGAGAACTTAGCGGCACCTCGCATACAGGTGTAAATGACGAATATACATTAGCTTCGCTTTCCGATAATGCAGTTATAAATCAGAACCCGTGTCCATTTGATAATCCTCCAGCTGGACTTATATGGAAAGGCGGAACAGCCGGTGATATAACCAACTGGGCAGTAGCAACCAACTGGGCTGTTTACAACGAAGGCGAAAGCAGGTATCAGCTTGCAGGCAGTGCTCCTTCAGAAAGCAGCGATGTGTTTATTGTTAGTAATGATGCTTGTAATATCGTAGGTGTTCCGTCATTGTCTTCAAATGAAGAGTGCAATGATATAACATTGAATGGTATAGGTGTCAACATTGCTGACGGCAAATACTTAACAGTAAACGGCACTGCAACCTTTACAAGCGGTATCGTAACTGGCGATGTTATCTTTGATGCTGCTGGTTCGGCTGAAGGTGCAAACATTAACAGTTATGTTGACGGAACTGTCACAAAGAATGGTAATGACGCCTCATTCATCTTCCCGACTGGTTCTGATGGTGTGCTTGGTACAATTACTGCAAGCATAGCAAGCGGTCAGTCGGCAACAGCCAAATTCAACCACAAGAGTGGAGGTTTCGACCAGGAACACGATGGTTATCCGCGCTGGTGGAATGCCGCCGATATGTGCGGTGGCGATCCGTTCAACCACATAAGCAACTTCGAGTACTGGAATTTCAATACAACGGCTAATCTTACAAATGTTACATTTGAATCGAAGGCTGCAAGTGCTGATGCTCATTTCCACGATCCAAGCGAGTACCCAACTTCATCTGATGGCGATATTATACAAATTGCCGTATATAACAATTGTTGGCAAAATATTGGCGGTCACCTTGAGATGTCTGACGAGAACAGGACAATTACCATTTCGGGTGTTAACGCAACGAGAGGAACAACCCGTAGCGGAAGCATGATAACATCGTTAGGCTCTAAGAGTAAAACCATTGTCCTTCCAATCGAGCTCACTTCCTTCACCGCAACTTGCGATGGCCGTTCAACTCTTGTTGAGTGGTCAACCGCTACCGAACGCAACAACGACTACTTTGTGATTGAGCGTTCTGACGATGCTATAGAATTCACTGAGGTTGGTCGCGTAGCAGGTGCAGGCAACTCAATCGAGCAGTTGGATTACACCTATAATGATTATGGTATCCACGGTGGCGACAACTACTACCGCCTTGTTCAGGTTGACTATGATGGCACTCGCACAGTTTCGGAAATCGTTGTTGCAAACTGCGTAGAGTCCGCTACCGATGGCGATCCAGATGTTTTGGCTTACCCGAACCCGTTCAACGGCGAGCTTACCTTGGTTCTGGATAACTTCAGCAACCGTGCAGCCACCATCGAGGTTTACGATATGCTTGGCAAGCTCATCTACACCGAGAAGGCATCCGCACCGCAGAACAGCTACGAGACCATCTTGAATCTCAGCAATCTGCCAAGCGGTGCATATACGGTAAGAGTTAGCACGAATGATTTTGTGATAAATAGGAATGTTGTAAAACAATAATGTTTGTGGTGTATTGTAGGGTTCGGTTTGAAACCAAACCCCTACAACGACCACAATGAAACAATAAATGATAGCGGTACAATGATTTGCGCCGCTATTTTTTTTTCTATTCAGTGCCCTAAAGGGCAGAAATTATACAAATTTTTTTCAAATTTCCCGTTTGCCAATAATTTGTATCAATTTGTAAGATTTAACTTCGTTGAGTGTTGCGCCGTTCTCGCGCAGCGACTCTTTTCTTTTCGCGTAGCGACTGCCTCTTTTATTATCTCGGCTTCGACAAGCTCAGCCAGCGGGAAAAAACTCGAAACAAATCTTTCATCTTTGAATTTTTTGAATCCTCATTGTAACAAATAATTATTACATTTGCCAAAAATTTTTAAAACACATTAAAATAAAATATCATGGTTAGAGATGAACAAATTTTCGACCTTATAAAGAAGGAAAGAGAAAGACAGATGAAGGGCATCGAGCTCATTGCATCGGAGAACTTTGTAAGCGACCAGGTAATGGAAGCTATGGGTTCGGTAATGACAAACAAGTACGCCGAAGGTTATCCCGGAAAGCGCTACTATGGTGGTTGCGAAGTTGTTGACCAGAGCGAAACCCTCGCTATCGAAAGACTGAAAAAGATCTTCGGTGCTTGCTGGGCAAACGTACAGCCGCACTCGGGCGCACAGGCAAACATGGCAGTATTCCTTGCATGCCTTAACGTTGGCGACACATTCCTCGGACTTAACCTCGCACACGGCGGACACCTTTCACACGGTTCACCAGTAAATATGTCGGGTATCAACTACAAGGCATTGGAATACAATGTA
>JAGCNN010000141.1 GCA_017645925.1 Bacteroidales bacterium
ATTATCTAACTTCATAAAATTACGTTTATCTTTAAACGTAATATGTCCCTTAATAATAGTAAAATATGATGCTTTTTTCAAACAGGTGGATGTTAATTTTCTTTCGACCGCCTGTGATTGTAAATCCTTATATTCAAGTTGTCTGGATTACAAATCCAGACAACATCCACAAACCCATGTTCCGTCCCTTCCGGCGGATTCCATCCGCCCACCAACCATCCTACACCCACCCACAAAAAAAGCGGCATCCCCTCTGAGGACACCGCCGTGTGAAAATCTCGCAAATTTCTAATAATCTCCCAATGGTGTTTCGGGCAACTGTGCCAAGGCGGCAGCAAGCTGTTCGTCGTTTGGCGGTGTGCCGTGCCACTTGTGTGTTCCCATCATGAAATCAACACCCATACCCATCTCGGTCTTCATGAGAACAATGACAGGCTTCTTGTTGCCGAGATGACCTTTTGCATCGGTGATGGTCTTGCGCAGGTCAGCAATGTCGTTGCCGTTGCACTCAAGCACATACCAGCCAAATGCTTCCCACTTAGCCTTCACATCGCCAAGTTTCATGACATCTTCGGTAGTACCGTCAATCTGCTTGCGGTTGAGGTCAACAAAAGCAATAAGGTTGTCTATTTCGCGGGCATTTGCAAACATAGCAGCCTCCCAAACCTGACCTTCCTCTATTTCGCCATCGCCCATCAGACAAAATACCGTATGATTGTCGGCATTGAGCTTCTTTGCCAGTGCAGCACCGCAGGCAGCCGACAAGCCCTGTCCGAGCGAACCCGATGCAATGCGGATACCCGGCAAACCTTCGGCAGTTGTCGGATGTCCCTGCAAACGCGAATTTATTGCGCGAAAAGTCTTGAGTTCCTCAACTGGGAAATATCCTGCACGAGCAAGAACGCTGTACCATGCAGCCGATGTGTGTCCGTTTGAAAGGAAAAACAAGTCCTGTCCTTTTCCGTTGATGTCGAAATTCTTAGGGTCGTGTTCCATCACATCGAAATACAATGTAACCATCAAGTCGGTAACGCCAAGCGAACCACCCGGATGTCCCGATTTCTTTGCATGAATCATTCTCAGCAGGTCGCGTCTTACCTGCCTAGCAATTGTCTGTAGTTCGGCAACTTTATCCATATCCTATTTATAAACTTTTAATCTAACCTTTTTAGCTTCAAGTAATACAACTTTACCACCTTCAGATACAACCAAAGTATCGTTCTGCTGTTTTCTCGTCTCCAATAATTTTCGATAAGAAAGATTCAATCCATTAAGAATTTTCTTTCGTAGTTCTTTAATTTCGCAATTTTCCATCTGTAATTATTTGATTAAAAACATCATCGTCATAAACATTCAAGACCTCTTCCTTGGCACCATCGGCTATAAGCTTGAAAGGATTGTTGGAATTGTCGATTATCATCCAGTAGTCGGCAACCGGAATATATATCTGCGAAAGATAGCGCATTCCAGCCACGTACCGCCTGTAAACCACATCCTTAGGCACATCGTGACCACCATGTTCCACACGTTCCTGCACACGGCGCAAAGCGAGTTCAGGAGTGTCAAGCCAAAAGAAAACAAGAGTTACCTTGTAGCCCTTGTCCTTTGCCTTCTTTATTATAGCCTTGAATGTCTTTGTTGCCAAAGTTGTCTCAAAAGCGAAACCGCTTCCTTCCTCGATGAGAGCATACATGCGCGAAAGCATTATTCTTGTTGCCTCGAACTTGATGCCCCTCGTCTGCGATGACAACTCCTTGGCTATTTCGTCGGAATTGATGAACTGCGTACACTCCAGCATTTCTGGAAGTATAGAATAAGAAGCTGTAGTCTTACCTGCTCCATTGCAACCGGCAATTACATACATATTCATATATCATCAATTTTTGACGATGCAAAATTACCATAAAATATCCTTCCAAACCCCTCTTCAACCCTCTTTTTTGTTAACAACATGATTTAATAAACACCTAATCGTGCTAATTACCAACACATTCACACATACATTTATTAACAATCACCCATCATTATTTATAAGGCATACTAAAAAAGATTCCTGCATTTCGTCTTTCAACTTTCATCTTCGGCGCAAAACATTGCGCTCTCGTCTCTCAACTTTCGTCTCTCAACTCTCGTCTCTCCTCCCTCCATCATCATGTCCCCATGTCAAAATGTCCCCATGTCCCTATTTCCCCCGTCTCTTAACTTTCATCTTCGGCGCAAAACATTGCGCCCCTACTCTCTCTCTCGTCTCTCAACTTTCATCTCTCGTCTCTCAACTCTCGTCTATCCTCTCACCCCAATTATCATGTCCCTATGTCAAAATGTCCCCATGTCCCTATTTCCCCATCTCTCATCCCTCATCTTCGGCGCAAAACATTGCGCCGCTACTCTCGTCTCTCAACTCTCAACTTTCGTCTCTCATCTCTCACCCCTCATTTCAAATAAATCTTCTGCCCAATTTGTAATATGCTGGATACATCCTTGCAACGTGGCTTAGCGTATCCCCTTTCTTTATTACATAATAGGTTGCATTCGTGTCGTTGGGAACATACGAGTAAATGACGGGTTAGGTACTTTATCGGACAACAATGCAAAAAAAACACCCCACATCACAACTTATATTTTTACCAATGAAATTTGCTGACATAGTATTCCAAAATTTTATGTAAGTTTGCACTCAGAAAAAATATTTCGCATGGCTTTACAGGAATCGTTTGAGATACAAGGAAATAATCTCTTCAAAAGACGCAGCTGGCTGCCTGTGCTGATACTTGTTCCAGGAGCGGCATGGTTTGCATACCGAACATATTTGCGCGGAAGCGTAATGCCGTGGTGGTTGCCCGTAATTTTTCTTTGCATTGGTTTTGTAGGACTTGCAATACGCATAATTACAGTTGGGCATACTCCCAAGGGGACAAGCGGACGAAATACCACAGAAGGGCAAGTAGCCGAACAAGTCAACACATCGGGAATATATTCCACCGTAAGGCATCCGCTATATCTCGGCAACTTCTTTATGTGGCTGGCACCTGCACTGATGGTCATGGACCTGTGGTTCGTGTTGTTCTTCTGCGCATTCTACTGGATTTACTACGAAAGAATCATGTATGCCGAAGAAGCTTTCCTGCGCAAAAAATTCGGCGACACCTACCTCGAGTGGGCAAACCGCACACCTGCTTTTATACCAAGTTTCCGCAACTACCGCAAATCAACGCTGCCTTTTTCGGTGCGCAATGTGCTCAAGCGTGAATACAACGGCTTTTTCAATCTAATCCTTGTTATGACCGCTTTCCGTGTGCTCGAATATGCAATAGCCGAACACCGTTTTTCCCTTGACTGGATATGGATTTGCATCTTTGCTGCAGGATTGCTGATTTTCTTGGTGCTTAAGATTTTAAAAAAATTTACAAACATATTAAACGTGGAGGGTAGATAATGAATAGAATTTATGTACTTGCTTTTGTTTTGGTGCTTGCTGTATTTTCATCGTGCAACAATGGTGGCGAAGTTGCTACCGACGATGTCATTACCAAGAAAATACTCTACGACGTGCCAATTGTAAACCTTAAATTGGAAGATAGGACAGAAAACGACCCGAACTGGTTTTGGGAAAACTTGCCTTACCCATCAGGCGACAAGTTTATCGACAATTTGTTTGCCGATGTCCGTGACTGCAAAATTCCAATTTATTATTACGACCCAGAGGGAGACTATGAGCATTTGGAACGTATTCCCGACAGCAAGGTCAAGGAAATGTTCGAATACGAAATGATAGTTTCGCTTCCTGTGCCTGATGTGTACGATGAAACAGAAGACCGCTACATATCAAGACCGAATGTAGAATTTCAGCTTGACCAGACTCGCATAATGAAACTGAGATTCCTTGAAGAATGGCAGTTTAATGACGGCATGATAACCAAGAAGATTCTGGCTGTTGCTCCTGTGTTTAGCATAAATATAGTCGGAACGGACAATCTGGAAGGTTATTCTTTCAACACGGTGAAATTCTGGTTTATGGCCGATGAAAGACTTTTGAAGTAATGGACGAGTACAACGTTGTTTATCAACACGAAGCAATTGAGTTCGTTACTGTGGCAAAGGAATTTGTCCGCCTGCTCGAGAATGCTCGCAACATGACAAAAGAGGATTTTATAGACCATTCTGTAAAAATGTTGCCGCTGCTATACCAGAAAGGCGTTATGCTGCCCGAAATCAGCGACTATGACGAAGATTTTGCAGAAAAGTTTGTTGACGAAGCAACATGGTCGTACATACAGCAGACAACTTCAACACGGCTCGACGAAGACGATGAATTCGTTCAGGTTCAAGATGCCGCAATGATGAGCACGATGGACTCTATGAGCGTTGGCTTGTCCGAAATTTATGCCGACCTATATCAGGAGATGGGCGACCTTGTTGGCGCATACCGAATCGCAAACGACGAGGTTATGCTTGCCGCATTGGCTTGCTGCCGCAACAACTTTCCCGACTACTGGGGCGTGAGGCTTCTTGCCCTACTGAAAGCCCTCCACGAAATTAAGTACCGCAGAGATGACTGAACAAACTTATAGCCAAAGCATTAGCACCGAAGAACTCTTGAAGCTACCGCTTTATTCCTACGATGGCGAAATTATATGTGTTGACTCTATGGAAAAATACAACGAGGTAAAAGACGAACTTTTCCTCGAACCGCTTTGGGGCTTTGATACAGAAACAAAACCATGCTTCAGGAAAGGAGCAGCAAACAGAAAGAACGTCGCTCTTTTGCAACTCAGCAGCAGGGAAAAGACTTACATATTCAGGCTAAACAAGATAGGCTTACCCGTAGAACTTCGCAATTTGCTTTCGTCTGACAGGTTTACAAAGATTGGTCTATCAAGCCGAGACGACATAAAGGGACTGCAGAAACTTGTCCCGTTTGAAGCCGCCGGATTCATTGATTTGCAGAGCATTGTATCGGAATATGGCATCGAAGAAAAAAGCCTGCGCAAGTTGGCTGCAATCGTGTTAGGCGTAAGAATTTCGAAGGCACAACAGCTAAGCAACTGGGAAAACGATGTCCTTACAGCCAAGCAAATACGCTATGCCGCTACCGATTCGTGGGTTACTAGACGAATATTTGTTGAATTGAAACGAAAATCAAACGATGGAGACAATATTTAGGTATCGCGTTCTATATGCCGACACCGATGCTATGGGTGTGGTTTACTACGGCAACTATCTTCGCATCTACGAGGCTGCTCGCGGCGATTTCCTGCACAAGATAGGCATGCCTTTCTCCAAGATGGCAAAGGAGCTAAACATTGTTTGTCCTGTGGTAAATGCCGAAATCAACTATCACAAGCCGGCATACCACGACGAGGAAATAATTGTAAAAACAAGCATTTCAAATCTCAGAGGAGCAAGAATGATTTTCGACCAACGCATCTTCAACAGCAAAGACGAACTTCTGAACGACATAAAAGTAACAGTTGCTTTTGTTGATATGGAAAAGAAACGTCCCGTAAAATATCCCGATGAATTTGACAAGTTACAACTGATATAGTTGCATAGTTTCCAGACAGCCTCTTCCGCAAAAAATTTACTACATCGCAAAAATTCATTATCTTTGACAAAAATTTCATTATGCGAAAACACCTTTATATATATATGATACTGCTGGCTCTTGCATCGGCACTTGTACCATCGTGCAAGCCCGAAGTTGACTATCCCGACGAGCCGACAGTAAGCTTCAAGGAATTCACATTTGCCGACACGGTACTTCTTGGCAACACTGTAAAACGCGGAACCCTCATCTTTTCGTTTACTGACGGAGACGGCGACATTGGCTTCGACACAGTACAACCACGGCAAAATACTATATTCTTGACCAAGCACAAGATGAAAGACAACGTGCTCACACAAATGGATTTGCTCGTTGACCTCAACTACTTCGTTGAACGCCTATACAACGATGACAAACGTCAGGCTGCAAGCGGTGACATCAAAATTGAAGAATTAAACGAATACGCCAGCTCGTTCGGCGA
>JAGCNN010000142.1 GCA_017645925.1 Bacteroidales bacterium
ATATTCCTGTTTTTCAAATCATCTAAATAGAATTTGTATCCATTTGTGTACGAATCAAGAATGCTTTTGTCTATTGCCATGGTGTGTTCTCCTATGTTAATATTGTTTTTTCTGCGTATTTTTATCGTATGAATTTTATGATGACAAAGTTAATAAACTTATTTAAAAATCAATAGTAAAAGATTATAGTTTTTTGAGTTTGTTTTTGTTCGTTCTAGCAGGTTTTGAAATGGCAGTAAGTTTCGAAGAAAAACTTTATATTTGCGGTGTTTTAATTTAACAAAATGCAATTTGGTACATTTAAGGTAAAAGAAGGTGTTTGTATTCCTGATGTTGGAATCGAATATCCTACCGATGATCCGTTCCGCCGTCTGTTGAAAGTGGAGGTAGAGGATTCGTCGAAGGGAAAATATCAGTTTGATGAAACCTTTCCGTATATTGACAAGTCGTTGAGTTTCAGGCTTAACAGTATTCTGGGATTTTTTGTAAAATGGGTTCTCGTGGCTTTCTGGAACCGTTTTCATTTTGGACTAAGAATTGTTGGACGCGAAAATATTCGCAAGTATCGCAATGAGTTGGAAAATGGTGCAATGTGTGTGTGCAATCATGTTTTTGTTTTTGATGCTTTTGGTGTAAATCAAGCAGTTAGGCGTTTTCGGAGGTTATGGATTCCGATGTTTGCCAAGCATTTCAATGGCAAGAACAGTTGGTTTATGCGTCATGCTGGGGGTATTCCTATTCCCGAAACCCGTGGCGGCATACGTAAGTTCAACGAGGCATTTGACGAGTACCATAGGCGCAAGGATTGGATGTTGATTTTTCCGGAGGCTGTGCGCTGGAATATGTATGTGCCTGTTCGTCCGTTTAAACTTGGTGCGTTTTCAATGGCCTACAAATATGATATTCCTGTAGTTCCGTTGGTTTATAGCTACCGCGAGCGCAAGGGTTTGTATCGGCTTTTCGGCTCCAGTAATATTCCGTGTGTAACCTTGCATGTTGGCGAACCAATATTTTTCGATAAGGAAAAGTCTCGCAAGGAGGAACTTCAGCGTATTTGCGCTGTTGCTCACGAGCGTATGGTACAGATGGCTGGAATAGAGGTAAATCCTTGGCCGGCGTTTGAAGAGGAAGTATAATCGCTTTCTGTTTCTGCTTTAGGCAGTTTGATATATGTTCTGTCTAAAAAGGAATTTAGAAACTGACGCCATTTACCAGCACTTCTGGCTTTGACGCTTTTTCAATCTTTACGAACTGCATACCTGTTGCTTTTGCTCCTGCGCCATCGGTATCGTCGCGGTCGCCAACCATAATGCAGTGCTGAGGTTCGATTCCAATCTTTTCGCAAACTCCAAGAAATGATTCGCGGCAGGGCTTTAGACCTCCAAACGACGGCGCATCAAAAATGTAGTCTGCCCATTCGCATTTGAAGCCAAGTGCATCAAGACGTTGTTCCACAGCACCATAGTCCGAAAATACAACAATTTTTATATTTGCTTTGCGCAGTTGTTCTATGGTGTTTTCCACCCATGGGGCAATATGGTAATGCTTGTGCAGAACTTTTGCCATTTCTGGCAGGTAGCAGTTGAAATACCAGTTTCTTGCGTTTTTCTTTCCTATATGGGCAAAAAAGTTATCGTAGAATGCTTCTTCGTTGCCAAAATACTGACCTTTTAGCTTTGTGCGGACTTCCCGTTCACGTTTTAGCATGAAAAGTTTTCCGTGAAGCAATTGGTTTAGCGGCATACGAATAGAAAGGCGGGATTTGTCGTACAAAGTCCCGTCTAGGTCGAATATGGCAGCCTTGATTTCTGCCATATTATTTTACAAGTTTATTGAACTTTTCTTGGCGTTTTTCGTCCTGCAAGAGCAGATTGAGCTTGAACTGTCCGTCCCTTGCACCTTCTTTGATGCATGCTTCTTTGAAATGCTCGAACGATTCAAACTGCAGGCGATAGGTTACGGCATCTTTCAATCTTAATGAGTCGCGCTTTGTCTTGTATTCAATGTTGATGTCCTTCAAGGCTGAGTCAACGGCTTCGGTAAACTTTTCGGCTTGCTCCTGTGTTGTTTCTTGGTCGGCAAACTCATAGTAGAAGTTGTAGCGCGATTCCGGCAATTCTGCAAAGCCGATGAAAAAGCGTGTTTTCATGCCTGTTGTTTCTTCTGCCTTGTGTACTGCTTCAATGAATTGACGCTCATAAAGTTTTTCGCCAGTCATGGTAACGATGCCGTGGGTTTTCTGTATCATGTGTACAGTAGGGGTGTTCTGGAAATTTGGACCAACTTCGAGCAGGTCGTTCATATTGTAGCGGTACAAACCTGCAAAGGTGCTAACATACGGGCAGTAGCGCTGACCTTCGACCAATTCGTGCAACTGGTAGAAGGTCGGGTTTGGACTGTCCATGTCTTCTTCCTTTACAAATTCGTAGTAGTGCATGTGTGGGAACATAACGCTGTTAAGGGTGTCGTCCATAACCAATCCGAAGCGGCATTCCGAAGCAAAATAACCGAACTCCTGATGTAGCATACCCTCCGGGAACGAATCCTTGAACTTGTCGAGATATACCTTTGTGTTGCCGCATTTCCACGTGTTGAGAATCTGCAGGTTGGGCCAATAATGTTTAGGCAGTACGTTGCCGTATTTTGCCTTTAGTGCGCGAAGTACGGCGGCTCGTTTCGGATTTGGCTTGAGGCATGCTTCAAGCTCCTTGCGTATTTGCGGGTCGATGTTGAGGTCGGCTTTAAGCGTTCCTTTTTCAATGTCGTTCACATATTCATCGTAGTAGCGGTTCACGTTGTTCTGCAACTCAACTATAGTTGATGGGTTGGCGGTAACAATCAGTGTGATATCCTGTTCGATGCCCATACGCATAAGTACATAGTAGCGAGCTGTGTAATCGGCTATACCATATACACATTGCGGGTTGCTGTAGAGTTTTTTTACGAAGCCGGGGCAGTCTCTCTGCGTTACACCGCTTACTGAGCCATATACTGTGCCGTCTGGTGCATAGCCTTCGATTACCTTGCCTACAATGGAAAGAATCTTGCCTGCATAAACCTTGCGGCGGTTCTGTATGAAGTTGTATAGCCATACTTTGGTCATCTTTCCGTAGATGGTTTTCAGGTAGCGTTGGGTTATTGGAATCCATTTGGGTTCGGCTGTCGAACCTGATGTGGTAGCGTAGAGTATAGGCTTGCCGGGGAACAGAATGTCGGGTTCGCCGTGTTTGTGTCGCTCTACGTATGGACGTAAATCTTCGTACTCGTTTGGTTTTACTTGCTCGCGGTAGCGGCGGTACAATTCTGTATCGTCAGCGGCTTCAAGTATGTATTCAAATTTATGTTCCTTCCCGTAAACGGTATCTTTTGCGTAGGTCAGTATTTCGCGAAGTGTCTTTTCGCTAGCCTTGCGCGGATTCTTAGTTGCTCTTAAAAGAGCTCGATACTGTATGCCTCCTGCCATTCCCAATAGTAGGTTCGGCAAAATCATGTTACTAGTCTTCATATATTCCTAAGTTTCACTTTACAAATAATAAAATTCCAAACTTCTCCTGACACCGCTATACGGCGCATTTGAAATTAAAAAGCAAAGGTATATAAAATCTTTAACACCAATCGTTTTTTTGTGGTGTTGTGAAATGCTATGCAACCTTTATCTTGTCGCCTGGCTTAATTTTTCTGTCTTTTGTAAAGTGGTTGATTTGAAGGAGTTTCTTGTATTTTATCTTATGCTTTTTTGCGATTTTCTTTAAAGTATCGCCTTGCTTGACAATGTAGATGCCCTTTTCTGATGCAACTACTGGTTTTATAGTGGCAGAACCTGGTTTTGTAGTAGATGTTGTTGTACTTGGTTTTTTTGTAACAGTATTTGCGGGCTTTGATGTTGATGCCGGATTTTTTGTCGTTGCTGGTTTCGACGACGAACTTGTGTTGCTCGATGACGATGAAGTGTTGCTTGTTGTCGGCTTTGATGTACTTGACGAATTCCCGCTATTGCTGGTGCTGTTACTCGTTGTTGTTCCGCTGTTCGATGCCATGGTGTTACTACCTTTTTGCTTTGGTGTACGGGCTTGTATCTTGGCAAGTTCTGTCTGGTTGATATAAATTTCATCTGCGGTATGTCCTGCTCCAAGCCAATATCTGTCCTCGTTAACTGATGGATATTCAGGATTATTTACAAAGTCGATGCTTGTGTCGAATCGGCGGTTGGCGCGGTTGTGCTTGAAAAGCCATGTATATAGATTGTAGTACCTGAAATATGTTATTAGGCTGTGACCTCCGCTGGCCAATCGGCTATATTTCAACAGGTTGGTGCTTCCGCAAGTTTTCATTGCCTCGACAACCCTGTCGGAGCAAGCGACATCTGTTGTTTCATCATCGGCGGCATGAATAATCCAAGTTGGCACCTTGTTGAGTCCGCATGGAGTCTTAGCGTCACAACCACCGCAAATGCCAACGCAGGCGGCCACCTCGTCGGGATATTTGTTGACGTAGTTTAGTGTTCCCCAGCCGCCCATGCTCATACCTATTACATAAAACCTGTCATGGTCGAATGCGTAATGAGCCTTCAGGAATTCGTAAACCTTGTGCAGTTTTACCGAACCCCAGCCTTCGTTTCCATTTGCGTTTGGTTCCAAAATCAGTGCAGGTTGGCCTTTCAGGATTTCGTAGCCTTCTTGTATTGATGTTATCGAACCATATCTGTAACCTCCAAGACCAATGCTCATGCTTCGTCCGTGCAGGAACATTACTACAGGCATGTTCGTACTGTTTACGGGGTCGTAGCCTGCTGGTTCGTAAATGGCAAAGTTGTACATGTCCGACATAAGGTCGTTGAAATATTCTATCTGCTGGGATTTTGCAGTTAGTGTAGCAGAAGCCAAAAGGATTATCGTAAGAAATCGTCTCATTAATTTGATATTGTTTCTAAGTTTCTATGTTTCACGTTTCTAAGTTGCGTCGTGGTGTGCCGCGACCGTACATGTTTCTATGTTACTAGTTTCTCGTTTCTATTCTATGTTGCGTCGTGGCGCGCCGCGACCGTACTATTTGAAATTCGTTTGATGGCGCAAATTTAATAAAAAATGATGCAGATTGTTTATCTGCACCATTTTGTTTGTCATGAAATGCTATATCATATTGTTATCTGCGAGAGGATGAATGGCTCGAAGAGCTATGGCTTGAGGAGCTGTGGCTGCTGCCACTCGACCTGCTCGAAGATGAACTTGAGTGTGAGCTTGAGTGTGATGAACTTGAGCCTCCATGGTAGCTACTTGATGAGCTAGGTCTTGATGAAGGTGATGAGTTTACTCGTGAGCTGCTGCTTGAACTGCTTGGGCGTGAGCTTGAAGAGTTGTAGCTACTGCTCGGTCTTGACGAACTTGACGAATTTACCCTTGAGCTACTATTAGAGCTGCTGCTTGAGCTACTTGGGCGCGAGCTTGAAGAGTTGTAGCTGCTGCTTGGTCTCGACGAGCTTGACGAATTTACCCTTGAGCTACTGTTTGAGCTGCTGCTAGAGCTACTTGGGCGCGAGCTTGAAGAGTTGTAGCTGCTGCTTGGTCTCGACGAGCTCGAAGAATTTACCCTTGAGCTATTGTTTGAGCTGCTTGGGCGTGAGGTTGATGAGTTATAGTTGTTGCTTGGTCTTGACGAACTCAACGAGTTAACCCTTGAGTTGCTGTTGGAGTTGCTTGGACGCGAGCTTGATGAGTTGATGCTGTTGCTGTTGTTAGCAGGCACTCTGCTGGTATTGTCGTTTGCAACCCTTGAGCCGCTGTTGTTAGCAGGCACTCTGCTGGTATTGTCGTTTGCAATCCTTGAGCCGCTATTGTTTGCAGGCGTTCTGCTGGCGTTGTCGTTTGCAACCCTTGAGCCACTATTGTTTGTAGGAGTCCTGTGAGTGTTGTCAATCCTATTGTTAGCCGATGGAGTTTTGGTTTCGGAACTTCCAGCCACTCTTGGATTGCTTATAGTCCTGTGGTGGTCGCTTATGTTATTGTGTTCAGGGTGTCTGTCGTTGAAGCTTCCGTTTGGATGCGAGTTGCCGTATCCGTTGTGAACTTCCCTGTGTCCATTGTAGCCATCATGTGGGTGATGTGGATGGTGATAGCTGCAGTGATGGTGGTGATGATATTCAGTGATGTGGTGATGATATACGTGGTATGGTCTGTGGTGCCAGCAGTGCCAGTAGTGTGGGTAGTATCCCCAGTAGTATGGCGAGTGCCAGTAGTGCCAGTATGGATTCCAGAACCAGCTGTATATTACAGGACGGTAGATGTAAACTGGTTCTACGATGTAGTTACGTCCGTAGATGTACTCGTTGCCTATTACTTGTACCGTGATGTTTTTGGTTTCAACGTCTTTTTTTACATATATCGTTGCTATGTCTTGGTAGATGTCGGCTGCGAGAACTGCTTGTATCACGATGTAGTGATCGCCGTTTTCTACCGTTTCAACGCACCTGAGGTAGTCAATTTCTCCGTCGCCGTTGAGGTCGAGGTTTGAAATGGCTATTGATTCGTCGTTGAGTTTTTTCTCGAAGTCTTCAATGTCTTTTGAATCTCCGAACAGTGATGCAGCTGCTTGGAGATCGAAATCGTCAGCTATTTCTTCGCTTGCTGCCGTTACCGTTTGTGCCACCGATGCGATACTCATCCCAAGTACCAAACATCCTAATATGATAAACCGTTTCATAACCGTAAATTTTTAATTTGTTCAGTGGGTAAAATTATAAAAATTGTGCCAAAAAACTTGTTTTCTTTCCTGCTTCGGGAGTTTAAAGAATATTTAACAAAATGATGAGGAATCGTTAAGAAGATTTTGAAAGTTGAATGACTTCCCTTGTCAATCTAATTGATGATGATTTTTCTTGTTTCAACGCCATTGCTAGTAACAAGTCGAAGAATATAAGTCCCTATGTTGTAATTTGATAAGTCAATGGAGAATTCTTTTGCTTCAACGCTTTTCTGTATAAGCATTCTTCCGGACAAGTCAAAAACTTGCAGTTCTTGCACTGGCTGTGCTTCTGCGCAAACATACACCTTGCCATTGGATGGATTTGGGAAAGCATTGACATTTTCCACATTATTTTCCTCTACGACGGTGGGCAATTCTGGACCGCGGATGCCTATGATTATGGCGTGATTGCTGTTGAATCCGTAAGAGCTGCAGTTGGTAAGTGCGAAGTAGCCGTTTTGCTGTCCGCCCCATCCCCAGTTGAAATGGAAATAGTCGTCGTCGCGGTAGCCGTCGCAAAGCCAGACATGTCCGCCATAGTTTCCGCTTCCGCCGTACATAAATGGTGCGCCCTCGTCAAGTTCGCCCTTCAGGTAATTGAGCCACGTTGTTGTTGAGAGGCTTCCGCGTTCAATATACTGTATGGTAGCAGGATAGCGGAAATAAGTTGAGAGTGCGGATACAATCTTGTTGGAGTTTGACACACTTGCGGATGGTCCGTAATTCATGTTGACGGCAACACCGCAGTGGTATAGCAAAGTGGCTATGGCTTCCACGCAACTGTCGGGATGACTAGTTGAGGTGAGTTGGTCGGGCATATTCTCGTAATGGTAGGTAGTTGCACCGAAGTTGGCTGAAAGTGTGCCGTAGTTGCTGCTATACGAGTGGCTTCCTGTGCCGGTAGTTGGGAATTGCCAGTACCGCATCACCTGTCCCATAACAATGGCTCCGCAACCCACGGCTGCGTGACCACCGTATGCAGCATCGCCGCTTGCATCGGCAGGGCAGAGGTTGTTGTAGTACCTTGTCTGTTTCCATTTGTTGCGGAGGAGCAAAGGTTCAACTACCACATTGCCATCTTTTTGCACTGGAGTGGAATCAGAAAGCAATGCTTCCCATTGTTGCTGCGCAATTTCGTTGTCATATTGCTGGTTGTCAATCATATATTGAATTTCTTCGGTATATCCATCCAAGAAAAAGCGAATATGGGCTGGCATATTTTCAGCAACGAAGGCACCTTCGTCCGAGAATGCCAGAATTGGTCGTACTCTGTCGTCTCCAGCTACGATGACAAAGCCTTCGGTGCCGAAATTGACGACATAGAAACTTGGAGTAGAACCGTTTTCGCCACGGAGGGTAGGGGCAGTGTAGGCTATTGATGGTGTTAGTGATTCTGGCGCATGGTTAAATTTCATGGCGTAGAAACGTGATGCAACGGTCCGTGCAGTTGTTTCGTCAACGGATTTAGCAGATACAGTACCCGACAGAATAATTGCCAATGTGATGAAAATGGATAATTTCAAATTCATAATTTACATGTTAGAAAGATGTACCGCAAAAATATACAAAAATCCGATATGAAAAATTTTGTAGAGATGTTGCGCGCAACATCTCTACAATCGTTGATGCACAATTTTTTGCCGTGCATGCTATGTTCAAATGTTGTGATTTAGATATTGTTTATGATGGCGGACGATTGAAATCTTTTTGTCAGTTTAAAATTGTCGTTTTTGTGTAGTTTTTAATCTTGCCGCAGAAGATTCATAAAAAAATAATATTTTTGCAAACGTAAATTTAAATTATTTAACAAAATGAAAAAGTTATTATTAATTATTGC
>JAGCNN010000018.1 GCA_017645925.1 Bacteroidales bacterium
TAATTTCATTTTCCGCTAATCCAAGACCAGATAGTTCCAATTCTTCTCGCACATCAATCGTCCATCTGGAATCAATAAGTTCCGTCCAACCCCTGTCCGCCAAATATCGAAGACCATTTGAAATCGCAGAAGAATTTGAGTTCGACATATCCATATTTAATAATTCGCTGACAAAAATACAAAATAGGATATTTATTACAAAATAAAAAAAATCGCAAGACCGATACTGGGATTTCATGATTTAACTTCGTTGAACTAAAGGTTTGCAAAGCTAAGCTAAATGTTGCGAAGTACGATTTGCGAAGAGTAAAATAGCAAAAGATGCTGAAAACTTGCTGTTATTGATGTAAATTTGAAGTCTTTTTCTTGTTGTTTTGATGTTTTTGTGTTTTGCTAAAAATAACTAATGTATAATCTTTAGTTGTGTATATATAATAAGTATTGTTTGCTGTGTTTAAAAGGTCGATTTTTTTTGTAAAAATCTAAAAATACTAGTACAAGGTGCTGACAATCAACATTCTGTTGTGATTATGTAAATATTTTTAGAAGAAGTACATTTGTGTTAAAAAAATGTCTATATTTGAATGAATTTTTTCATGTGTAATAAAATCAAATTTTCAGAGAGTCATGAATAGAAAATTGTTATTGCTAATCATATCGTTGGTTGCGCTTTTTTCGTGTAGGGATAATACTAAACCGAAGGAAAAATTTGTTTACGACTACGAGGTTTATAAGACACAGGAGATTCTACTTGCCGAAGAGGACAGGGGTAAAGGGATTCTGAGCTACAAGCAGTTGGTTGATGTGGACGGAAAGGATGTCGTTATTTTGAATATTGGTGGCAAATCTTTGTCTTTCTATGACTTAGGAAACGGCGCAAAGATACACGACATATTTGTTGATTCTTTAGGCAAGATGAAATCCTTTTATTTTATAGGAAAGGATAGTATTTTCATCGGCTGTTCAAACTTCCGTCACGAAATGGAACTTGCGACACCGCAAGCACTGCGTCTTATCGACTGGGACGGAAATGTGAAGAAAATATATGGATACGAAGTTGACCAGGATGAATTGAATAGATATAAATACGATATAAATAAACTTGTTGCTCCAGAAAATAGTGCTTTTGTCTTTTGTCAAGGCAATATAATTCCGTGTGAAACCTATTCTAGGTCATACGGTTTGTTGGGGACAAAGGAGTCTGTAGATAATCCGCTACCTATCGGAATCCGTATGGCTACAAAGGAAAACAAGTACCATGTTTCTAAGCATAGGAAATATGCATATATAAAGGAAGGAATGTATTATCCTACTAATTGTTCAATGTTGGTAAACAAATCAGCGAATGATTTGCCTATATTCAAATATAGGTATTCGCCGATGGCGTTTGAGTGGGACTTTGAAAATGATAGTATAATTGGACATTGTTTTAAGTCTGCTCTGGTTGATACCATAATGCCGCTTCCGCAGCCTGCCGAATTTGGTCATGAATTGCCATGTTATTATGGCCCAGTAGTATATGACGAATGCAATCAGATTTATGTAAGTACAATATTTTTCAACGAGAAAATATATGGAAAAATTAAATGGGCGATATTGTTTGCCGACAAGGATTTCCAATATATAGGAGAAAAATTTGAATACGAGTACTATCCATCTGAAACTAAAAAGAATCTTGCACTTAACATACGAAAAACTAGCGATTCGACTATAACTGCATATTATCTTAAATTGGTAAAAACAAGCCGTGATTACAACAGGTACATAGATTCCTGTAGAAATGTCCTACAGGCAATGAAGCAGAATTTAGAGGACAAAAAGAATGCTTTGCTTGACGGCTGTCCGCCAATCAAGTTTGTAAAGTCGCAGATGGAGATAAAGGAGTCCAACTACAAGATTCTTACAATATATTGCAACGATGGTTGTCAGGGTTGTGAAAAAGGGGCATTGGGCACATTGCTTGCAAACAAAGAAGTGCTAAACAAAGTACCATTGTACATAATTCTCTCTGCCTACAACCCAGAACATCTAGATTCGTACATTGAGACAACAGGACTTTCGTATTTCGACAAAGTTGCCAAGGATTCTACTGGTATTATGAAAACCGTTGCAAAAACTGGATTAGTTTTAAATCCAAGAATAACAGTAGTAAATGATGGTATGGTAATACTGGATACAATTTATCAGGCACTTGACATTGAAGATAAACTTTTGCCACAGATTGCTGGTCCCAATGAAAATTCAAGATATGTGTTGAATGACAATGGAGAGGTATCAATTGTTTATAGTTATAAGAAGTAAAATTTAATTTTGGACATATCCTAAAAGTTCGGCGATTGTCGGACTTTTTTTTATTTAAATGAATTCTCACGAATTATGGTGTCAGAAAAATACTTACTTTTGCATCTTGTATGGATAATGCCGAACGATTAGGAGTTGAACGTATAAGCACCTTGCTTTTGCGGTTGTCGTTGCCCTCGGTGCTGGGGCGAAACTTCTTGCCGCTATGAGTAAAATCGAAGGTTGGGTGGTTGGTATTTTCCACAACCTCAAATCGCACAAAATTGGGATGGGTATCACTCAGAAGCGACTTCCCATAAGGTGCATACGTAAACCATCCGTTTTTTCCCAATGGTAGAGAATCGGATAAGTTTCCTGCATGCAAGGTTATACAACAAGAGAGCACGCAAAAAATAATAAGGGTTTGCTTTGCTAATTTCATGCAACAAAATTACGAAAAAATCCACAACCAATTCACTCCGTCCCGAAAAGAAAGCGATGAAAAAGTATTTTGGCGGAATCTGCTCCAATCATCTTACTGACGACCTTGAAGGTGGGTCCGTCGTTGATAAGGCCATCCACGTATGTTCTGTTTTTTGCGGTCTTGGTGGTGCGGTCAACATCGCGGGCAGAAGCAAAGATGTCTAGATATGATGAAATCATCTCTGTCGCCAAGGCCGACAATCTCGACTCGTCTCCCACTTTACTGAGAGTTGGCGGAAGTTTTAGAGCATCGTACCACGCTGGTTTCATCTGCTTGTCCTTCAGGTTGCTATAGTTTTCTTTCACTTCTATCATTGCCGATAGGTCAATGGGTTCAACCAATGTGTTGTACGTCTCCACCAGCAGAGTGCGTTTCCACAGCGCGGAAATAAGGTCGTATGAGAGAAGCGGCATATCCTTGGCGTAGGGCGTACATATTAGCGTATCCATCTTCATCATACCTAAGAAAGCCCGCATCGTGAGATGTGAAACACATGCACAGCCGTTCCAGTCGTACGATTCCAACCCAAATGTCATCCCTTTGCCAGAAAATGACTGCCAAGGTGTTACATCCTTTGGGACGAGTTCTCCGTTTTTGGAAAAAAGTTCAAGCAACGAACTATTCATAGTCTTTCAAGAATAATACGATGGCAAAAATACATAAAATGTTAGAATGGCTGGCGCAGTTTCTAAAAAACGCGGACCAGATGCTGAAACAAGTTCAGCATGACGTCAGCGTTTTTTGTTTCTAGGTTTGAAATGGTTTACAAAACTCTAGTATCTGTTAATTAACAAAATAACCATCCATACAGACCTGCTCCGACAAGACATGGGATGAGACCGATGAGCATGCCCCAACAAGACTGCACAAAATGGTATTTTTTCTGATGATATGCTTTGTCCATGTCCTCAGTGCCAGGCAGACGGACAGATTTCATGTTGGCAAACAACACCCAGTCCAAGAAGAAACAGTCGTACCAGTCGATAAACAGCCACATTCCATAGCCGACAGCCAAGGCAGACCAGAAATTGTAAGCACCTGCCAACCAAACTACTACAAGCAATAATCCTAGTGCGATAAGCAGAGCCATGCCTTTTTTCAGCAGTACCGTTGGCGTGAAGAATTTTGAAGGGATACGCTCATGTGTCTTGAAATATTCTTCTTGAATATCCTCAGGATAGTCGGCAATCCACCATACCGGATTCTTCACCAGCGGAATTAGTATCATTGCGGTGAAGGCAATAGTCAGAACTACCGTTTCGATAATGATAATTGTCCAATTCATCTCAAATGTTTTTTCCCATTTCGTATGCTTCGTTAAATGCTGATGTTTCGCAGATTGTACCCTTGTCGCCAGCACCACCGCCATACACGCGTCCGCAGCGGCGGATATTGTCGAAGCAGTCGGCAAAACCTTCCATTGCATCGAAGGCACGACCTATTTGCGCATTGTTGTCCTCGGCAGCGGTTATCATATAGTAGAAATCCTTGTCCTTCATGCGTCCGTACAATGGGTTCATGCGGTCGATAAATGTCTTCATCTGAGCAGAAACTGAATAGTAATACACTGGCGATGAAAAACATATCACATCTGCCTCAAGCATCTTGGGATGAATGCTGTTGGCATCGTCCTGTTGGAAACATTTGCCTGTTTTGATGCAGCTCATGCAACCGACGCAGTACCCAAGTTTAAGGTCGCGTATATAAATGGTTTCGACACTGTGACCAGCCTCTTCGGCTCCCTTGGCAAACTGTTGTGCGAGAATATCGCTGTTGCCATCCTTGCGCGGACTTCCGCAGATTATTAGCACTTTCTTCATATCCAAAATTTTGTGGTGCAATATTACGAAAAATCAGGAAACAAAAAAAGACACAACCCGAAAGCTGTGTCTTGAAAAATACTTTTTCTCTTACTTTTTCAACTCTAAGAAGAGCCTATTGCCGCGACAATTCTATACTGTCATTCACGAATTGCCTTTTACGACATCTGCTTCATTTTCTACGACATCAACATTGTTTATACTGCCAGATTGGGTTGCATTTGAGGTACATATCACTTCCCAATGTCCGGTTTTGTCGGAACCAACCCTGATAATCTTGTTCTCTTTTTGCAAATGTGCCAATATTCTGTATATCTGGCGCACCGTGAGAGAATGTTTTTCGGCCAATTTCGATGCTGTTACATTTGAATCGGTAATAATGTCATTAAGCACATTTACACTGACATCTTCACTGACATTTACACTGACATCGTGGGTGTCGTTTAGAACTTCACTCTGAATTTCACCACTATTGGGTTGAATTATAAACAATTTACAAATTTTTACCCATACAAAAGAACGAATCCCAAATTTGAGACTCGTTCTGTAATATTTTGTGTTAATTTTAAAATTTCAAACCATTCGTTCCTATTGTCTAACCAGCATCTCACAAAACTCCTTCAATTCTTCATCCGAAGACCATTTTTGCATGATGAATAATTGTCCATTGTTAATCTCGCACTGGACAAACCATTCCTGAACTACTACACCATCAATTACAAGCGCTGTATTGTGACCTGCTATCTCTCTGGTAAACTGCGACCAAAGTTGGCTTGCTTCGGGCGTCAACCGTACAATAATTGGCACATAGCCTTCTTCGTTCTGGCTGGAACCGGAAGTTTCTACACTTTGTATTATCGGCTTACCTTCCATAACATCATAACTGATAGCTGGACCTTGTGGCGTTGTCTTTTTCATGGCAAAAATTCTTGTGCTTTGCTGATTTTCGTCCGCAGGCAAATCGCTTTTCATAACAACGATAGAATCACTTTGCATCCATTGTTCCATAACGATTTTGGTGCTGTCTGGTGAAACAATTGTGTCGGCATAAACTTCCCAAAAATCCAGTTTGCCTTCGGTTGAGAGGTCGTTTTCTGCACGGACAAAAGTGGTAGGGCGCAAAGCAAAGATGACAAGTAAAATTACTATGCCAAACGCAACAATCATACTGCTGAGGAAAAGCAGAAATGTGCGCGGGTTCTTTGGCTGTGGTTTGCCGTCGTAGGACTCGATTTGACGGATTACATCGTTGCAATGGCCGACGAAATTGCGATAAGCCACAATGCCAAAAACCAGCAGCAGCAAGCCCATAAATACTAACGCCCATATCACATTCGTGAAATTTGCGACATCAAGACCTTGACGGGTAACATATTGGAATGTAAATGCGGCGCTAAATACGAAACATACGAACAGCCAGATAGCGACGTAAATTGAATATCCAGTCTTGAGTTTCTGCATGTTTCGTGAAAGTGTGAGTAAGTCGGAGTTGTCAACCACATTCTGGCGGGTGTTGCGAGTGAGCCAGAGCTCAACAAATGTGCATATCGCAATCAAAAGTACCAATATGATTCCGAAAGCGCGAAATCCAATAACTTCAAAGTATATGTACATCAGCACCGCTAGGATTGGATATACTATCATCGCCACTTTTCTGTTTCTTGTGAAGTAGTCGATGTTGGTTTGAATAGCCGTTTTCATCAGACGGTCGTTGACGATTTCCTGTTGTTCGAACTGCTGTTTGAGCGTTTCGTATTGCGCTTTCAGCTGGTCGAGTTCGTTCAGATTATTGTTTTCTTGATTTCCCATGATGATTCCCTTTCATTTTTTACGACATTTTTACCAGTTTTTCCTTGATACGTGCCAGTCTTACGCCAACATTGTTGGGCGAGATGCCTATTATTGCTCCGATTTCGTCGTAGCTGATGCCTTCGAGCCAAAGCAGGATAAGGCTTCGGTCGATGAGGTCGAGGCGCGAGATGCGGTCGTAGAGGACGCGTATTTGCTGTGTCTGCGGATTATCGGCCTCGTATGGGTCAATGTTCACTGTCAGCGGGGCGGTATCGGGACGGCGGCGTTCCTTCTTGTCCTGGTTGATGGCGGTGTTGAGTGCCACGCGGTATATCCAAGTTTCTGCGCTGCTGCGGCCTTCGTATTGGTCGAAGCCGTTCCAAAGTCGGATTAGGATTTCCTGGAACAGGTCGTCGATTTCGTCCTTGTTGGTTGAGAACATGTAGCACACCGTGTAGATGGTTCGCTTGTGCTGTCGTACCAGAAGTTCAAACTTATGTTCTTTGTCGTTGTTCATGATTCTTTTAATTTGTTCGTTTTCGTTGCAACGTTCATCATGTTAGACAACAAAAGTACGGAAATATTACAGGGGTGGGAGATTTTTTTTTACGATTTCCTTCCAATAAAACTTTAAAGGCGGAAATATATGTGATAAAATGAAGAAGATTTGTTTAAATTTGCATCGTTGAGAAAAATAGAATGAAGATGAATACCCAAAAATACATTGACAAGCTTGCCCTTGAACCGCATCCTGAAGGCGGATATTATCGTCAGGTTTATGGAAACGATGCATCGGGCAAAAAGGACGTTTCAACCATCTACTATATGCTAACTGGCAGCGATATGTCGGCGTTTCACCGCTTGCATAATATGACAGAAATTTGGTATTACCATGATGGTGAACAACTTGACATCTATGTTATCAGTAATGATGGAACCCTTACCGTACATCATCTATCCGATGAGGGCGAATTGCAGGTGGTGATAAATTCCGAAGAGTGGTTTGCTGCCGAAATTCCATCGAAACAAGGA
This sequence comes from Bacteroidales bacterium, assembly GCA_017645925.1. GTDB lineage: Bacteria > Bacteroidota > Bacteroidia > Bacteroidales > ML635J-15 > Bact-19. Next base: position 7,408 of record JAGCNN010000018.1, read on the forward strand.
TTCTGCCTTGTCGGTTGCGCTGTAGCGCCTGCATTTACATTTGAAAATTTTGAATTGGGCAGTAAGGACGACTTGTTGAAACAATTTCCACAGCACGCAGAAATTATTGGGCGTCTGTGCAAATTATGACTTTCTCAGCGTTATCACTGTGATTTCCGCATTTGCCCCAATTCTTATTGGTAGGGTACAGCCAAGACCTACGTTTATGTACATGGTCTGTCCGTTTTCATCGTAGCGACCATCTGTGTCGGTGAATGTCCATGATGCAGGCGTCCAGCCGAATAGCTTTATTTGTGCTGCGTGGGTATGTCCGCAGAGGGTTAATGGGATGTCGGTTTCGCCTAACACTTCGCCTCGCCAGTGGCTTGGGTCGTGGGTGAGGAGAATGCGGAAGCCATCGGTTCCTTGCATTGCCTTGGGCAGGTCGCCCATGTCAATCGTTCGGAAGCCTTGGTTTGTGCAATTTTTGTTATCAACGCCAAGAATGGTTATTTTTTGTCCGTTGCGCTCTATTTCAAAACTTTCGTTTCGTAGCAGATGCCAGCCTAGTGTGTTACGCTGTAGTGTGTCAAGGCGTTCTACGGCAGCTTCGCGGTTGAAGGCTGTATCGCTGCGGTGGCGATAGATGATGAAGTCGTGGTTGCCAAGTATGCTCGCTATGCCATCTTTAGCCTTCATGCTTTTGAGAGTTGCGATATGTGGTTCTGCTTCCTCCACTCCAAGGCTTACAAGGTCGCCTGTGAAACAAATAAGGTCAGGATTTTGTGCATTGATAGAATCAACAAACCGTTGAAGCTGCTTGGGGCTGTCGTCAAAAGTAGAAAGGTGCAAATCGCTGATATGTACTATTTTGTATCCGTCAAATTCGGATGGAATGTCCTTGTGCGAGTATTCTATATTGTTGATGTCGAGTTTGAACCGTCCGATGAAGAAGCCGTAGGCCATTACAATCCATACAACTGCAACAAGTACGAAAGCTGTCCATCCGAATGGTGCGTAGGGTAGGGCATAGTGAAAACATTTGCCAATAAGCCATGCAACAAGCCAAAGTATATTCGGTATTGCCACCATAATTATGCTTAAGAAAAGCACTGAAACAAGCATCATTCCCATCATGTCAGTTCAATTTTTGCGCAAATGTAATCAAAAAGCAATGCCGTGAAAGTTTTATCGTTGTTATTGTGCTGGAGATTCAATTTTTTTGTCAAGTTCCTCAAATACGGAATTGTTGCTTATAAATTCGGGAACAATCTTTTTCATTTCGCTGACAATCTCCATGTCGTTTCTTTCTGGCGCTATTTCGATGAGGTGTTCTATTGGCGAGGCCACTTCGGAATGGTTATATACGCGCACTCTGGCCACCATTATCTGATTGTTTTCTGTCGGAATCGTATTTTCTTTTGAAGCAAGGAGTTCTTCGTACAGCTTTTCGCCGGGACGCAGTCCTGTGTATTTTATTTCAATGTCGCTGCCGACTTTTAGTCCCGACAGCATAATCATTTTTTCGGCGAGTTTGGCAATTTTTACGGGCTCTCCCATATCGAAGATGAAGATTTCGCCTCCCGTGCCCATATTTCCGGCAATAAGCACAAGCTGGCAGGCTTCGGGAATAGTCATAAAGTAGCGGGTGATTTCGGGGTGGGTAACCGTAATTGGTCCTCCATTTTCAATTTGTTTGCGGAAACGTGGAATTACCGAGCCATTTGAACCCAGAACGTTGCCGAACCGTGTGGTTATAAATTGTGTGGAAACGTTGGCTTCGTTGTTGAGCGACTGCGTATATATTTCGGCAATTCGCTTGCTTGCACCCATTACATTAGTCGGGTTTACGGCCTTGTCGGTGCTAATCATCACAAATTTCTGCGCATTGTGCCTTACTGCCGTGTCGGCAAGTATCTTGGTACCCATTACGTTGGTAATTATGGCTTCCGAAGGGTGGTTTTCCATCATCGGTACATGCTTGTAGGCTGCTGCGTGGTAAATAATTTCGGGTTTATACTTGTCGAATACCTGATTTACAAGATTTCTGTCGCGGATGTCGCCAATGACAATTTCGATGTTGGTGAACTTGTATTCTTCTCGTATTTCAAGTTCTATGTCGTACAATGGAGATTCGGCGCAGTCGAATAGTATGATTGTCTTTGGCGAGAATCTTGTAAGTTGGCGGACAATCTCGCTTCCAATTGAACCTGCTGCACCAGTTACCATTATTACTTTGTCGCCGATGTTGCGGTTCATGTCGTCGGGGTCGATGTGTATTTCGGGGCGTTCAAGCAAGTCCTCAATCTTGAATTTCCTTATCTGGTTGACCGATAGTTCACCGTTTACCCATGTTGAAACTTCGGGGATGGTGCGCACTTCCACGTTGCGAGATAGGCAGATGTCAAGGACAAAGTTTTTGCGTGCAATCGACAGGCTGCGTTCCGATATTATCAGCAGCGACACGTTGTTTTCGTCAATTACACTTTCCAAGTCCTTGATATGGAAAATCCTGATTCCATCGATTTTGTTTCCTGCAACTTTTTTGTGATGCTCAATAAAGCCTACCACCTTGTATAAGGAATGTCTGTCGCGTTCAATGGCTCTTTTGGTCGTTTGTGCGAGGTTTCCCATTCCGTATATCAGTACGTTGTTGCTTATTTTCTGTTGGCTGTTGTAGTCTAGGTAAAGGATTTTTATCAGAAGCCGCGAGAAAATTAGTGTTGAGGTAGATATAAATGTGTCGATTATGAGTATTGATAGAGGTACAATGTATTTTCCGATAAGCCCAAGCGTAATAATGTCAATAACTCCCAAGGCTGCCGAACCGCAGACTATGACAATGAGAATACGGATTATGTCGTGAGTTCCGGTGAATCTTACCATTCCGGAGTAAGTCTTGCCAATAAAGAACGATATTGCCCTTATTACCGTAACCGCAAGTATTCCGCTAGGCATGAATGCTCTTTCTGTTTCGGAAAGATGGAAGTTGAAACGCAGGTAATAAGCAAGCACAATCGAGGCGAAGCAAATTACAATGTCAATAAGGAATACTACCCATCTGGGCGTGATTCGGCGCAATATGTTTATATTGGGTGTCATGATTTCCTTAGTATAATTACTCTGTGGTTGTCGTTGTAAAGTTCTTTGAATCCGTATGTTTCGCAGATATAATCAAAGCTTTTTTTGCTGTAGAAGCATACATGGGTGGGGTCGTTCTTGTAGTACCAGCTGTTGAAGTCTGCATTTTCGGAGAGCATTTCTGTCATTATTCCCAAGATTCCTGATGGTTTCAAAAGCTTGCATATACGTTGCAGTTCGAGGGTGGGGGAGAAGAAGTGCTCAAAACATTCGGTTGCAAAGACAAAGTCGTATTTTTTTGTATTGTTGATTTCGGGAAAGAAGAACGGATCGTAATGGTCGCAGTCAAACCCTTTGCCTTCAATTATTTGCGAAAGCACTGGATTGGGTCCGCAGCCGTAGTCAATGCCCGACATCCCTGCCGAAATGTACTGCATGGCAGGTTCTATTACACGGCTGAGAAATTGGACATATCCAGCATCGTCTATGCTGTTTTGGTGAAACGAGTAGCGTTTTTTTTCTTCACCGGCACAAAGGAGGTAGTTTTCGTCCATATACACAAGTCCGCAATTGCTGCAGCTGTAGTATGTTTTCCCATTTGCAGAGAAAGCATTGCTGTTAAGTGTGTTGCAAAGCGGGCAATTCATTTCTATTCCTCGTTGTCGGCAAGTTCGATGCGAAGTCCCATGTCCATTATGCCGATAAGATTGTCGGTTCGCATTGCCTGATTGTATTCAACATGATATTTTCCAGCGGTGGCGAACCTTACGTTCTTTTTCCAAAGAATCTGTGTGTCCCAAATATCGCCAAGACCGCTGCCCTGCCATTTCCCGTGTTCGTCAGCGAGTACACATTCAACAGTATCTACGGCTTTCTGACCGCTTGGCGACCACGAGTTTATGAAAAGCCAAAGGTTGTTGTACTGGTACTGGTTTGCATGGCGAACATTAATGTAAATGTCGTGCAATGCTGTAGTGTCGGTAATTTCAAATTCGTAGCTAAGCGGCTGGTTCATGTTCCATGCATAGTCTTCTATTTCAACAAATTCCTCATATACCTTGTTCCTGTCGCACGATGCAAATAATGTTACGACCGCCAGTGCTATGGCAAAAAATGTAAGATGCTTTTTCATTATTCTTCCTTTTTCTCTGTTGCGTGTTTGTTGTCATTCTCTTGCTTTGGCATGTTTTCCTGTGGCTTGCCTTGTTTTCTGCCTTTGGGGCGGTTCTTGTTTTTCGATTTTGGCTTCTTTGCCTTGTCAAAGCGAGTGATGCTTTCGGAATTAAGTTCGTCGGTGTAGGAAATTGAGCGAGAACCTGTTTTTTCCATCTCGAATACGTTTTCTGGTAGTATTCCCTTTTTGTTCTGTTCCACTATTCCCTTTACGGTTTCAACATCAAGAATCTTAATTGTAGGAATGTCGTTTATACGGACTTCGTAGTACATTTGTTTCTTGAAAATGTCGTTCTTGATGTGGTGAGCATCGCCTTCCTTTGTACGCAGTACCGACGAGTTTTCTGGAAAATCTTTCCTTGCATCAAGGTAAACGCCCAGTTCGTAGTTGAGGCAGCATTTCAGTTTGCTGCACTGGCCTGCGAGTTTCTGCGGGTTGAGCGTAAGTTCCTGCAAACGAGCCGAATTTGTCGATACCGACTTGAAATCCGACATCCATGTAGTGCAGCAGAGTTCGCGTCCGCAAGGACCAATTCCACCAATTCTTCCTGCTTCCTGACGGGCTCCTATCTGCTTCATTTCTATGCGGATATGGAATTCCTCCGCCATTCTTTTTATCAGTTCGCGGAAGTCAACGCGTTCTTCGGCTATGTAGTAGAATATTGCCTTTGTCTTGTCGCCTTGGAATTCGGTGTCGCCGATTTTCATCGAAAGGTTGAGTTCTTCGGCTAGTTCGCGTGTACGTAGCATTGTCGGTCGTTCAAGGGCAATTGCTTCCTGCCATTTCTTGATGTCGTTGGCGCGAGCCTTGCGGTAGATTTTCTTTATTTCTGCAAGTCTCAGGTTTCTGATTTTCCTCATCTGGTAGCAGGCAATCTGTCCTATTGCCGAAACAATTCCGATGTCGTGTCCGGGTGATGATTCCACAGCAACAATGTCGCCCACCTGTAATGGCAGGTCAAGGTTGTTCTCATATATTCCCTTGCGGGTGTTCTTGAACCTCACTTCTACATACTTTGACTGCGCTAGCGGGTCGTTGATATCAGACAGCCAGTCGTAAACGTTGAGTTTGTTGCAGCAATCCTTGACCGAAAAAGTGCAGTTGCAGTCCTCGTTGCAGTCGATGGGTGTATTTATAATTCTGTCTTCCATTTTATAAGCGTATTATTCTCATTATGTTGAATATAGTGTCGGCAAAAATTATTTCCGAATTGCCGTTGCGTTCTATCTGGTAGTAGGAGTCGTTAAATATTTTGATGAATTCGTTTACGTTTCTTTCGTTTATAAACCTAGAAAACTTGCTTGCGAAAGCTTCTTCGTCCTTTGTGAGATATGCGAGGTTTAGGCTTTTGTTGCGTACAAAGTTTTCGCGTGTCATTATTAGGCTATATTCGAGGAAACTTTTCTGTCGTTCGCGCGAAAGTTTGGCTAATGATTTGGCAAGTTCTATTGCATCGGGGACTTTTCCTGCGTAGCTAAGTCTCATCATCAGCGTAAAATTCTCGAAGTTGAAGGCATTTTCTTCGTCTTGTTCTATTTGCTGTCGTGCTTCAATTATGCTTCCGTTGCTGATTTTTACGATGTCGTTGGCGTCTTCTTCGCTGAGTCCGTATCGTTCTATAAGTGCATGTTTCATTGGTTCATCGGCAATTCCGAGCACCTTTATAGGCTGTGTTCGCGACTGTATTGTGGGCAGAATGTCTTCCCTGTTGTTGCTTACAAGCATGAATACCGTGTTGAGAGGCGGTTCCTCAAGGACTTTCAGTATTTTGTTTGCACATTCGGCGTTCATCTTTTCGGGCAGCCAGACAATCATTATCTTGTAGTCAGATTCGTAGGTTTTCAAGCTGATTTTCTTGATGATAGATTCCGATTCGGCAGCATATATCATGCATTGCTTGTTTTCGCTTTGCAGGTTGTTGGTCCAGTCGCGGAACGAGAAGTATGGGCTTTTGTTCACCATAGGGCGCCAAAGGTCGAGGTAAGTGTCGCTTGTGGCTTTGTTTGGCGAACCTTGCGAAAGATGCGGATATACAAAATGAAGGTCGGGATGCACAAGTTTCTCGTACTTCTGGCAGCTTGGACAGTGTCCGCAACTGTCGTTCTCCTCCTTGTTTTCGCACGACAAGTATTGTGCGAATGCTATTGCCAATGCCATCTTGCCGACTCCCGGTGCACCATAAAACAAATAACTGTGGCTTACGCGGTTTTCCTTGAAAGCCTGCACAAGTTTTGCCTTTATTTCGTCCTGACCTATTACGTCTTTGAATCTCATTTTCTGCAAATTAGAAAATAAACTGCAAATTTAATAAAAAACTCTGAGTTGTAAGGCAAGGTTCTAGTTTTAATTTTTGACATGGAGGAAAACAAAAAAGGAACTGCTTGATAGCAGTTCCTTTTCGCAGTCCGGCGGGGAATCGAACCCCGATTACCAGAATGAAAATCTGACGTCCTAACCATTAGACGATCGGACCAACATTTCCCATCGTTTTGGGACTGCAAAATAAGTGCATTTTTACGACATGACCAAATGTATTTTCACTTTTTTTCAAAAAATATTGCAGTAAAAATAGAAATTTTATTCAAGTGATTGTAAATCAATAGAATAATTAAAAATAAAAACAATAAGGAAGTGATAATTTATGTTTAGTGGATAAAATATCCTTATACTTTTAGCTTCGTGATTGTTGTCATTGGCAACGAGCTGAAGGTTGCAAATCCAGAAAGACGGAAAATGATGAAAAAAAGTCGGAACAAAACATTCCGACTTCACAAAGATTTTATGTTCATTAAAAAATTTACTCTTCCATTGAAGCGATGATTTCGTCTGTCATTTCCATATTGTGGAATACGTTTACAACATCATCGTCATCTTCAAGAACATCGATAAGCTTCAAAACACCCTTTGCATCATCAGGAGAAATAACCTTCGTGTCGTTTGGGATTCTTCTGAGTTCGGCACAAGTAGGAACGATGTTCATTTCTTCCAACTTCTTGTTTACGTTGCCAAAATCTTCAAATGAGCAAGTAACAGTTATGGTTTCTTCATCTGCTTCGATGTCTTCTGCTCCAGCGTCAATTATTTCAAGTTCAAAATCGTCCATACTGATAGAATCCGACATTGGAATCTCAAAAACACCCTTTCTTTCAAAGAGGAAACTGAGCGAGCCGTTTGTTCCCAAAGTACCGTTGAACTTGTTGAAAGCTGCGCGTACCGATGAAACGGTTCTGTTGTTGTTGTCTGACAAGCATTCAACGAAAAGAGCGATACCGTGAGCTGCGTATCCTTCGAAAGTGATTTCCATGAAGTTTGCACCATCCTGGTCACCTTTCTTAATTGCTCTTTCGATGTTATCCTTTGGCATGTTGACACCCTTTGCATTCTGAACTGCAAGTCTCAACTTTGCATTATAGTTAGGATCGGTTCCTCCGCCTTCCTTTACTGCTATTGTTATTTCCTTTGCTAATTTCGAGAAGATTTTTGATCTCTTGGCATCCAATGCGCCTTTTTTTCTCTTAATCGTTGACCATTTATTATGTCCTGACATATAAAAATTATTATTTTGTTAAACTTATTTTTCCAAAATTCAGATTACAAAATTACAAAATAATTTTTTTACTGCATATCTTTCTGTAAAAAAAATAGTGAAAAGCAATAAAAATAGGGATGGATGCCATCCCTATTTCCTTGCATATTAGTTTTTAATATAGTATCATAACAGTTCCTTCGTAAACTTCATGCGATGTATGAATATTGATGATATACATGTAAACGCCTGCTGGTGCTTTGCCTCCGCCTCTCATTTTACCATCCCATGCTTCGCCGTTGCCTTCTTCGTGGATGAGCTGTCCCCAACGGTTGAATACGTAGATTTCTGCTTTCGGGAACATATCAATGTTTCCAATCTCCCATGTATCGTTGATGCCATCGCCGTTTGGTGTAAATACGTTAGGTATCTTGAGGCAGTCCTCGTAGCTCTCGTTGATGGTAACGTTGACCGAGTAGGTACACTTGTTGGCATCAGCAACGCTTACCGTGTAGTCGCCTGCGTAGAGTGCGCTTATGACAGGCTGGTCGGTATAGCGGTCTGACCATCCGTACATGTAAGGCTCGGTACCGCCTACTGCTGCTATGTCTATCTGTCCGTCATTGTTGCCCTTACACGACGGGTCGGTTACTTCAACATTCATTGTCAGTTCAGCCGGCTCGATGATGTAGATGTTGCGGGTTTCCTGGCAGCCGTTGGCGTCTATTGCCGTAATCTCGTATCCGCCTTCGCGTAGCCTGCTGTAGGTCGTCTGTCCGCTTATCGTGCTGTAGCCGTTGAACAGCGAGAAGACGTATGGCGAGGTACCGCCCTCTGCCGACACCTCAACGATGCCGTCAACCCTGCCGTGGCACGAGATGTTCTCTATCTCGGCAGTGATAACTATTGCAGACGGCGAGCCCACTGTAACGACATGCTGGGATTCGCAGCCAAGATTGTCGGTTACGGTCAGCCTGTAGCTTCCTGCATGTGCCGAGGTTACAGCGCTTCCGTCGAAGCTGTCGTCGCTCCACGAGTA
>JAGCNN010000143.1 GCA_017645925.1 Bacteroidales bacterium
CGCGAACAAGCCGAAATTGAAAAACTCAAATTAAACTCGGACATAGCCAGCAAATGCTTTACAACTGTGGTCTTGCCTGCACCGCTCGGTGCTGAAAATATTACGACTTTTGGCTTCATTACAAAATATTTAGCGATTGTTCCTTAATTTTTTCCAACTCATCCTTCATCATTACCACTATCTTCTGCATTTCGGCGTGATGAGCCTTCGACCCGAGAGTGTTTATCTCACGTCCCATTTCCTGAGCAATAAATCCAAGTTTACGACCAGCAGCATCTTCCGACTTTACCGTCTCAATGAAATACTCGCAGTGCTTGCGCAGACGAACTTTCTCCTCGTTGATGTCGAGTTTTTCAAGGTAGTAAATTATTTCCTGCTCATAGCGATTTTCGCTGTTCGAATCATTGAGATTCAATTCGTTGAGTGCCTGACGAATCTTATCCTTGATGACAGAAATGCGTTCGGCTTCGTACTGTGGCACGCGTCCTAGAAGCGAAAGTATGGAATCAATCTTTGCAAGCACATCCTTTTCGAGAATGCGACCCTCCTCCTTGCGGTACTCGCAGCAGCGGTCGATAGACTTCTGTATTGCCGACTCAACGGCAGCCCATTCCTCGTCGGTAAGTTCGTCGCTACCGTTCAGTTGAAGTTCGGGCATGCGGATTAATGACGACAACAGGCTATTGTCTGTTTCGGAAATCGGCACATTGTTTTTGCGACAATCGTCGGCAAACGACTTGTAGGCGGCAATCACGGCGGCGGAATTAATGGGGTTCACATTCTGCTCGTTTTCAACCGTTATTGTAAAATCAATCTTTCCGCGCTGCAATCCCTGCGAAAGCATACGGCGGATGTCGATGTCCTTTTCCTTGTATTGGTTTGGCAGACGGGTGGAAATGTCCGCCGATTTAGAATTCAAGGTTCTAATATCTATTGTAATCTTTTTTCCGTTGTATTCCAGAAGTTCCCTTCCGAATCCTGTCATTGAGTATATCATCAGCAATATCTTTTTTGTCAAAATGCAAAGATAAAATGTTTTATGCAAACGCGCTAATGATTTTAGATTTTTTCGTCAGAATCACATTCCCATTGTGCGACATTGTTTTCTATATATTCGGCAATGCTGTTCATTTCGGCAGAATCGCGGATAATGTGGTCATAGAATCGGGATTGCCATCCGAATGAAATAGAATTAGAATTGGCATATTTTGTAATTGAAGATTTCAGACCACCAACCACAACAGACATCCAACCCTGCATATTTGCAAATTCCTGTGGTGACATATTTGAATGTTGATTTTGTTCTTGTGGCGTCGTGGCGCGCCGCGACCCTACAGAATCAAAACCAACAATTCGTCGGTCATATGGTATTTTATCATTATCGATTATCACAATTGCATGAATATGGTCTGGCATCACAACCCACATCGGGATTTCTGCATAGGGATAATGTTCTGTAACATTCCGGAATTGCTCATCGGCAAATTTCCCTACATCTGTCAAATTCATTTTGCCATCCAATATTTCTCCAAAATAATGTTCTCGATTCTTTGTGCAGAATGTCACAAAATACAAACCTCCATTATAATTATGCCATTGTGCTCGGATATTTTTGGAATATTGTGGCATATTCAAACATTATAATCATTTATATCTGATACCATGTGGCGTCGTGGCGCGCCGCGACCCTACAAGGTATCACACAATATTTCAATTTAATCCATTATCATATTTACCACCACAATCAATAATATTTCCACCTACACAATTCCCCCAATCACCAACGAACCTATTGCCACCAAACCTATTCCCACAGGGGCGACAAATTTCACCAATATTGAAATGAATTTTGCCAACTTGACATTGCCTTTTCCGCCTGCGGTAAGTTCCTCGATAAAATTTTTCCTGCCGAAGAACCAGCCCACATAAATCACAATGAGCAATGCTCCAAAGGTCAGCATAATGTTGGCGGTGGTATAGTCAAACAAATCGAATACGGTCTTGCCAAAAATTGTAAAGTCGCTCAGCAAACCGAAGGACAGCGTGCAGAACACACCTAAGAATATAATTACCGCCGATGATAGCAAAGTTGCCTTCCTTCGGCTCATCTTGAACTCATCAACAAGGAATGCCACTGGCACTTCGAGAAGAGAAATTGTGCTTGTCAGAGCTGCAACAGAGAGCAACAGGAAGAAAATGATTGCAAAGATGTATCCGCCCGGCATTGCTTGGAATATTGCAGGTAAAGTGATGAACACAAGCCCCGGTCCGCCAGTTGATTCTGCACCGAGGAATGCCAAGGTCGGGAAAACCATAATGGCGCCGAGCAAAGCCACAATAGTGTCGCACGAAGCTATTTCTATCGCAGTGGCTGTCAGCGGTGTATCTTTCTTTATGTAGGAACCGTATGTTATCATCGTACCCATGCCAATGCTAAGCGAAAAAGCTGCCTGTCCGAGAGCCATAAGCACGCCCTTAAATGTAAGACTGCTCCAATCTGGCTTGAACAGAAACTCCAGTCCCTTGCTGGCATTTGGCAGAGTTACGGCACGTACGCACACAGCTATTATCAGCACAAACAGCAAAGGCATCAAGAACTTGCTGACCTTTTCAATGCCTTTTTCCACACCACCAAGGATTATCAATGCCGTCAAAGCAACAAACACAACCATCCACACAATCGGCATAGTTGGACTTGCTGTAAAATCACCAAACGACTGCGACAAAGCATCAAGGTTCTGTCCTGCAAACTCGTTACAAATTGCCTTCTTAACATACTCCAATGTCCAGCCGGCGACTGTGCCATAGAAAGAAAATATCATTATGGCAGCGATAATTCCCATCAAACCGACAAGCCACCATGCACCTTTGGGAGAAAGTTTCTTGAAAGTTCCGTAGGCATTGCAACCAGCCTTGCGACCAATTGCAAATTCAGACAGCATTACGGGAACACCTATTAAAAATACGAATATCAGATACACGATAAGGAATGCACCACCACCATTTTGTCCTGCTATGTATGGGAAACGCCAGATATTACCAAGTCCGACTGCCGAACCAGCCGCCACAGCTATTACGCCAAGCTTACCAGAGAAATTGCCTCTATTTTCTTTCATTGTTGCAAATTTTCTTAAACAAAAAGGAGAAACAAAAATAAATCTTTTTTACAAAAAACAGAATAAAGAATTTTGGTTGGAAAATCCTAACCTCCTATCCGAAACAACTAAACC
>JAGCNN010000144.1 GCA_017645925.1 Bacteroidales bacterium
ATGCCTTAACGTTGGCGACACATTCCTCGGACTTAACCTCGCACACGGCGGACACCTTTCACACGGTTCACCAGTAAATATGTCGGGTATCAACTACAAGGCATTGGAATACAATGTAAAGGAAAGCGATGGTCGCGTTGATTACGACCAGCTCGAACGCGTTGCCCGCGAAAACAAGCCGAAACTCATCATCGCTGGTGCATCTGCTTACAGCCGCGAATGGGACTACGCTCGCATCCGCAAGGTTGCCGACGAAATAGGCGCTATCTTTATGGTTGACATGTCGCACCCTGCAGGCCTTATCGCAGCAGGTTTGCTCGAAAACCCTGTTAAGTACGCTCACATCGTTACCACTACTACTCACAAGACTCTCCGTGGTCCTCGTGGCGGTGTCATCATGATGGGGCAGGATTTCCCAAATCCTTGGGGCAAGAAGACTCCAAAGGGCGAAGTAAAGATGATGTCGGCATTGCTCGACTCTGCTGTATTCCCAGGCTGCCAGGGCGGTCCGTTGGAGCACGTTATCGCTGCTAAGGCTGTTGCTTTCGGCGAAGCTCTCACTCCCGAATTCAAGGAATACCAGAAGCAGGTAAAGAAGAACGCTGCTGCTTTGGCAGACGCTTTCATGGCTAAGGGCTACAAGATTGTCAGCGGCGGTACCGACAACCACTCGATGCTTGTTGACCTTCGCACCAAGTTCCCGGAACTCACCGGTAAGCTCGCAGAAAAGGCTCTTGTTGCTGCAGACATTACCACCAACAAGAACATGGTTCCTTTCGACACCCGCAGCCCATTCCAGACATCAGGTTTGCGTTTCGGAACTCCGGCTATCACAACCCGTGGCGTAAAGGAAGACAAGATGGCTGTTATCGTTGACCTTATTGACCGCGTTCTCTGCGATCCCGAAAACGAAACCGTTATCGCTGAGGTTCGTGCCGAAGTAAACAAGATGATGGCAAACTATCCGCTTTTCGCTTGGTAGGAAATATTGAAATTCATGATAAAAGCCGCTCGAATGGGCGGCTTTTTTGGTTTATGTAATCGCCGTATCATATTTTTGCTAATTTTGCAAAAGATTATTTCCATTCAAAATGACTACAGACGGCAAAAGTGTGAGATTCTCCACCGAGCAAGAACATAATGAACTCATCAGCATCATGTCTAAATTCATAGACAATGGGATACCAAAAGTTGGTATTTTCTGGTACGACATTGCAAACAATTCTTTGTTTGGCACAGAGAAGATTGATGCAGAAAAAGTCACTTTCATAAACGGAAGAGCCACTATCAATAAATCACCTAAAACCTATTGGCAAAAGCAACATCATCGTGCAGTAGCTAGAAACGATGCATCTTCGATATTCTACAAGGAAAGCAACTACACAATGATACCGCGTGGCAGAATCTTCCTGGATGAAACCGACAATAAGTTCCGTGTTTTCGTAGGGCACTGGCTAACAGAACCGACAAACGGCATGAATGTGGACATTGAAAAGTTCCGTGAAGCATTGGAAGATGAATTCAATCTACCAGCGGATTTCGAATTTGTTGTTGATGTGCATTGGGACTTAGGTCACGGCTGGTCTGAAGAGTTTTTTGAATAAAAACAACTAAATATTCCGCCAAAACATTTTTCAAATTTCAGCGGAATCTATACTTCAAAACCAATATTCCGCTAATACCTTATATAGATTTCAGCGGAATCTTTTTGAGGATTATACAAATAAGTCGCTTAATGTCAAGTTGTTATCTGTAATTTGCGAGTGAGAATTAGGAGAAATACCCTGTGTAGTTATCATTGTTAGAAAAACTGATTTGTTTGTTTCGTTTTCCTCGACAAAAGTTTCAATCTTGTTGTTAAGATTTTTCTCGTATGCGGCGGTTATGGAATATTGCTTGTTTGTCCATTTCATTTCGCAAAGCGTAATGGAATTGTCGTTTCGGTCGATTACTAGGTCTATTTGTGCACCATGCTCCTTTAGAGTGCTACGCCATGAATATACATTTGTGATTACTCCAGAAATTCCAAGACCTTGTTTTATCTGCCTTACATGAGCAAGACACAACTGTTCAAATGCGTATCCAATCCACGCATTGCGCAGTGATGAACGCGAATTTTTTGACCAGAATTCCTCTTCGTTTATCTTGCGTTCCCAAATGAAATTGAGGTAAAACAATGTGTAAAAATCAACAAGTTGGAACAATGCGGTCTTCTTTTTCTTGTTGAATGGCGTATAACAGCGAATGAACCCGCAGTTTTCCAAATCAGCCAACGCCTTTGAGAATGTTCCGCCATCTGCGACTTTCAAACCTTTGACAATTTCGTCCCGCGAAAGCCCTTTTTTCTTGCTTCCAAGCAACTGTACGATGCCTATATACAATTTAGAATTTACAAACAGCGAAGCATATAGGTTGCTGAATTCGCCACGAAGCACTGCATTCTGCCTGAAAAAGAGGAAATCAACATTTTTCGCAAGGCTTAGAGAAGAATCAAGCAGACTTAAATAATATGGTATGCCTCCGAAAATCATATAGCACTCGGCAATCATGGTTCTTCCCCAGCGGAATTTTCGTGATTTTAGATAAAGTTCCGTTTCTTTGAGAGTAAAAGGTTCAAGGCGAATGTGTAGAGTTATGCGGTTGTGAAGTCCGCCATGATTGTTTATCAACTTGTCCATCATCCATGATGTTGCCGAACCGCAGACCACAAGCATAATGTCATTGCGAGCCGATGCCCAGCTATTCCAGAAGTGTTCGAAGGCGGCAATGAAAATCGCATCCAACTTGTCCATCCAAGGCAGTTCGTCAAGGAAAATGACTTTTTTCCGCGACTTGGGCAATGTGCAGATAAATCTTTTCAGTTCACCAAAAGCTTCCTGCCACGACGATAAATCAGCAGCATCAACAAGTCCCTGCTCGCGCAAGGCATTTGCAAAACAAACCAACTGCTCTCGCCGCGAAACATTCATCATAGCGGTATATTGGAAGTCAATTTGCGGGAAAGCATTCCTAACTAAAAAAGTCTTTCCTACTCTGCGGCGACCATACACAGCCACAAATTCCGATTGCTTGGATTTGTAGTAGCGGGCAAGTTGTTCCAATTCTATTTCTCGACCGATAATTTTTTTGTCCATAACCCTTTATTTTTGCCTTACAAAGGTAATAATATTTTTCAATATTCCGCCAAAATATTTTTCAAATTTTAGCGGAATCTATATTTAAAAACATACATTCCGCTGGTACTTTATATAGATTTCAGCGGAATCTTCTTTTGTATTATGTATCTAATATATTGATTTGTAGTTGTTTTGGTTTGGGTGGATGTAGAAAATAGTAGTTTTCTCCTACTTTATTTTCCCCTTTCCTTCCACTACGATATTTCCACCTTCATGGTCAAGGTTGGATTTTGCCTTTACGATAACCTGTGCACCATCGCCAACTATAAGCGTACCCCTTACAACAAGCCGCGAAGACCGGTCAACTTTAAGCTTTGATTTAGGCTCCATGCGATACACACTGCCTGTTTCAATGACAATACTGCTTTGCTCTTCAACGCTTACTATGCTGCCACTACGCTGTACAAACTCGGAACCGCCTTCACAGGTCAGCACTGTGGGTGGCGCAAAAAGATTGGTGATGCTGTCGCGCATGGGCTGAGCCACAGTGAGGTTTTGCGTAAGAGTGATGGATTTTTTGGAAGTTAGGACGGCCTTTTCCTTGAGCGAAATACGTCCAGTCCATATTGCATCGTTTGTAATGTCGTAGTCGTCCCAGCGCACATCGATGCGGTAGTAGCCGTTGTCAATTGGGGTAATTTCAATGCCAAGACCAGTGAGGTAGGTGGTTTGCGTGTTGCGCGAAAGCTGTGCCGAATATTGGCATCTGCCTGTAGTCATTGAATTGTAGAAGGTCTTTGTGTTGCAAGTACTTGGGTTTGTCCCCATATTTAGCCGTCTGTGAGTGCAGAACATGTCGCTGGCGTCACCGTTTGCAACAAGGCTATCGTTTTCAATACGACCAAGATTCTTGCGCCATATTGGTTTCTCATCGGCACAGGAAATTGTCTGCACTTCGTCTGAGGGAACAAACTGCCTTTCCATATCGTGGGTGCCGCAGAAAGGATTTTCTGTTTCGCGACTATGGTAAAAGTCGTGCTGGGCCCATGTTATGCACTTCATATTGTACACCGTATCGGCAATATGGTATGTGTAGTTCCAGTATCCTTCGGCAGGAATCATTTTGAGGTTGTCGCGGTCGTTTGATGAGTAAACTTCTTGGTTGCTGCCGCTTAATACATCTCGTCCAACCTGATAGTAAGCGTAAACGCCTGCGACATTCTTAGGGCGGCAATCGTTTTCGTTGGCAAACTGAAGGAAATCCAGCTTGTTGTTTCTGCCCGACTGATGATTTTCTAGCCAGATATATTGGTTCGATGAATTTTCCCCGTCTTTGTACGGCATTTTTATTCTCACAGCATCTCCGTAAGTAACAAAATCGCGAAGAATGAAGGTTTGCACACCGTCTTCCCTTGATATGTCGGCGTTTACGGGATTGTCATTTGCATCGCGGGCAACTATCCACCAGTCGTTTGTATTTCTGTTGCTTTCGTGAATCCAGTGCATACGCCAGCGCTCGTAGCCATTGCATGACACCAAAGAAGAACCAGCACCACCCATCAGTCCATATCCACCTTGCAGGGGCAAAAAAGGCATGTATTCAGACGAACGGCGATGATTTCCCCCGGAAGTATGGAATGAATTTGGTCCGAAAAACGAATGTGAAATTTCGTGCTGGACTATGCCTGTTGGATTGCTTGAAACATCGTGTGTGCCAACGCATTGCGCTGTCCCAATTCCTGAAAACGGGTAGTACGAACCATTTATTAGCAAATTTTCATTACGGAGCAGCGTGCTTGAAAAGTAGCCGCTTCCCTCATTGTCACCACCGTATTCCCTTGTAATATTGCGAAAGAAAAACTGTATGAAACCTATTTTGCCTGAGCCATTTACATCATAATATGAAATGTCATCGTGCCCATATATTGTCCTCAGGCCACCTTGTTCGTTTATGAAGTTAATCGCAGCCTTCTCGATATTGCTTTCGTTGAAAGGACCGATTTTTAGAACTCGGCTTTCCTTTATGTTTACTACGACAAAATCGCCGGTAATTTGCAGGTCGTCAAACGAAGATTCACCATAAATTCTTGTAATACAGCCATAAAGTTTTCCTGCGTTATATGTGGTGTCCATCAGTCGCAGCAAGTAGTCTGGCGGATTTTGGTTCAGGCTCTCCAACAACACTGTATTCCAATGGTTTACCTTTGCAAATGGCTTTTCGCGTTCTGGATTTACATCGTAAATTATATTGACAAAGAAATTAAGCATCCTTATTTCGCCGTGCGGCTTTACAATCCACCCGTCCCAACTGTTTTTCTGTGCACCAGCAATGCCTACAAGCAGTAGCAACAGCAGCAGCAACGAAAATCTTTTTGCTTTCATAATCAATATGCTGCAAAACTTTCATCATCGAGCCAAGTCTTCTGCGCACGCATGACCTGTTCAATCACATCGCGTACACAACCTTCGCCGCCTTTCTTGTCGGAAACGTAAAGGGCAATTTCTTTAATTTCATCGGCAGCATCGCTCGGACAGCATGGCAGACCTACAAGCTTCATAATCTGGTAGTCGGGAATGTCGTCGCCCATGTAAAGGATTTCCTCGTTGCGAAGGTTGTACTTTTTCTTCAGCATTTCCAAGTCCTCTGTTTTCCAGACACTTCCCATTATAACGTCCTCAACACCTAGATTCTTGTAGCGAATCATCGTCTTTTCGCAGAATCCGCCAGAAATTATTGCCACAACAAGACCTTTCCGTACAGCGCATTTGATGGCGAAACCATCTTTCACACTCGTTGTGCGCTGCAAATAGCCAACCTCGTTTATGTTTACAGTCGATGATGACAATACGCCATCAATATCAAAGATTACCGCCTTTATTTTCGACAGCAATTCCTTGAAATTCAATGTTTCCAGATTTCTGTTCATTTTTTGTATGTCTTTAAGATGCTTTCGCTCATAACCTTGTAAACCTCCGCAAGGTTTTCTTCGGAAGCGAGCATATCTATATGGGATTCAATAACTTTTCGGTCGCCTCGCACAGCAGGTCCAGTCTGCGACGAATAGGCATCGCCTGCAAGAATCTTTGCAAAACTTTGCTTCAAAAGCGGATTCAATATATTTGCAGGAATATTGTTGTCCGACAATATTTTCTGTCCAAGGTAAACGCTATGGTTCATAAAGTTGGCGGCAAAAACCCCTGCGATATGTAGGACTTTCCGCTGTTCGAACGACAATTCGTAAATGAGAGGACTTATTTTCTCCGCAAAGCATCGTATTTCGTGGAAAGTATCTGCGTTAGAAGCCTCGATGCAAATAGGAATATCGCTGAAATTGTCAATCTTCACATCTCGTGAAAATGTTTGGAATGGGTACATCACGGCAGTGTTTTTCTGCTTGAAAATTTCCTTTGGCAGACTTCCCGATGTGTGGATGTAAATTTTATCGTCAGGCAGGTTTATTTGAGCGGCAATGCTGGCATTTGCCTCATCCGACAACATGAAAAGGTAGGCTTCGGATTTTGACGGAATTTGCGACAAGTCATCGGTAAAAACAGCACTAACCTCATTTGCCAGCGACTGCCCCGTGATTAGGTTTCGGCTGAACAAGCAGTCGATAACAATGCCTTCGGCACGAAGTTTCCGTGCGAGGTGATAGGCAACGTTGCCAGAGCCGAGGATGGAAATGTGGAATGGCATGAGATGAGTTATTTTTTTAGGCTAACAGGCTCAAAGGCAAACAGGCTTGCAGTCAAATTGTTGCCTTTTTGTCTTTCAGCCTTCTATTCTTCAAGCCTTTTAGCCTTTCTGCCTTAGTTCACATTCACCACTTCCTTCACTTGCGGAACATCGGTCTTCAACTTGTCCTCAACGCCAAGTTTCAAGGTCTGGATACGGTAAGGACACGAACCGCAAGCTCCTTGCAATCTTACCTTTACAGTAAAATCTGGAGTTACCTCGATGAGTTCAATGTCGCCACCGTCCTGCTGAAGGAAAGGCTTTATCTCGTCGATTGACGCTTGGATTTTCTTTACTATTTCTTCCATATTGAATAAATTTACTTTGTTTCAACCATTTTTGTCGGGGGCAAGGTCGCATTGCGTTTTTCAACTGCCTTAACAAGATTAGCGGCAAGTTGGGCAAACATCTTTCCAACTATGCTTGCAAATTCCATCGAAGCCGGCATTCCCTTGTCGCCGCTGTCGCAGATTGACTTCACGATTGGAATCTGACCGAGAAGTTCG
>JAGCNN010000145.1 GCA_017645925.1 Bacteroidales bacterium
GTTTTCAGTCTTTCGACAGGAAAGCAAATATCGGAGGATGATGTGCTTGACAATATCGGTGCGCATAGATATTTGGTTGCCAGCAAGCTGTATGAGTTGCTGCAGAAAAATTTCGGTTATGATTCTGATGAGCTTTTTGTTGGCAATGTCATGGAGATGCTGAACGGCAACTTTTATTTTACCGATAAGGAACTGATTTATATGTATGAGCCATACGAGGTTGCGTGCTATGCGGCAGGCGAGCCAACATTGTCGCTACCGAAGAAATGGCTGAAACCATACCTGAACATTGATGGTCCTTTGTATCAGTATTGGTTTGGAAAAAAAACTAAATGATGTTTGATATGAAGAAGTGGCTGTTGTATGGATTGTTTGCGATGGCATTTGCCTGTGTAGGCTGTGCTGACAATCCAAAAACTGAAAATTCAGAAACAGTTTCTGTTGAAAACGAGGATAAGGTAATTGCTGAGGAAAATGATTCGTCCGTTGTTGTCAAGACTGACAGTATTGTTGAAGAAGAGGTTGCTAGGGCAGGGAAGCTGGGAGAAGTGAGCGATACTGTGATTAGTGGTGTGAAGTTTAGAATTTATAGGTATCATTTCACATCAAAGGACTTTGAAAAGACCATAAACTTTACATTGCCCATGCTTGATAATGCTTCCGTGCAGGATGAAATCTGGAAAAACTTGCTGAAGGATTCGTACGAAAGCAAAGATTTGGATAAGAAGTTGGAGGATGAATTTGCATCATATTGGGAGGAGTATTCGGAAACGGCTGGTCAGGAAGCGAATCCATACAGTAGCGAAGATTTTTATTCAATGTCGTGGAATATTGAGCCTAAATTTGTTGAAGCTGGTTGCGTTGCGTTTAGTTCCGGTGTTTGGGAAATGTTTGGTGGCGCTATGCATCCTGAGTGGGGTTCGGCTAACTATTTGTTTAGTCTTTCGACAGGCGACCTGATTACAGAGGATGACATTTTGGACAAGTCAGAAGAAAGCAGGTATGCAGTAGCTCGTAAGCTGTATTCGCTACTGAAGAAATATCTGGACGAGGAAGATGATGGCGATGATGTTGATGTTTCAATGATGCTGAATGGTAATTTCTCTTTTACCAAGGATGAATTGGTTTATAGTTATGAACCATACGAGGTTGCATATTACGCTGCTGGGGAACCCGTGTTGTCGTTGTCGAAGGATTGGTTGAAGCCATACCTGAAAGTTGACGGTTTGTTGTATAAGTATTGGTTTGAGAAATAGTATTTTAGTGTCATGAGATATAAGATGTTATATGGCATTCTCGTTGTTGCGGTTGGCATGTTGTGTTTCTCTTGTGCTGCTAATAAAAAACAAAGTGATGAAAATTTGACATTGGAACCAATTGCAGAAGTGGAACTTGTCGGTGACACTGTAAAATCATCAGCAGTTGAGATTCCTGTTGATGTTTCCGAAGACGGGCATGTTGAGAAGATTTATGATACAGTGATAAATGGTATGAAGTTTCGTGATTTCTATTTTATGTGCGAAGGAGATGGGGAAGTAATTTCCGATGAGACAGATTATTGTCTTCCGATAGAAGGAAATGCGGAAGCTTTGGAAAAAATATGGAAGTCGTTAGCTGGGCCATACGACAGTGAAGTTTTGCAGAAAGAATTGGAGAAAGAATGTGAGGCAATTATGACAGCACCAAAACTTGTGAAGGAAGATATGGATTACGATGTAGATATGCAAGGTTCGTTTAATCATTATGTTTATCCTGTTTTTGTTGACGGAGGTTTGGTTAGTTATGCTTTTTTAGAAGAATGGTTTTATGAGTCCATGCCGCATCCACAAAGTACGTTTATTACGGCAATATATAGTTTGGAAACAGGCGAAAAAATCTCGCAGGATGATATTCTTGATGATTCGCAAATTAGTCGCCAAGCTATTGCAAACGAAATATATAGGCTTTTGGTTGAGTATGCTGATGGAGACGAAAGCTATTTTATGGAAGGTCGGCATGATGAGAACAAAATGTCATTGCTTAACGATAAGTTGGGTTTTGATGAAAACTCACTTATTTATAATTACGAACGCTATGAAGTATTCCCATATGCGATGGGTACGCCTAGTATCGAACTTCCAAAGGAATGGATAAAGCCTTATCTGAAGAAGGATGGTGTATTGTACCAGTATTGGTTTGGAAAATAGGATGACGAATTGGGTACTTTATCATATAACAATAATTTTTTTTCTCTTTTCAATTCAGATTTTAATTTCTATATTTGCCACTTAATTTTTAGTTGAAATGAATAAAACCATATTGATTACAGGAGGAGCTGGTTTCATCGGCTCGCATGTTGTTAGATTGTTTGTTAACAAATATCCAGAATATCAGATTGTTAATGTCGATAAGCTGACGTACGCTGGTAACCTTGAAAATTTGAAGGATGTTGAGAATGCTCCAAACTATAAGTTTGAGAAAGTTGATATTGTTGACTTTGAGGCTGTAAAATCGCTTTTTGCAAAGTATTCGCCCGATGGTGTTATACATCTTGCTGCCGAAAGCCATGTTGACCGTAGCATAACAAATCCTCTGGAGTTCATCTACACAAATTTTGTCGGAACGGCAAATCTTCTTACCGCTGCCCGCGATTTCTGGAAGGATAACTACGAAAGCAGACGTTTCTACCATATTTCTACCGACGAGGTTTACGGTTCGCTCGGCAGCGAAGGATTCTTCAAGGAGACAACGCCTTATTCTCCGCGTTCGCCATATTCGGCTTCAAAGGCAAGTTCCGACCACCTTGTAAGGGCTTACCACCATACTTTCGGAATGAATGTGGTGCTGTCAAATTGCTCTAACAACTATGGGCCCAACCAGTTTCCAGAGAAGCTCATTCCGTTGTCAATCAATAATATAAGAAACAACAAGCCAATTCCAATCTACGGCAAAGGTCTTAATGTTCGCGACTGGTTGTTTGTAATTGACCATGCACGTGCAATCGACTGCATTTTCCACAATGGAAAGAATGGCGAAACATATAATATAGGTGGAAACAACGAGTGGACTAACATTGCACTTATCAAGAAGTTGTGCGAGGTTATGGATAGAAAGCTCGGTCGCGAAAAGGGAACTTCCGAAAAGTTGATAACCTATGTTACCGATAGGGCAGGTCACGATTTGCGTTATGCAATTGACTCAACAAAGTTGCAGACCGAACTTGGATGGAAGCCGTCATTGCAGTTTGAGGAAGGAATCGAAAAGACCGTTGACTGGTATCTTGCAAATCAGGAATGGCTCGACAGAATTGTTTCGGGCGACTATGCAAAGTATTACGAACAAATGTACAAGAATAGATAAAAATACAACAAATGGAAACATATTACATTGGAACAGAAAGATTAACACTTGACAAGTTAGAGGAAATCATCGAAAGTGGATGCGAAATTGCCTTGTCGGAAGAGGCAATAAAGAACATTGAGCATTGCCGCAACTATTTGGACGAGAAGATGAAAAACCGCAACAAGCCGATTTATGGAATTACAACCGGCTTTGGTTCGCTGTGCAATACTTCGGTTTCGGAAAATGAACTGGAACAGCTTCAGGAAAACCTTATTAAGTCGCATTCGTGCGGTATGGGTGAAGAGGTTGAGCAGCGTATTGTTCGTCTGATGATGTTCTTGAAAGTCAAGAATATGTCGTATGGTATTTCGGGCGTTTGCGTATCAACAGCACAGAGGTTGGTTGATTTCTACAACAAGGGCATAACTCCTGTTGTTTATCAACTTGGTTCATTAGGTGCTTCTGGCGACTTGGCTCCGCTGGCTCACATAACGCTTGCAATGCTCGGAATGGGCGAGGTTTATTACAAGGGCGAAAAGCGCAATTCTGCTGATGTACTTGCTCAACTCGATATGGAACCTCTGAAACTCAAGTCGAAGGAAGGTCTTGCATTGATTAACGGAACTCAGTTTATGCTTTCTCATGCTATTGATGCTTTGCTTCGTGGCCGCAAGATTTTGAAGAATGCAGACATTATTGCAACTATGTCGCTTGAAGGTTTCAACGGACTTGCAGACCCGTTCACCGAGAACCTTCATACCATCCGTCCGCACAAGGGACAGATTAAGACCGCACAGAATATCCGCGCTTACCTTGCTGGTTCTGAATTGCAGAAGCAGGCCAAAACCACAGTGCAGGATCCATATTCATTCCGTTGCGTTCCTCAGGTTCACGGTGCTTCCAAGGATGCATGGGACTATGTTGCAAGCGTTGTCGAGACCGAAATCAACTCGGTTACCGACAATCCAATGGTTTTCCCCGATGATGATATGGTTTTGAGTGGTGGCAATTTCCACGGACAGCCGCTTGCTATAGTTATGGACTTCCTGTCGATTGCTATGGCTGAAATTGGTAGCATCTCCGAACGCCGTATCTATCGTCTGATTAGTGGAGATAGGGGACTGCCTGCATTCCTCGTTGCAAAGCCAGGACTAAACAGCGGCTTTATGATTCCGCAATACACCGCAGCATCTATTGTAAGTCAGAACAAGCAGTTGTGTATGCCTGCAAGCGTTGATTCTCTGTCATCGTCCAACGAGCAGGAAGACCATGTAAGTATGGGTGCCAATGCTGGAACAAAGCTTCTGCGCGTGGTTGCAAATGTGGAAAGGGTGCTTGCCATCGAATGTTTTGCAGCAAGTCAGGCATTGTATTTCCGCGAACCGTTGAAGCCATCACCGTTCATTCAGGAATTTGTAAAGGATTTCCGCAAGGAAGTTCCAATCGTTCAAGACGATACGATTATGTACAAACTGATGAACAAGTCGCTTGAGTTCTTGAAAAACAGAAAATAAGGTAATAATGACCAGTGAAAAAGCAGTCTGATAGGCTGCTTTTTTTTATTAGTGTCCGGTAAAGCCCCCAGCTCGTTATTCCGTAAAACAAAGCGAACCGACTAAGGAACGTGTCGTGTGAGCCTGTTTGTACGGAACTTTCTCACGAAACGAAGTGAGTAATCTATTCTCTATAAAATACGTTAACAGATTACTTCGTGAGGTTGCAAGCAACGTTCCAGACAACCGATTTCACACTGCTCCCCGTGCCGTATTGCAGGTTTCAATCAGGTTTTCGAACCTTTAGCTCACGCAGCGAAGCAAGTAAATGA
>JAGCNN010000019.1 GCA_017645925.1 Bacteroidales bacterium
ATTCTAAAATATTCGTAGCAATTTCAGCACTTTTGAATCTTATTAAATTGTCTTCGCTTGAATGAAATGATTCGAGTTGTAATTGAAATCAATGGTAAACCTACAGCTCAAACGCTCCTTGTCAACATCCGACAGAGGCTGAATCTTACGCCACGTATCAATGGACTTCTCTAATGTCAAGTATCTCATAACAAAAATCTTTCCCTAAAAGGTGGCTACACAGCCACCAATTTCGCAATAAAAATACAACTTATTTTTATTATGCAAGAATTGACAGTGAAAATTTTTAGGCAAAAGACTCCAAATCTCCGATAAAAGGCCAATATCTTCTACTCAAACCTCATCGAATCGGCTGGCGTAATCTTCGATACGATAAACGATGGAAGTATCATCATTAGGACAATTATTGCCAACGAACCGACATTTATAAGTAGAATATTCACAAAGTCAAGGTTTATAGGAACCGTTGAAACATAGTAGGATGCTGGGTCAAGCTTTATTATGCCGAAGTAGGATTGCAGCAAACAAAGAAGTACACCTATAATATTTCCCCAGAACAATCCCATAACCGTAAGATACGAAGCAAAATAGAGGAAAATTCTCCTTACGGAAAAATTAGTTGCCCCCATGCTTTTCAGGATACCAATCATATTCACTCTTTCGAGTATAAGCACTATCATGCCCGAAATCATATTGAATCCAGTAACTGCAACCATAAGACCGAGTATAATCCACACGTTCATGTCAAGCAGCGACAGCCAGTCGAAAATACCCGGATATTCGTCCCTTATGCTCGTTACCTTAAGCACTTCGCTGTCGGGAGTGAAAGAACAGCACTTGCGCGAAACAACCTTGCTGTACTCGTCAATCTTGTCAATGTCGTCAACCTTGACCTCGAAGCCCGACACCTGACCGTCCTTCCAATCGTTGAGCTTACGCAAATGCTTTATATCCACCAAAATATACATCTTGTCAAATTCCTCAAGCTGTGTATTATAGATTCCTTCAACCATAAACTTTCGCATACGTGGCGGATTCTGGATAAAATACGAAGCAAACGAATCTCCAATATTCAAATCCAGAGCATCGGCAATGCTTTTTGATACCACAACGCCATTTGTCTTTGCCGAATCCGAAATTTCAAGCAGCTTACCTTCAATGAGATGCTCACTAAAGAACGACCAGTCGTAATCGGTGTCAACGCCCTTGAAAACAACGCCTTGCAAGCAGTCATCTGTCTTTACTATGCCTGCCTTCACAATGTAACGGCACACCGACTGAATGCCATCGGTATTCTTCAGCGAAGCATACCATGTCTGTTCGCCCGAAATTGGAACGGTCTCGTATGAGGAATTGCTATCGTAATTGGAAACTCTCAGATGCGCTCCAAATCCGACCACCTTGCGCGAAATCTCATTCTTGAAGCCTGTAACAATCGCCACCGAAACAATCATCACAGCTATTCCGACAGCAATTCCAGCCACAGCAATGCTAAGAATAGAACGGCTGAAGCCCGAAGTCTTCCGTCGTCCCGACACCAAACGCTTTGCTATGAAAAACTCGTAGTTCACTTCTGTTCGCTTCCGTCAACTTCTTCAAAATCAACATATTCTTCATCAACTTGCTCTTTCTTAGCCTCCTCCTTTTGCGGAATATTGTCAACCTTTATATCGCCAAAGGTTCTGCCTTGAGCATTTTGAGAAGTGTCGTCTTCCTGCTGAAAAGCATTGCCAAACTCCTTCATCCTACGCTCAACGAAACGCCGCAAAAGCCATGGAATAAGATAGCGGAACAACAATTTCGCCAGCAGCAAGGCAATTACCAAGAATATCAATATGTTGAGAAATATTTCCATTTTCTACTCAAAATGATGTCCACAGAAACAACAATGCAGCAATAGAAGCTCCTATGGCAAAACCAAGATGCACCTGCAAATTGTTGTGCCGTCCAAGATATAACCGAGATGAAAGCACAAGTCCACACATCAGAATAGCTACAATGACAACCGTCAATGGGCTGTAAAACAATAGCATCAACTTAACTATCGAAGGCAAGGCAAAGCCCCAACCGAACGCATGTATGCTTATTCTCCAGAAATTGTTTATCAACATGCACGAAAGCGCTGCCACACCAATAAGAATCATCAACAGCTTCATCATTTGTGAAGCTATGAATATATAGCCTACAGCCGCACAACACAGCTCTACATTCAAGGCCATTCTACGGCTTGATGTGGAATCGAACAGACGTTCCAACCTGCCCATGCTATCATCAGACATTTCCACAATCCTGTCCTCAAGGTTTGCCCCATTAATATTCCCAGCAGAAAGGGAAGCCTTGTCGCGATACATCTTTATTGCAGAAATAAACAAAATCACTATAACAGGAAAAACCAAGGTAAAACCGGCTACTGCAAAAGTGCTAAGTCCATACACATCGTCAATTAACAGTGCAAAATAAGTAGGTATAAGAATCGGATGTCCCAACACACTTATAACCTTAAAGAATATGTCGAGAAATCCGCGCTGCATCAAATCTTTCGTCTTAGGCGGGCAACTGGAATACCAAGCTGCTCACGGTATTTTGCAATAGTCCTCCGCGCAATAATGTATCCGCGCTCTTTCAGGATTTCGGACAAGCGGTCGTCGGTTAGCGGTTTGGTAGAATCTTCTGCACCAATACATTCCTTTAGTATCTGCTTGACCTCACGCGTCGAAACTTCTTCTCCCGAATCGGTTTGCATTGCTTCGCTAAAGAAAAACTTCAACAAGAAATTGCCGTATGGTGTTGATACGTATTTGCTGTTTGCAACACGCGATACCGTTGAAATGTCAAGATTTGTCATTTCGGCAATATCCTTAAGTATCATAGGACGAATGTTAGCCTCATCGCCTGTGAGGAAAAATTTTCTCTGGAAATCTACAATGGCTTCCATGGTGAAAAGCAAAGTTCTTCTTCTTTGCTCTATGGCATCAATGAACCACTTTGCATTGTCAATTTTCTGCTTCACGAATGTTGCAACCTCGCGGTTCTTTCCCTTGCCCGACGAATATTCGTCCATCATTCGCGAAAACGACCTGCTTATGCGAAGTTCAGGAGAATTCCTGTTGTTGAGCGAAACCGAAATGTCATCTCCTTCAATCTCAACAATAAAGTCGGGAATGATTGCATGTATATTGGCTCGCTGCGGTTCGCCGTACGAATTTCCCGGCTTCGGATTCAGCTTCACAATTACGTCAATAGCCGACCTTAAATCATGCTCGGTGATATTGCATTTCTGCATAATCTTCTCGTAATGCTTCTTGGTAAACTCCTCAAAGCAATCAGACAAAACCATTATTGCAACCTTTACGCCATCAGTCTGCTCCTCTTTTCTACGAAGCTGAATAAGAAGACATTCCTGCAGATTGCGAGCACCAATGCCAGCCGGATCCAGTTCCTGAATGACTTTCAGCACATCTTCCAATTCCTGCAGCGAAACCTCAACGTTCTGCGAAAAAGCAATATCGTCGGCAACAGCATCAAGGTCGCGACGCAAATAGCCGTCCTCATCAATGTTTCCGACAAGGAACGGAGCAATAAACTTCTGCCTCTCTGTTACATCCTTCAGTATAAACTGCTCAAAAAGATGTTCATTGAACGACTTTGCAGCCGAATAAGGTATTTCTGTGCGCTCGTCATCCTTCGAGGTATTGTTGACTTCCAGACGATAGTTTGGAATTACATCATCATCGTTTTCTCCATAATCATCATCGTCAACAGAATAGTCATCCTCGCGGGTATATTCGTCTTCAGAATCCTGATTGTCATCCTCGCGTTCTTCCTCATGAGTGAGAACATCGCTGTCGTTCTCGACAATATTGTCTTCATTGTCGTAATCGCCATCGCCGCCATCGTCAAGGGCAGGATTCTCCTCTATCTCATTCTTGATTCTTTCTTCTATCTGCAAGGTATTGAGTTCCAACAGCTTTATCATCTGAATCTGCTGCGGAGCCAATTTTTGTGTCAGTTTCTGTTCGAGCGAAGTCTTTAGCATAGGTTCTGATATTAAAATTCAGCAGTCTTTGGTGTACGTGGGAACGGTATCACATCGCGGATATTCGACATTCCCGTTACGAAAAGTATAAGTCTCTCGAAACCAAGTCCGAAACCGCTGTGAGGCACTGTGCCGAACTTACGAGTTTCAAGATACCACCACATATCTTTCTTTGGTATGTTGCGTTCCTCGATTGTTGCAAGAAGCTTTTCGTAGCTTTCCTCACGCTGCGAACCGCCAATGATTTCGCCAATCTGCGGGAAAAGAACGTCCATTGCGCGTACTGTCTTGCCATCTTCGTTCTGCTTCATGTAGAAAGCCTTGATTTCCTTCGGGTAATTGATGAGGATAACCGGACGCTTGTAGTGCTTTTCTACCAAATAACGCTCGTGTTCGCTCTGCAGGTCAACGCCCCAGTCGTCAACAGGATAAACAAATTTGCCAGTCTTGTTTGCCTTCGAGTTCTTGAGCACATCAATAGCTTCGGTGTAGGTAACACGTGCAAAGTCGTTGTGCAATACAAATTCAAGGCGCTCAATAAGATTCATTTCATCGCGCTCGTTGGCAGGTTTCTGCTTCTGTTCGTCCTCGCGGCGCTTGCAAAGGAATTCAATGTCGTCGCGGCAATTGTCGAGAGCATACTTTACCAAATATTTCAACATTTCCTCGGCGAGGTTCATGTTGTCCTCGAGGTCGAAGAAAGCGACTTCCGGTTCAATCATCCAGAATTCGGCAAGGTGACGCGGTGTGTTTGAGTTCTCAGCACGGAAAGTAGGTCCGAAAGTGTAAATCTGCGACAAAGCCGTTGCTGCAAGTTCGCCCTCAAGCTGACCAGAAACCGTCAGGTTGGTCGATTTGCCAAAGAAATCCTGCGAATAGTCAATCTTACCTTCCTCGGTACGCGGCAAGTTGTTGAGATCCATTGTGGTAACCTGGAACATTTCGCCAGCGCCTTCGCAGTCGGAACCAGTGATAAGCGGAGTGTGAACATTGTAGAACCCCTTGCTATTGAAGAAATTGTGAATTGCAAATGTCATTGCGTGACGGATGCGGAAAATTGCACCGAAAGTGTTTGTACGGAAACGCAAGTGGGCAATTTCGCGCAAGAATTCAAGGCTATGACGCTTTGGCTGCAACGGATATTCGTCTGGATTTGCATCGCCGAAAACGGTAATGTCCTTTGCCTGCAGTTCTACCTTCTGTCCGCTACCCATCGACTCGACGGTCTTTCCGTCAACCGACAAAGCCGCACCAGTGTGAACACCAGCCAGTTTCTGTTCCAATTCGGGATTTACATCCAGCACTACCTGAAGGTTATTTATAGTAGAGCCATCGTTCAATGCTATGAAACATACGTTCTTGCTAACACGCTTAGTTCTAACCCAACCCATTACGGTTGTTTCTTTTCCAAATTCCGTGGAGTTCAGCACTTCACTAATCTTAGTTCTCTTCATAAACAATTAAAAATTTCAAACTGCAAAATTACACAAAATTTGAATCATTGAATCATCAAATAGTCGAATCATCAAATTTTTCTTTACCTTTGCGCCAATAAAATTCATTCAGATGAACTTGCTATATTTTGTATGGGATGCCGACCCTGTAATGTTTTCAATCGGCGAACACGGAGTAAGATGGTACGGATTATTGCTTGCTATCGGCTTTTTGCTTGGCTACATTGTACTTGGACGTATAATGAAGAAGGAAGGCTACGAACAGAAGCAAACCGACAAGTTCGCGATATACATAATTTTGGGATGCGTAATCGGATTAAGGTTAGGACACTGCCTGTTCTACAACCCGGGATACTATCTTTCTCATCCAATTGAAATTCTAAAGGTCTGGGAAGGCGGACTAGCAAGCCACGGTGGAGCAATTGGAATTCTGCTGGCTATATGGCTATATTCACGCCGTACAAAAATGCCATACTTCGAATCCTTGGACAAAGTTGCCGTTGTGGTTCCGCTAGCGGGGGCATTCGTTCGCATCGGAAATTTCATCAACAGCGAAATCCTTGGCGTACCGACCACCTTGCCTTGGGGCGTAAAGTTCATGCGCAATTTCGACGACCTAAACGAAGCATACATAGCCTCAAATGGGGCTTGTCCCGACCTCGGTGCCGACTGCCTGTCCGACTACATGATAGCTCGTCATCCAACACAACTCTACGAAGCATTTTTCTACATTGCCATGTTCTTCATCTTTTTCTTGATTTACAGCAAATTTGCCAAGAACTGGAAACACGGCACTTTCCTCGGATGGTTTGTCCTTGTTCTTTTCGGATTCCGCTTCCTGATAGAATACACCAAAACCGAACAGGCAGAATTCATTTGGAACTCACCAATCACAATGGGACAACTGCTTAGCATACCTTTTATTATATTCGGAATTGTGCTTGTTGTAAGACAATATTGGAAAAAAGGCAAAACAGAACCTGCAGCAAATACACCGAAGAATAAAACAAGCAACAAATAATATTGTTACCTGAGAAATCCCATATCGGTTGAAAATATATCAACCATCGTGTTCATTATCAAACACATTTCCAAGCAAACATTGGATTGTTAATTTTTTTGCAAAAATTTAACTTGCACATTGATATAATTGCAATACCTTTGCGCCTGAAATTTTGTGGAAAGATTTGGATGCTTGCAACCACGGAAAAAAATGCTAAAAACACAATTCCCATTCACATCCCAATCGTTCCTGTTATTAACGTTAAAAACTTATTGACATGAACTATTTCTTTACATCAGAATCAGTGTCGGAAGGACATCCCGACAAAGTAGCAGACCAGATATCGGACTCAATACTTGACGAATTTCTTGCACAAGATCCGAAATCAAAAGTTGCATGCGAAACCTTAGTAACCACAGGCTTGGTAGTTGTCGCTGGCGAAGTTAAATCAAAGGCATACGTTGATGTCCAGAGCGTTGTACGCAAAGTTGTCAACGGAATCGGCTACACCAAGGGCGAATATCGCTTCGATGGCAATTCGTGCGGAGTAATGTCGGCAATACACGAGCAGTCGCCCGACATCAACCAAGGCGTAGAAAAAGGCAAAGGCCTTCACACCGAACAAGGTGCTGGCGACCAAGGAATGATGTTCGGCTACGCATGCAAGGACACCGACACCTACATGCCTCTCCCACTCGACCTTGCTCACAGAATGTTGAAAAAATTGTCGGAAATCCGCCGCGAAGGAAAAGAAATGACTTATCTGCGTCCCGATGCTAAATCTCAGATAACCATTGAGTACGATGAAAACGGCAATCCTCTGCGCATAGACACCATTGTAATCTCAACCCAGCATGACGAATTCGACAAGAACGAAACGAAAATGCTAAAAAAGATTGAAAATGATGTCACCAAGATACTTATACCTAAGGTAAAAGCGGAATTGCCAGAACGCACACAGAAACTTTTCAAGAATGACTTCAAGTTGTTTGTAAACCCAACTGGCAAATTCGTCATTGGCGGACCTCACGGCGACAGCGGACTTACTGGCCGTAAGATTATTGTTGACACATACGGAGGCAAAGGTGCTCACGGTGGTGGCGCTTTCAGCGGAAAAGACCCGTCAAAAGTTGACCGTTCGGCAGCATACGCAGCACGCCACATAGCCAAGAACCTTGTAGCAGCAGGCGTTGCAAACGAAGTCCTAATTCAGGTAGCCTACGCAATAGGCGTTGCAGAACCTGTTGGCATTTATGTAAACACCTACGGAACCGCAAACGTTAAGATGAGCGATGCTGAAATCGCCGAAAAGGTGAAGAAAATCTTCCCACTCACTCCCGAAGCAATACAGAAACGCCTCAAACTTTTGAATCCGATTTACGCCGAAACCGCTGCTTACGGACATTTCGGACGCGAACCAAAGGTCGTAAAGAAAACTTTCATGGCCGATGGCAAGAAGATTGAAAAGGAAGTGGAATTGTTCACGTGGGAAAAACTCGACTACGTGGACAAGGTAAAAAAAGAATTCGGACTATAATATCAAATACGAAAAGAGGCTGATTGAAAATATCAGCCTCTTTTATTATGCTTACCCACAAAACGACCAATAACACACAAATTATTTGATTTTCACAAACTTGCCATTTCTTATAGCATTGCCATTAGAAACAGTAACGCTATACGTACCAGCAGCATAGCCAGAAACATCAATCCTAGTTACATTTTGACCAGAAAATACGCATCTGCCAATCTCGTCATAAATCTTAACTTCAAAATTTACGTCCTCAAAAAGTATTTCCAACTCATCAGAAACTGGATTGGGATAAAATACAAGAGCCTCTGATTGCGAAATGGACTCAACCGATCCGGGAGCAGGAATTCCGTGCAAGTAAGAATATTTAGCAATAGCGCTGTCAACTGCCTCTACCATACGACTATACGAATCGGCTGCAAACAAAGCGATACTAACCGTAAGTGTATCTCCAACACCAATATTCATAGCTTCGGTACCAGAATACAAAACCATATCGCCAGTAACCTCACTAACCGACGTATTCGAAATCATATAGAATTTCTCAAGATCCGAAAATCCGTCGGAAATATCAATAGCACCATCTCCGCCTGTCTTGTTTGGCAATGAATAATTTACCGAGTTACGCGAACTAAGGATTTTCATTCCCGCATAAAGCGCATCATTACCTTCGTAGGCACAATACATAAAATTCCTATCGTTGTCAAAATAGCTTTTGTTCATACTCGGCTCATACAAATCCCAGTCGGCAAAAAGTCCAAAATAATAGTCTTCGACAGGCTCATCGTTCTTATTAACAATGGAATACTCGGCAATTATGTAGTTGGCGTCATCAGCAAAAACATCCAATATGATTTCCAGATTGTGGGAATTGTAGTCGAGGGTATCTAACATTTTGGCAACAACATGTGTTTGCGCAAGCGTATCTTCTACAAAATGAGGATATTCGGCAACTGCGAAATCAGAAATTTGACGTACAGAACTATATACCTCCATGCCTGAAATTCCAGAAATTATGCCGCAGTCGTAGAACAATTCATAATAGCTGTCCATATAAAATCCATGCCCTACTTCGGTATTCAAATCAACATAGCCCAGCCTTCCGTTTCCTGCTACCGAAAGGCTCAAACTGCCAGTGCTGACATCCACAAAGCCGCCATTTACAGGCACATCAATAACCTGTTCGGTTACAAACTCATCGGAAACAAACCTAATTCTCATCTTTACAAAAAGCTCCTGAGGTGCATCCGGCAAAACCAACAACCTTATTGGCATATCTCCCGAAAGCGGTATGCTGTCATCCTGCATCGAATGTAAATCTCCTATCCACACTTCATCGGTAGCAACTTCGACATATGGATTATCAACAGAGATTTCCATTCGCAAATTTGTCCTGTCATTCAGGAAATTGGTTATTTTTCCACCAATATCCACCACATCATCATACCTGTCAAACTCAAAATCATGGAAGCGAGTCGAATACATACTATCGGCAGAAATTGTCAAAGCCCTATAAAGATTCAACCTGCCACTGCCCAACATTCCTGCATAATCGGCGTTAAAATATACGTGATAAGAAGCATCCAAGTATGTCGTATCAAATACATATTGACCGAAATACACATCAAAATGAGTTGTATCGTATTCATAACCGCCTACAAAGACCTCGTTATGAACAGTATCGTATTCGTATGCCTGCAAATCATCGTTCCAACTGCTATCTACAGAAATGCTATCGTATGAATAAAGCTGTTCATTCCAAGTGCTATCAATCGAAATGCTATCAATATATTCAACAAAAGTACTGTCAAGATGCATAATAGAATCGGGAACAATATAACTCAGCGTATCAATATTATCGGAAGAAACGCGGATAATCTCCCCTATCTGCTGTGCGTTATAATTGCGGTAAAACGACCTCACAATTCCTGCACTACCTGCAACTATAGGGCTAGCGAAAGAAGTACCGCCCCACATTGTAACATAGCCGTTTTCGCTTGTTGAAACATACATTGTTCCGGGAGCCGAAACATCAACAGTGGTCGAAAATGACGATTTGTTCCACTTTGCATCGTTAATGTCCGTAGCTGCCACAGATAACACGTTCTCGAAAGATGCAGGATAGAACTTACCTTCAACGCCCTCATTACCAGCAGCTGCCACTACCAGCACATCATAGTTGATTGTTGCATAATTCACTACATCCTGCCCCATTTGCTGATACGACGTACTTCCCCAACTGCAATTCAAAACATCAAAGCGATGATTGGCTGCATATACAATCGACTGATACACATTGACAAGCGAACCTTCATCATTCATGATTCGCAAAGGCACGAACTTACACTTATAACCTGCCCCCGAAACACCGATGCCATTGTTGGTAACGGCTGCCGCAATGCCCGAAACGTATGCTCCATGCTCGTTGCTGTTGCATCCGTGAGGAATTTGGGCATTATTGTTGTCGTGAGCGAAATTCCAACCTTTGTAATTGTCAACGTAGCCATCGTTGTCGTTGTCTATTCCATCAATAATATCATCGTAGTTGACCTTTATATTGTCTGCAAGGTCAGGATGGGTAAGACCAGTGCCAGTATCGGATATGCCTATTACAATAGAAGTGTCGCCCTTGCAGATGTCCCAAGCCTCATACGAGCGCACATTTCGTGTCCAGTATTGGTAGGCGCCGTCGCCATTTGCATTTTCTGGACGAGCAAGCGGGTCATCTGGAACATCAAGCAGCGAAACCTTGTAGAGTGGCTCCGCATATTCTACCTGATGAAACTTTTCCAAAAATGCAACGGCTTGCAAAACATCAACATCACTACGAAATACAAGCCTGAAAATTGTGGTAATGTCAACCATGCGGTATCCATACTCATTGTATTCTTTTTCAGGCCGCACCGCATCCGGAAACTCAACTTTGTAGTCAAAATCGCCAAAAGAGGCTCTAAAAGCATTCATTTCCTCCGACTTGAAAAAAGAACTTACCGCATTTTGCTGCAACTTTACAATTACTGTATTTCTTTCGTAATCAGTGCTTTGTGCAAACGACACGGCACACAATATCATCATTGTCCAAACTAAAGACAAAACTCGTTTCATATACAAAAATTTTGCGAAAGATAAGGAAAATGTTTGAAAAATTCAAAAGTTTAAAAAGTTTGAGAACGCCATGTAGTTTCAGTAGCTTCCGTTGAGACGCAAAGTTTCGCGTCTGTACAATATTTTTTTGAAGACAACAGGGACAACAAGGACAACATTTTTTTAATTGCAAGAATGGGGTTTTGGTTTGTAGAGATGTTGCGCGCAACATCTCTAATGATTCCACAATGTTCAAGGTTGTCCAATGTTGTCTTGGTTGTCTTTATTTGGATGGTTCGGGGATTCCGTTGAGACGCAAAGTTTTGCGTCTGTACAATCTTCTTTTTGAAGACAACATGGACAACTAGGACAACATTTTTTAATTGCAGGAATGGGGTTTGGGTTTGTATAGATGTTGCGCGCAACATCTATAATGATTCCACAATGTTCAAGGTTGTCCAATGTTGTCTTGGTTGTCTTTATTTTTGTTTGGATGGTTTGTGGATTCCGTTGAGACGCAAAGTTTTGCACAATCTTTTTTTGAAAGACAACAGGAACAACTAGGACAACATTTTTTTGATTGCTGGAATGTGGTTGTTTGGTTTGTATAGATGTTGCGCACAACATCTATACAGATTCCACAATGTTCAAGGTTGTCCAATGTTGTCTTGGTTGTCTTTATTTTAGAGAATTTCCATTGAGACGCAAAATTTTGCGTCTGTACAATCTTCGGCATTAAAAAAAAACGGCCAGAAACAAGTTCCAGCCGTAATAATGAGTGTATGAAATTTAAAACAATTGTACTATTCCTCGATGTTGCCGACAATCTTTACAACCATGCTTGAATTTGTCGGGTCATTAGTGGTGATTGTAATCGGCTTGCTCTGATGACCTTTCTTGCCTGCTGAATTGAAAGTTGCCTTGATGAAACTTTCCTCACCTGGCTTAATAACCATCTTCTCTGGATTTGGAACTGTGCAGCCGCAAGTAGCTTTTACCTTACGGATGATAAGGTCGGACTTGCCTTCGTTCTTGAACTTGTACTCGTATGTTACCTTGTCGCCCTGCTTGATTGTACCAAAATCGTATTCTGTCTGCGAGAAAACAATCTTAGGAGCATTTGCGAGTTCGGTTGCTGACAAGTGAGAGAAGTCCTCTACTATCGTTGCGCTTACGGTTAACTTGTTCTTGCTGCTAACGCTGTCGTTAACTACTACCGAAATCCTATCCTGCAGGAAGCCCCAGTCGTTCTTCTGCTTGGCATCATACGAAACGTGGATTACACCAGTCTGTCCCATCTTGTCGCTAGGTTTCTTGGCTGCCAATGTTTCCGGTTCCATCCATACCTTTATATGCTTAGGTACATTCTGGAACGTTACCTTCATAGGAGCCTCTGTCATATTGACAACTCCGATAGTATCGGTTTTGATTTCTGTATTGAAAACATTGTTCAACGCCAAATGGGCAGAACGCAACCTCAAACCGCTGAAATCTTTCGGATAGTAGTCCTCAACACCTTTTTCACGCGGTGTAACCTCACCAGTAATAGTCAATATGGTAGTCGGATTTTCGCAGTTTGTAGTTACTGTTATCGACTTGTTGAACTTTCCGGGACGGTTCTGCGGGTTGTACGAAGCCTTTACAAAACCTTTCTTTCCTTTCTGTATCGGTTCCTTGGTATAGTCGGT
Source organism: Bacteroidales bacterium (assembly GCA_017645925.1). GTDB lineage: Bacteria > Bacteroidota > Bacteroidia > Bacteroidales > ML635J-15 > Bact-19. The sequence goes on from JAGCNN010000019.1 coordinate 12,797, forward strand.
CGCAGTACAACCGCATGAAGCCTTAACATTAGTGAGATAGAGAGGTTCCTCGCCAACATTTGTAAACTCGAATATTGCAGTCTGCAAACCGGCCTCCTCCTTGAAAGTTCCAAAATCATGCGATGTCTTTTCCCATGAAATCTGAGGTTGCTTTGTCTGTGCGGAAACCGCAACAGCAAGCAACAAAGCCATAAAAGCGAAAAATATCTTTTTCATAACACCTATATTAAAATAGTTTTTCAATTAAATTACTTTTCTTCTTCGGGTTTTGCTTCTGGAATCACTTCACCAGTAATCCTAACTATTGATGTCGGTTGGAACTCGTTAGTGGTTACCGTTATCTGCTTTGAGAATTTTCCTGGTCTATTCTTTGGATTGTACGAAGCCTTTACATATCCTTTTGCTCCCGGCTGAACGGGTTCCTTGGTATAATCGGTTGCAGTACAGCCACACGATGCCTTTACGTTTGTGAGGAACAAGGGCTTGTCGCCAGTGTTAGTAAACTCAAATATCGCGGTCTGAATACCGTCTGCCTCATTGAAAGTACCAAAATCGTGAACTGTCTTTGCCCATGAAATTGCCGGACCTTCCTGCTGTGCCATCATAATTCCAGAAAACACAATTGCCAATGTCAATAAAACTAATCTTCTCATAACCTTAAATTTTTACGGTTGCAAAATTAAATATAACTTTTTAAAAACAAAGTTTGCCTATTACAAATTGCAGTCCAAAGGAACAGAAAAAAACAATCCGAAGAATTAAAAAAATGTTAAACCTACAAATCCATGAAATTTATCCTCGCCTGTGGTATTACCGAAAGCGGTGAAATTTTTCCTTTTTGATACATGTAATATCCTACTAATGCAATCATTGCAGCATTGTCGGTTGTATAGCTGATTTTAGGAATATACACCTGCCATTTTTTTCGTTCGGCATACAGCAGCATTCGGTTACGCAAGCCCGAATTTGCAGAAACTCCACCCGAAATAGCTACTCGGCGTATGCCAGTTTGCTTTACGACCTTCTCCAACTTGTTGAACAATATGTCAATTATAGTTTTTTGCAACGATGCAGCCAAATCGTTCACATTTTCGGTTATGAAATTGGGATTATTTGCCATTTCGTCGCGAACTGTGTAAAGGAACGATGTCTTTAGACCGCTGAAACTATAGTCAAAGCCGGGAATTGATGGTTTGGAGAACTTGAACCTGTTTTCGTCACCAACTTTCGAGAGCTTGTCAATCACAGGACCGCCCGGATATGGCAGCCCCATAACCTTCGCGCACTTGTCGAAAGCCTCCCCTGCCGCATCGTCTATTGTCTTGCCAATTATTTCAAAATCAAGATAATCTTTCACAAGTACAATCTGCGAATGTCCGCCCGAGACAAGCAGACAAAGAAACGGAAACTGCGGAACACATTCGTCCTCGTCCTTTTCGCGCAGGAAATGAGCAAGTATATGCCCATGCAAATGATTGACACCTACCAACGGAATGCCCAACGACACCGAAAGCCCCTTGGCAAACGAAGCCCCAACAAGCAGAGAGCCAAGCAACCCAGGTCCTTTGGTAAAAGCTATTGCATCAAGTTCGCTCATTGAAACTTCGGCACGCGACAAAGCCTCATTCACAACCACTACTATATTCTGCTGATGTGCACGGCTGGCAAGTTCAGGAACAACGCCTCCATATTTCTCGTGAATCGACTGTGAGTTAATGACATTAGACAACAATTTGCCATCACAAACAACTGCCGCCGAAGTATCATCGCACGAAGATTCTATACCTAAAATTTTCACTTCGCTTTTTTTTTGCAAATTTACAATTCTTTAAATTAGGCTGTCAATAATTTTTAAGATATTTGCAGATTATTCATTTAACTGTCTAAATTTTGTTCAGATATAAGGTCAGAAGGTTTTTTATCATCATGTTCTTGCTAATAATCAAGGACTTGATACTTATTATAGCCATTCTGAACTCATCGTACCTGCAAAGCCAAATTGCCCAAAAAGCCATTGAATACTTTGCAAATGCGTACAATATTGAACTTAGTGTGGGCGAGGTTTACCTAAAAATCCCGAACAAGATTGTCCTTTCAGACATAGAAATGAAAGATTCGTGCGGAAACATACTGCTTTCGGCAGACGACCTTAATGCTTCGGTAGAAAAATTTTCGTTCAGGAACAATTTTCTATTTCTTTCGGAGATAAACCTAAACAGTCCGCTTATAAACGCCTGTATCGACGAAAATGGGAACGCCAACTACACATACATTCTCGACAAATTTGCCTCTGACGACACTACATCCTTGGATTTCAATATAATATGCGAAAAAGTTAGTATTACTAACGGGTACTTGAAATACTATGACAAACGATACGACAACACTGCTAGTTCATTCAAGCCCAACGACATTGAAATAAAGGACTTCAACGTAGAAATTAGCGAATTCAAATACTTGAATGATACTATAAGCGTCAACATTGACAATTTCTCGCTGAACGAGAAATCAGGCATCGCCATAAACAACATTTCGGGAAAATTCAAATATTACAATACTGGCTTTGGCATTAACGACCTGAATATCAAAACAGACTATTCACAACTATTATGCTCCGAAATTACTGTAATCGGCAAAGACAGCCTCTACCTTAGCAACCCAATTGAAAAAATAGACCGACTTGCAGTCAACATCGACACCATAATATTAAGCGTTGCCGACATAGCACCATTCCTGCCTCAGTACAAAGGACTTTCGGACAGCCTGCACCTTCGCGGAAACTTCTCAGGACGACTCAACGACTTCAAGTTCAAGAACTTTGGCATATCAATATACAAAAACACAAGGCTCTACGCCAACCTATCTGTAAACGGACTCCCAGATTTTGAACAGACTATCGTTTTTGGCAGCATCTCGAATTTGCAGACAAACAAGAACGACATAAACAGAATACTTAGGTTGGTATCGCCTAGCGACCCAATACAAATTCCTCCAGCACTTAAGAATCTCGACCACATTGCTTTCAACGGAAACCTATCGGGAATGCTCAGTGATATGATGGCGTATGGTCAGTTTAGCACCAACCTTGGCACAATAAAAACCGATATTGCAATCATGCCCGACTGGAAAAACAAGTCGCTTGAATACGACGGAAGCATAGCGACCACCGATTTCAGTCTCCGCGACATACTTCCCGATGCCAACGGACTAGGCAAGGTTAGTGTAAATGTGAACGTAACAGGAAACCTTGATTCGCTGTCGCACACGCAAAACAAGCTAAACGGTAAAATAGAAAAGTTTGAATACAACGGATACACATATTCAGACATCAACGTAAGAGGCTCGCTTACCAACAGTATGTTTAACGGAAACATTAATGTAAACGACCCCAACCTGACAGCAGAATTAATCGGCAAATATAATTTCGGAGGACGAAACAACAGCATAGAAGTGTCGAGCGACGTTTACGCCAACCTCAAGGAATTGCACCTTGCTCCCGAAAATGCCTCAAGTTCCGAAATAAAGTTCGTGCTAATGGCAAACATCGGCGGCGACATAGCAAACCGTCCTGTGGGCAACATAACTCTAAGCCAAGCAGAATTCAACATTGACGACAAACGCATTAAACTTGAACGGCTTAACGCAACTGCATCGGAAGACAAAGACAAGAAACACAGGATTGACATTGAATCCGATTTCCTTGACATGAACATATACGGAGAGTACAACATCAGCGAAGTCTCCAGTGAAATATACGGCATGATAGCCAACACTCTACCTTCCATGCTAGGACAGTCAGAAGAAACCAAGGCAAGTTCCAACTACTTCAACTACTCGTTCCGACTGAAAAACCTAAACGAAATAATAAAGTTCTACGACAGCGAACTGAAAGTACACGGCGACATCTACAGCAACAACGGATATGTATTCGGCAACACGCGTACCATATACGGCGACATAAAAATGCCAAAGGTAACCCGCGGAGAATATTATATAGGAGAAAGCAGCATAGAACTTTACAGTATGAACGGTCTTGCCAATTTGTACCTCAACACGCAGTCGATTGGAAACGGCAGCATTACATTCGAGAACATAAAATTGGCAGCTGGAGCCGAAAAAGACAGCATAGGCACAAACCTCACATGGGGCAATGGTGAAAACAGCCAAAACAACGGATTCCTAATGCTTGACACAAAATTTATCGCAAAGGAAAACGATACTATGCCGCGAATAGAAATCCGCATATCGCCATCGCAGTTCATATTTGGACCAACTATCTGGACGCTAGGCAAAACAAACATCAACTACGACAACAATGAGTTTGAAATTGAAAACCTTAAACTTACCAATGCAAACCAGATTCTGAACCTTAAAGGATACATTTCGCACGACGCCGACAAGATACTATCGTTCATGATTGACAACGTGGATGTAGGAAACATAAATCCGCTTACACAGCCCAAGGGCTACGAATTTGGAGGAATACTATCGGCAAGCGGCAGAGTGTCAAACATATACGACGTACCAATGTTTACCGCCAATGCAAACATCAACAACCTGAGCATAAACCAAGAGCAACTTGGCAAACTGGGACTTTCATCGAAATGGGAAGCTCAAAGCAGGGCTTTCGTACTTAGCGGAACAAACAAATACGTGGAAATGAAAGGCATATACTTTACAGATTTGGACAGCCTCAACGCAAGCATTATGCTCAAGAACCTGAAACTTGACATTTTTGACAAATACCTTAACGCATACGAAATAAGCGGACTTAAAGGCGATGCAAACGGAACCCTGTCAATAATAGGCAGCATCAAGAAACCGCAAATGAGTGGAAGCCTAAACTTGAAGCAGACAGAATTCACATACGACTACCTGAAACTAAAAGCTTTAACCGAAGACAAGATATACATAAGAAACGATGGTTTCTTCTTTGACAATTTCAAGGTAAAAGACGAGAACGGAAATATAGGCACAATAAATGGAGGCCTGTACCACAACAATTTTTCCAACCTCAGGTTTGAATTACTGGCAAACTTGGAAGATTTCAAGGTGATGAACACCAAGCTGATAGACAACAACCTATTCTACGGTACAGTATATGCCACTGGCGGTCTGTCGGTCGAAGGTACTCCCGGCGACTTCTCGATATACGCAGGCGCAACTACCGAAGCTGGCAGCAAGTTTGTCCTGCCAATGGAAGACAGCTATCATGCACAAAACACAAGCTACATAACTTTCGTTACAGCCGACAATCAAGAAACTGAGATTGACAGCAAAAACTTTTCGGCGACAAAATATTCAATAAAACTTGACGTAAATGTTACTCCCGAAACCGAAGTGCAAATTGTATTCGACCCCAAGACTGGAGACCGCATCAAGGCCAACGGCGAAGGAATGTTGAAAATAGAATACACTTCAGACGAAGAACTTTACATGTATGGTGAAATAGAAGTAAAGAAGGGCGACTACCTTTTCACTTTGGAAAACATAATAAACAAACGCTTTACAATTCCATCGGGCGGCACTATAACATGGAACGGCAACCCCTACGAAGGCAAGCTGAACATTGACGCCGTATATACGACCACCGTATCGCTCAAGGAACTGATGCGTGAAGAATACGACACCACCGACACTTACAGCCAGAAGGCAAACGTAGAATGTCACATGCACCTCAATGGAAACCTGCTATCGCCCGAAATACAATTCAGCATCAACATTCCAAACGGCAGCGACAAGGTGAAGACAAAACTTGCAAGCCTTACGCAGGACGAAATCAACAAGCAATTGCTTTATGTTCTTGTAATCAACCAGTTCTACGATCCAAACGCAGAAATGCTGAACCAGACAGGAACAACAACCAATGCTGTGGGCGTAACTACCACACAAATGCTGTCGAACCAATTAAGCAACTGGCTGTCGAAGATTGTAAAGGATGTGGACGTTGGTTTCAAATACACACCCGGCACCGAATTTTCCGGTCAGGAAATAGAAGTGGCACTTAGCACTCAGGTATTCAACGACCGCCTGCTTATAAACGGAAACTTGGGTATTGGCGACAAAAAATTCAACAACGAAAACCTAGTCGGCGATGTCGAAGTTCAATGGAAACTTAACAAGAAAGGAAGCCTGCGCATAAAAGGATTCTCCCGCAAGAACACCGACCTAGAAGCAGAATACGGTCCCTACACCACCGGCGCTGGCATTTTCTACACCGAGGAATTTGACACTTTCAGAGAACTGATGCGCAAAATCTGGAACGACATATCCTTCAAGCAGGCTCGCGAAAAGCGCAAAGCAAAAAAGACAAACACCCAACCCGCCAAAACGGTAAAACGGAATTGAATATGAAAAAAGGCTGTCCTGAAAATTTTGGACAGCCTCTTTTTGGTGATGTTGTGGAATTCATATATTCTCTCAGTTATTTGACCCGCATACAGCACGAACAGGCATCCCTATAGCACGAGTACCTAAACTTTCAATTGTAGGAACATCTCCGAAGTGGGAATCATAATATAGTTGCCACGCAGCATGAGGATAGTATCCCGGATCAGAATCTGGGTCAAGTAAATTAGGCATATATAATGAATTCGACCAATACGTGACAAATCCGCCATTATACCCATTATCGTCACCGTATGGATATGAGTAGGCACCTGCTGCTGGCAAAAAAATACTATTGCCGTTAGGTCCTGTGAAAAGGCAACCGTCTGAGTCATTATGAATTGTACAATTGTCAAGCAATTCCTGCATTTCTTCTTTTGTAGGCATTCGCCAGCCACTACCCCAGTTGACCGTGGCGGCATCATCGCTAGCTTCAAGAGTAGTCAAATTGTCGGTGAAACCATTATAACCATTATCTGCATTGTTACAATATTTAGTAATTTGGTAATTATCATCTACTGTTCCATTAAAATATATGTATGTTTCCTCAGTATATTCTTCCTTGGGCGCAGTTTCCCCCCACGCAAAATAGTCACCGTAATCTTCTGGACTTGTAGCCCCCAGATTGCAGGTTGCCCACTTAGTACCAGATGGCAAGCCTAAGTCAACCCAACTGTGTCCGTTTAACGTACCAGGCTCATCCGGATATTCTATTATTTCTGAAGCTTCTGTATCAAACGACATCACTTCTCCATAATTAATTCCCTCACTATTCATAGCATAGGCCTGATAATAATAAGTAGTACTTGCGGTCAAATTTGTAATTACTTCGGTAAATGTTCCTACACCTATGCTACTCCGTATATTTTCGAATAGATTGTCCTGACTTGTACCATAATAGAATCCACGTTCAATTATATCGGTACCACCATCGTAAAATACATTACCGCTGAGTTCTGCGGTGGTGGCTGTTACGTATAAAACTTCGCCTGTAGTTACTGTTGGTATCTCATACGGCAACATAAACGACAAAACTTCTCCATAACTTGTACCTACGCTATTTGTAGCATATGCCTTGAAATATTTGGTTGTTCCAGCAACATACAACTCATTTGCAAATACTGCGGCAAAATCGCCAATACTTACACCCGAACATCTTATTTTGGTCGAAAGATTGTTCTCACTTGTGCCGTAATAGAATCCGCGTTCAATTAGAGATTCTCCTCCATCCGAGATTACATTCCCATGCAAAGTGAACCATCTAGAACCAATGTTGGTTGCCGGAAGTGTTTGTACCGTAGGAAGACACGCAATTGTAAGATGCAGCGTTACGATAGAATCACAACCAGCAGCATTTGTAAGCATGAATGTCGGCTCGCTGGTGCTTTCCGTGTATGTTACGCCGTCAATCCAAGTGTAGCTGTCGCAAGCGCTATGTTCATCGATGCCTGTATTGCTGTGGTTTATCGTCAAGTGCAAGGTTACAACCGAATCGCAGCCGGCGACATTTGTAAGCGTGAATGTTGGCTCGTTCGTGCTTTCCGTGTATGTTACACCGTCAATCCAAGTATAGCTGTCGCAAGCCGTATGTTCATCGATGCCTATATTGCTGTGGTTTATCGTCAAGTGCAAGGTTACAACCGAATCGCAGCCGGCGACATTTGTAAGCGTGATTGTTGGCTCGTTCGTGCTTTCCGTGTATGTTACACCGTCAATCCAAGTATAGCTGTCGCAAGCCGTATGTTCATCGATGCCTGTATTGCTGCGGTTTATCGTCAAATGCAAGGTTACAACCGAATCGCAGCCATCGGCATTTGTCAACGTAAAAGTAGGCTCATTCGTGCTTTCGGTGTATGTTACACCGTCAATCCAAGTATAACTTTCGCAAGCGGTTTGCTCATCAATGCCTACAGTGCCGTGGTTGATTGTCAGATGCAACGTCACGATAGAATCACAGCCAGCAACATTTGGAAGCGTAAATGTTGGCTCGTTCGTGCTTTCGGTGTATGTTACGCCGTCAATCCACTCGTAGCTTTCGCAAGCAGTCTTCATGTCGGTTCCGTATGATTCGCTACAATTAACGAGAGTGGTAAATGTCTCTATGTTTCCGAATGCTGTTCCTTCGCTATTTGTTGCATAGGCTTTATAATAATAATTAGTATTAGGAGACAACCCTGTAATGGAGGCCGAAAAACTACCATCCCCTGTGTTGTTGTCAAATATTTGTGTTGTAAGGTCAATATCATTCGTACCATAATAGAAGCCGCGTTCTATTACGTCTGCACCACCATCAGAGATAACATTGCCGTTTAGAATAGCACCTGTACTAGTTATATCGGTGGCACTTTCAGTACTTATAGTTGGAATCTGGGCAGAAGTATGAGCATCCACACACACAGCACGCACAGGCATCCCTATAGCACGGCTACCTAAACTTTCAATTGTAGGATTTTCTTCGAAACTGGAATTATAATATAGTTGCCATGCGGCATGTGGATAGTATCCCGGATCTGAATCTGGGTCAAGCAAGTCGGGCATATATAGAGAATTCGACCAGTATGTGACAAATCCACCATTAAACCCATTATCGTCATCGTATGGATAGGAGAAAGCCCCTGCAGCCGGCAAAAAAATGCTATTGCCGTTAGTACCTGTGAAAAGACAACCGTCAGAGTCGTTTCGAATTGTACAATTGTCAAGCAATTCCTGTATTTCCTCTTTTGTAGGCATACGCCATCCACTACCCCAGTTGACAGTTGCGGCATCATCGCTTGCTTCAAGAGTAGTCAAATTGTCGGTGAAGCCATTATAGCCATAATATGTATTGTTACAATATTTAGTAATTTGGTAATTATCATATTCTGTTCCATTAAAATATATGTATGTTTCGTCAGTATATTCTTCCTTTGGTGATGTTTCTCCCCAAGCAAAATAGTCGCCATAGGCTTCGGGATAGGTAGCTCCTACATTGCAGGTCGCCCACTTTGTTCCAGAAGGCAAACCCAAATCAACCCAATAGTAACCGTTTAATGTTCCTGTTGCCCCAGTGTTTTCCGTAGCTTCTGTTATAAAAGAAAGAACTTCCCCATCACTAGTACCAGCACCATTTACGGCGTATGCCTGATAATAATATATAGTACTTGCGGTCAAATCATTAATTATTGTTGTATAGTTTCCAAATTCGCTTACACCAACCTCTATCACATTGGACAGATAGCTTGCACTTGTACCATATCTGAAACCTTGCGTGTGTACTATATTTGCATCAGACGCAACGTTTCCATTTAAGGTTGCGCTATTAGAAGAAACGTCTGTTGCCGGAAGGGTTTGTACAGTTAATGGGCAAACCATCGTAAGGTTCAATGTTACGATAGAATCGCAACCTGCGGCATTTGCAAGCGTGAATGTCGGCTCAGTAGTACTTTCCGTATAGGTTACGCCGTCAATCCACTCAAAACTTCCACAAGCGGTTTGTTCATCAATTCCTACGTTGCCGTGGTTGATTGTCAAATGCAGCGTTACGATAGAATCGCAGCCTGCGGCATTTGCAAGTGTGAATGTTGGTTCCGTTGTACTTTCCGTATAGGTTACGCCGTCAATCCAAATATAGTTGTCACAAGCAGTCTGCATATCAGTTCCATAATAAGTGTCAAAACAGTAAGAAAAGTTAAGCGTTACATCTTCACTCACAGTCTGTATCTGCTCCACAATAGCACTCTCAACAATTTCACCTTCGATAGTTGTATACCCCACATACCGCATATTGTCTCCTGCCTGAAACTCATTGGAAGAAGTGTATTTTGCCTCAATTCCGTTGAAACCCGCATACTTTATACTACACCCACATCCAGTTCCCATATTAACCATCCTTATAGAATACTGAGAACTCCCAACTATCGCCTTTAAAATATAAGTCTGAGGCATAGCAGCGGAAATGTCAAAAAGATGCATTCCTGCATCAAGCAAACCATAGTACTCTGCACAAACCCGACCTGTTACATCTAGCAATTGCATACGGACCTCTTCGCTCTGCAACACAACAAGTTCCACATGGGTTTCGCAATCAAAAGGATTAGGAATATTCTGTCCGAGTCCCTGATTTCCTACAATGTTCATACAGGTATTTACCGTTCCGCCAAAAAGATTAATTGTGTCGGGATATTCCATCGTTTCCGACCAATCGCGAGTAAGATTTGTAATTACGACACTATCAAGACGGCAGTAGTCAGTTCCGTTAAGCAGTCCTGTAAAGCGGACAGTGATTTCCTGTGAAAACGCCCCCAAACATAGGGAAAGCATTAGGATTAAAATGTAAAATCTTCGCATTTTTATTTATTTTTTAATTAGTTACCAGTTGAATAGACAATTGTCAATGCATAAACACAAGCAATCATATGCTTTTTGATTCATTAGATGCATACGCGAATAGTTGACATAATACATCTTGCTATTTTTTAATATATTACAATAACAATAACTATCAATTCCTACAATATTGGTATCAATATCCCTATCCTGCATAATTTACATACAAAAGATTCTCAAATTCCTTTGCGAAGATATAAAAAAGTTAAGTACCGACAAAATTTATTTTTGTAGTTGGTGCGAAAAAGAATAATTAACGTCAGTTCGAACTAAATAATTGACAAAAAACCAAACAGATAACGACATCTTTTGCTCTTTTGTACAGAAAAAGTAAACATACAGAACGTTATGCCACTTGACGAATACAAAACTACAGAAATCAACCTCGAATAGGTTACATATTTATAGAAAAACAAGTGCATTTTTGGAGCGCTGGCTCATATTTTTCTGATGCCGACCAAAAACGAATACAACCATAATTATATTGCATTACAAAAAAAAGGGTTCCCGAAAACTCAGGAACCCTCCAACAATAATTATGAAAAATAAACTACTTGATGTTCGGTTGTTCAAGACCATAACCTTTTTTCTTGTCAACAGCCTTGAGGTAAATGGAAATGAGCAATGCTGCAATACCGAGAGCTGCAAGCATAATAAGAGCCCAAGTGTAATTAAGTTCATGAGCTGCCGTGCCTTCTGGGTTGGTTCCGTTAAGAACTAAACCGATAAGTGCTGGGAATAGACCAAGACCTATGTTCTGAATCCAGAAGATAAGTGCGTAAGCCGAACCGATAATCTTTTCGTCAACCAGCTTTGGAACACTTGGCCACAAAGCAGCGGGAACCAACGAAAATGAAGCACCAAGTACCAAAATAGTGATGTATGCAACAGCCGTTCCGCCAATAGCATCGCCCTTGAACAACGGAAGGATGAAAGCAAATGTAAGGTGGCAGATTACAAGCAAAATAGAACCAAGCATAAGCATTGTTGCAGCCTTGCCCTTATGGTCAACGTAGTTGCCAAGAATAGGTGTGATGGCCACTGCCAGCAATGGGAACACTGCGAAGATAGTCTCTGCTGTACCTCTCATGTAACCCATATAGCAGTAAACAATCAATGCTACAACTGCAAAAGCCATCAACCCAAATTTCAGACCTTTTTTCTTTGAGAAATTACTTGCAAAAGAGCAAACTGCCACAATAAGCATGATGATATACTGAACAATCGTTACCGATATTGGGAACTCCTCTGTGCTACCGCCCCAATAAGTACTTGCATCGGCAGGATTTAATGTAAGATTGCACTGAAGCATATTTACAGCGTATTTCTGGAATGGGAAAATAGCCGAATAGTAAAGTACGCAAAGCAATGCAACTAGCCAGAAACCTGCACTCTTCAAAATCTTGCCAATATCGGAAATCTTGAACGGGTCGTCCTTTTCCTCAGCTTCACCAGTCTGACCATCAAGTTTCTTATCCATGAAGAAATATACGATGAACATTATCAAGGCAATGCAAAGCAGTACTACACCGAATTTCACTGCGTTGTCAACATGGATTTCACCGCCGAGCTTAGCAAAGTAAGGCGAGAAAATCATACAGGTAGCTACGCCGAGACGAGCCAAAGCCATTTCTGAACCCATTGCCAAAGCCGTTTCGCGACCTTTGAACCATTTTACAATACCGCGGCTAACGGTAATACCAGCCATTTCGCAGCCACAGCCGAAAAGCATGAAGCCTATTGCAGCAAGTTTTGCAGATGCCGGCATACCTTCGGCAAACGGGAAGATAGTACCTATAATAGGAAATTCGCCGTCCCAGTTAAGATGATTTGTGAACCACTCTTCAAGACCTGTGCCAATAAAGCTATCACTTACAGCATAAAACTTTATGAAACCGCCAATAAGCATCACGGCACCAGAAAGCACTGCTGTGAAACGTACTCCCATCTTATCGAGGATCATACCTGCGAAAATAAGGAAGAATACATAGACATTCAGAAACACCTCGGCACCTTGCATTCTACCAAAAGAACCGCTATCCCAGCCGCGAGTTTCCTGCATCAAATCCTTAATCGGCGAAAGTATGTCCATAAAAATGTATGAACAGAACATCGCCAAAGCCAACAATAGCAATGCAAGCCAGCGCATGGTCGCATTGTCTCTCAATGTAAGTTTTTCTGACATAACTATTTTATATTTAAAATTATTTGCCCGCAAATCTACTAAAAATATTCTGCACCCTACATTATCTCAAAAAAGTTTTTTTTACTTGCAAACAAACAAGCCAAGCGGACAAGCCGAAAACACTCTAATCTTCCGACACTTATGCGGCAAATAAAAATTTATTCCTTTCTACAAAATATCCGTGCTGCAAAATCGTGAGCCGAGAATCTCCAGCAGCAAAGCGATTTGAAAAACATACCAATATCCGCACTTCTAGTAGAGCCTTATCCTCTACCATATCGAATTGTTGGGATGTTATTTATGCTTTTTTTGCCAAATTGTCCATTCAGAATGAAACCTTTAGCTCGTTGCCTACTGTTGTTCATTCGGATTTGTAATCCGAATGACTTGAATATAAGGATTTTAAATCCGTATAATATCTGTTTCGTTGCTCATATTTCCACCTTTCTGTAAAATAAGTTTTCCCAGTCGGGGTCTTTCTCGATTTCTTCTTTTCGATAATCAACAACAAGGCTAATAGCCTCCTTCATGTTCGACAAAAGTTCCTCAAGCGTACGACCTTGGCTAAACGCACCTTGCACCTCAACGCATTGCCCGATGTACCATTTGGACTTCGGGTCTTTTGAAACAGCAACTGTGTATTCCATAATATTTATCATTAAAAATTTGTACCACATTAAAAGCATCGGAACTTGCAGTACTGCTCTCATTGCAAGTTTTACTTGGAAAATACTCCTTTCCAAAACAATACTTTTCTTTATCCCCAATATCATTCATTTGTTTCAATTACTTATCTACGTTGCCGACATTCTTCTGTTATTAAACATTCATCATATAATCATAACGGAGCAATTTGTCAAATTTCTTCATCTCAGATTTCTTCAGCAAATTTTCATTGCGATATATGAAATCCAGATATGCCTGTTCGATTATGTCTTCTCTTTTTGTACCGGTTTTCTTCAGCAACAACTCAAGCAGATCATTTGTCTGCCTGATAATCTCGGCACGGTCTTCTTTTGTATATTCCGACTCCGACAATTCTTTCTTGTCGTATGTCCTTATATATGCCCTTTGTTCCAAATGAAGTCTTTTACATTCTTTGTCGGTGAGTGTATCAAAAATATCCCTATTGTCTGCCACAAAATTATGCTTTTCCAAGAACCAGAAATCCCTACGGCCTGCAGAGGAATATCTACTGAAAATTAACTTGAAAAGTTCGTCCAATCTTTTTTTATCCTCCTTTGTTTGCATGGGAATAGCCTTAGTTTTCAAGCTCACCTTGAATTTTCTTCTTTCTTCTTTTGTGAGCAAGTCCAAACTGCACACAACATAATCTTGCTTTACTTCTCGCCGAAATTCTGCGTATGTCATTCCTTTTTTCTCAAGAAAGAACCGAAAAAGTTCTTCTTTCCATTTACTTTGTTCAGCAGTTAGTGCCATGATTTTGATTATTTAGTTGGTTACTTTTGTTCTGAAAATTTCTCTACCATTTCCATTCTAAGAAAACTCCAATGGTCGTGTTTTTCACGTATTTTCTCTGGAATCGGCTTGTTCTGCGAGATACATTCGCGCACCTTCTTTGCATATTTGACTGAAAGCACCGTAACCGCCATATCGTATGAATCAACAAAGCCTGTCTTTATTTGCTCTGCAGTAGGACGATAAATATCAGACACAACACATTCCTCGTTGTAATGCGGCAACTTTACAATGTCGCCCGGCTCAAACGGATAAGGCAAGTCAATGTAAGGTCTGTCAGGTTCCATACTTGTATAAAACACATTGTTGATTGCTTCTAATGGCTCATATAGTTCAAAATAACCTATGCATTCTTCATCTATTTTTTTGCCTTTGCAATAATACTGACGGCAAACAACCTTATCGTACTTTTCGAAGGCTTTCATATTCTCCACATCTTGCATACAAGCAAGTGAATGGTCGTAAATACCACCAATGCGTTCTTCCTTGTCGAAGGATTTTCCTGTTTTTTCGTCAACGCAATTAAAAATCACACCATACGCTTTAAATTTCCTATGCTTGTCAACAAAGTGCAAATTGTACCAAACCTGCTTGCAATAATTAATCTCCTCCACAAGTTTTTTACGCTCTTCTTTTGTCAGTATATTCGTATCATAAAGTTCATCGAAGAACCATATCCTGCGCAAATTATCCCTTTCAGGCGACAACCCAACAAGATTTATCATTTCAAGCGGCGACAAAACTACATCCTTGTCCAACAGATATTTCCGTTCTGTTTCCGACTCCACAAACTCAATTGCCTTGCGGGAAAATTCCCTTTGTACTTCCTCGTTCGAAACATAATTGTAAACGACATTGTTCTTTTTGTCAACGGAATAGAAAGGATTTTCTTTCGGTATGACAATTTTAGGCTTTTTGCCATCGGCACCTACAATTTCATCGTACCAGAAATCCTTAGCAATAAAATTCGTAGTTGACGGGAAAATTACCTTGCTATAGGCATATCCATTGATCGAATAACTTCCAATCGATTCAAATCCCTTTGGCAAGTATAATACGGCATTTTCCTGTCCAGAAAGTCTAAAACAATTTCCCTCTTCAATAATACGCAACGACTTGGGAATATTGTCGATGGCGCAATACCGGAAACAGCAAGAAGGGAACACCTCAATTCCATCAGCAACCTTCACACTTTCCAAATCCGAATATGCAAAAGACGAATCTCCAAGTTTCACAACACTGTCAGGCATTTTAAGTTCTGACAAATTATCCAATAGTTCCATGCAGTAATCACCAAACACCTTTAGACAATCTGGCAAACTTATGTGCGACATCGTATAATTGGCAAACGCCCAACGACCTATCACCTCCACTCCTTCCGAGATCTTTATTGTCTCCGCATCTGGTTGATGAACAATCACTTTGCGGTCCTTTGACAAAACGAATTCTCCTTCAATAACAAAACTTGTCGAATAGCGCTTATTAAGAAACATCTTCGCCAAAGGCGATAACAATCCGCCTTTTCTGTCTATTATATAATTTGCATAATCATCCCAGCATTCCTCTTCTGACCCATATTCACATTCATAAAATCTTGCATTTTCACATTCCGACAAATCCACCGAAACAATATCCGATTCCATTATCAATTTGCTGGATTCCTCTATCTTATCCAACGGAAGTTTCCCTACAAGTTTAATGTTTTTTGCTTCGCAATTGTTGGCGAACCACTCCTTAATGTCACCTATTCCGAAATCAAATCTTGCTACTTTCATATTCCTCTATTTTTAATTATCCCCTAATTTTCTCCACGGATGTTCCTGTCAACAAGAATTTATCATCCGAGTAACTGCACCTATACAAAATATCCACATCGTCTGGCAAAAGCCGCTTAATAGCCTTGGCAAAATCCAATCCTCGCTTGTCCATTGATTTCTGCTGTTCCGGTCTAATCTTGGGTACTTTTTTCACATATCCAAGATTAATATTCTCGTAATGTTCCCATTCAGCAACCCAATCACTCAATCCGACTATTGAACTCAAGTCCACTTCAACAGAATTGTCTTCATCATATACGAAAACATATTTGGATGTGCCACAACCAGCCCCAATCTCGTCCCAAAACAAAAAGTCATCATAATCGGGATACATTGTCACCCTATAATTCATTCCTTCTTCTTTCATATAACTTCAATATTTATAATTCATTAGCAAACCTAACTCCTCTGACAGGTTCGATTTATAAATGCCATTGTCTTTTTCTGTCTTTGCGCCAAGCAGAGAGAGTAACTCCACAATAGGAAATTTATGCCCATAATCATCCCAATTCTTTCTATAACCAGAAATTCCATATTTGGAAAGCACATTCATTACGGCATTCACTATTGCATGACAAAAGTCGCTATAAGTTGTATGTGCATCCATAATCATAATATCACCGTCAACCAATTGGGCATTAATTCCAGCTTCCCGCTGTACAACAATATGCAAATCATCATCATTTTTAACAAATGAAATCCAAATGTCATCACAATTGAACTGATAATAGTTGTCTCCTTCCTGTGGCTTAGATTTCAAATAATACGCAGCATCAATTAAATCATTTATTGCATGACCATACCGGGGCCAAAATTGAAATTCAGCATTTCCAATCCGCATCGTAACGGCTGGCTTTTCAATGTTCACATCGAAATAAATCTTTTGCTGTATTATTTCGTTACACATAATCATTTCATTTACAATCTTTTTCCAAAAACCGACAGGTTCACATTAAAAGGCGACCAAGCTACCGACATCCGTCGCTGCCGTACTTGGAAACCTGCCGGTTTGTTGTGCGACGGCACTTGAAAAACTTGGCGTGGTTCAAAATGGTACTTTTCACAGTTGCCAGTCCTCCGCCAAGTTGGTTTAACACAATCTCTTACCTGTTTCCTGCACTATAACATTTTCCAATTCTACAATGTAATCCACAGCTTCCCATTCGCCATCTGTAACTTCAGTATGACCGTCAACAGAATCCAGTTTTACAAATTTCTCCTTGTCCTGAATCCTCATTTTGTTGACTTCCTTAAATGTATAGTAATGAACGGTTATCGACTTTACAACGCCCTTTATTTCCGACATCAACTCATAACAATAATGTTCCTGACGATGATAATCGGCCATATCCTTATAGTCCGGCAAATATTTGTCGGTAATCTTTGCTCCCAACCACTCAATGCGACTGCCAACCTTAAACGGCTCGCCACAACATTGCATTTCCCATACATCATACAAAACCTTGCAAGTTTCCATCTTCACAATTGGAAACGACAAGTTCTTCTTTTCCTTTGGTTTCAAACTGCGTACACTATCTTCCCATTTTATTGGCATCTTTGTTTCTCCTATTTTTTCAATCCAAATTTCTCCGTAGTCTATAAAATTTTCAAAAAATATCCGATACCCATTGGACATTTCAATTGAAACACCATTAATAAATTCCTTTTGCTTTCCATCTTCGTTAAGGCACAAGCCAAAAGCCCCTGTAAAATCAGGTTCTATATTCGTTCTCCCCACAACAATCCTATCAATAGAAGCACCTAAAATCTTGCGGAAAAACAAATCACCATCAATTGGTTCTTCCCCTTGATAAGACTTAATATCCAAAGGTATGCTGTTCTGCGAAATATGGAAAGTGCTTCCATCGCTGTAATTAATCTCTATGCGCCTACCGTCATCAAGAATCAATATAAACGGCTCATCAATTTCTGCCGATTCGGACGAATAGGTCTTCGCTGGATGGTCGCCGTATGGTGATGATGTCCGAAAATCAAAACCAACGAATCTCGCCGAGACAATAGTTTTTCCAACCAACTGAAGTTCATCGAAATACGCTTCCAATTCATTCGGTTCCTGAATTATTTTTGCCTGCCATTCATGATGGTTAAAAACATTATCTTTAAACACTCGCTCTACCATATCTGTCATAAATTAAACCTTAAATATTCTGCAACGAAACTTGAAAAAACTTGGTATGATTCAAAATTGTTCTTTTCATTGTTGCAATTCCTCCGCCAAGTCATATATACATATTATTTTGTTTGGCTCCCGTACTGTTACATTCTCCAAATCAACAATATAATCCACAGCTTCCCATTCTCCGTCCTTATTTTCTGTCCAACCATCCACAGAATCCAGTTTTACAAATTTCTCCTTGTCCTGAATTAACAATTGTCCCTTTTTCTTAAATGTATAGTAATGAACGGTAATTGACTTTACTATGCCTTCCATCTTTGACATCAGCTCCTTACATTCATGTGCTTGATAATGATAATCTACCTGTCCTTTATAGTCTGGCAAATATTCATCTGTAATCTTTGCGCACAACCACTTGATACGGCTACCAATCTTAAACGGCTTACCGCAACATTGCATTTCCCAAACATTATACAGCACTTTGCATGTTTCCATTTTCACAATAATCGGAAAATGCGGATTCTTCTTTGACTTACATTCCAAACAATACCGATTTTCATTCTGTTCTGATTCCATCCTTATATTTCCTATTTTTTATTTTCGCCGCAAAATAAATACGCCACTGCGCAACCTATTTGCGTAGCCGAAAATATTTTTCATTTTTTCTGAAAAAAGTTTTGCAAACATATAATACATAGGTGCATATAAAATCGGTATTGTAGCAAACACAGCTTCTTTTGTAAAAATCGAAACAAAATATGTAAACAAAATTTAGGGGGGATGAAAGACCATATTCAGGCAATTGTAATTATCGACCATGATAAAATGTTCTATGAAAGAAGAATTGTTGGTTTTTCCCCTGTAGGGTCGTGGCGCGCCGCGACACCACAGGGGGAAAACCGCATTGCCGAATACATTGAAAACAATGTGGCGGAATGGGATTTAGAAATGAAAAACATATAACATATCATCACATTCAAATATTTTTCATATTTTTGGAAACATAAACAAAAGGACAGAAAATTATGCCTGACAATTTTTTCCAGAATCTGCATGATAGGATTTCATATCGCGCAAAATGGCACAATTACAATTGCGGAATGTATTTTGTGACCATCTGTACCAAAAACCGAGAACATTATTTTGGTGAAATTAACAACGGGGTGATGAATCTATCGGAAATTGGCAAATGTTTGCATGAACAGATTGTCAAAACACCGGAAATGCGTGCTGATATGAATATGGAAATTCCATTGTTTGTCATAATGCCAGACCATGTACACCTGATTGTTACAATCGGTGAAAATCAATATAACACGCCAACCTGTGGGGAAACGATGCATTGTAGGGAAACGATGCATTGTAGGGGCGCAATGCATTGCGCCCCTACAATTGGCACCACAAATGGCGATACGAATCATTGTACCCCCACAGATGGCGAACCGATGAACAAATTTTCACTACAATCAAAAAATCTGGCATCTGTAATCCGTGGGATAAAAATATCAACGACAACATTTGCGCGTAAAAACCAAATCACATTTGCATGGCAGCGTTCCTATCACGACCGCATTATCCGCGACACTGCCGAAATGAACCGCATTGCCGAATACATTGAGAACAATGTGGCGGAATGGAATGAAAACAAAGGCATTGATTATTAGTCATTTCCATTTTAGTCATTAACCGTTTATGACTGACGGAATCTCCACAATTATACGCGTAGGAACGATATTACAGCCGACCCTGTTTATCGGCTAACGCCAATCAAATGTTTTGCAACACGGTAAGCCCATCTGACAACACTGCTAGCAACTCAATTTTTTTTCAAAAAAGTTGTTCTGTGCTGTGAAGCACCACCGAGTCGAAGCAGAAAACAAGAGCAAGAACCAGCACGTCAATCAAAAACAAAAGCAAAGTCATTCAAATAATTAAATTATGACGCGCTGACATGTTTGTTAGGTCTTACTACCCAATTATGCTACAGAATCAGTCCTTTGTAAGGACCATCATTCTTTAAACATGTACCCACAGCACAGATTAAAAAGGACCGCATGAGACAGGCTCCGTGGACCTTTTGACAACCTTATTTGTTTTTCCCAACAGCAGCAACCATCTCGTAAGTTTCCTTCAAGCTATCGGGAATAATGATTTTCAAACCTCTAATGCGTTGCAACTCCTTGTCGCGAGCCTCGTCAACCTTATTGGTAATGGTTTTCATTGCAAGGTTAAACTCCTCTGCAGACTTATGGTTGCTCATCATTACCTTTGAATTATGCTCATCCAAAGCAATTTCTATCTTGTGCTTGATGCCGTTCAGTTCGGCTTGCAAACTGCGATGAAATTCCTGCATTTCCATAAACTTCTGGTCAACAACATCCATATCAAGCGAAGCGGTGTATTCTGTGATTGTCATATCACGACCTTCGCCGCTTGTCGATAGACCTGTGCGAAGTGACTTTTTTGCCAGCTTTATACTGTTACTGAAATCGCCCGATGGATGAATCAGCTTGCCAAGGTTTGCACATTGCGCCTCAAGGTAATAGTAACGGCAGCGTTCTGCAACCGACATTTCTGCAATTACATCATCTTCAGTGATGCGTTTCATAAGTTTGCCCATAGTTGGAAGCTCCATTCCCAACTCGGTAGCGTAAGTTTCGACATCTGTATTTTTTACCGCATCAACCATAGTCTGTCTTGCCTTGATTGCCTCGCGCAACCAAGCAATAAGTGCCTTCAACTTGCCAACATTTGCAACCTCTTCGATGGACTTGTCGAATTCTTCCATGGTCATTCCCTTGTGCGAAACGACTTTTCTGTCCATACCTATAACACTAACCTCGCTTGTCACAAAGTCGAAGAAAACATTGTTGCTGTTTTCGTACATCTCCTTTGCTTTGTTTGCGATAAAATTGGCGCTGGTATTTGTAAGGCCTTCAGCACCGAAAAAGGCATCGAGTTGTGATGAATAAACTGCCATAATTTTCCGTTTTTTCTGGTTTACTAAATTGGTGTCCTTTAAAATTCGCCGCAAAATTACAACCCGACTACGCAACCTATTTGCGTAGTCGGAAAAAATTTTAATTTTTTTTGAAAAAATTGAAAAAATAATTGGCAGCAAAAAATAATGTATCTTTGCAACACTATGGAAACAGTTTTCGACCATAATATTACAAAAGAAGAAATGGTAGCCGTAATGGGACTGCCGACATGGACAAGGGAGGAACTTTTGTCAATGGGTGGCACTCAAGAAGAACACTATGGCATAATTTATAGGTTATACACATATCGTGGAGACCATGTTACCGCAAAAAAATATGCGGACATGATTCCCAATGATATTCATAAGGTTTTTGGGACTTGCTATCACGACTTCGCAACTTTCCGATAGCACCCACCAACAAGTCACCAGAATGTATTTAACTGTTGCAAGGAATAAAGTCAACTTTACCCAATGCCTTCACAAGACCATCGAAATCAAGCGATTCCAACACTTGTTTACCACCTGCATAACTGCAAAAGTTAACTTTCCTGTCCCACGACACTGAAACAAATTTTTGTGGCTTTGCACATTTCAGCAAACACGACGGAGCCAGAAACGCTTCGCTGCCCGATACTACAGCCAAATCTTTAGGCGATGGCGTATCGCTAAACCGCTGCGGAACCAAAATAATCTGGTCCTTGTCCAAAATGCTTCTCAATCTCCGATACACCGACGCACAATGCTCAACTTTATTCTTGTTTACAAGCAAGTTTACCCCTGGCTCTATCTCTGTTTCAGAAAGTTTCCTCAACATACGCAGTACACGTTCCACTTCGCTTTCATTATCGGGCTGATGGACAGTAACATGAACCTTGTCTGGCTGATGTTCGCGAAGCAAATTCCAAAACTCATCGTTTTCAAGCGGCAAACCATTTGTCGTTACCGAAAGGTAAACTATCGGCTGCAATTCATCAATAATTTCAAAAATGCCATCATATTCAAAAGGTTCGCCGCCACCTAGAGAAATAGCCTTAACGCCATTAGCAACGCAATCCTTTGCAAACGAAACCACTTCCGCCGGAGTCCACATTACATTTCCTTCGCGCGTACTATGATTGTAGCAGAATTCGCATTGCTTGCTGCAATAATTGCTTAAATCTATTGACAAAAGTTCAACCATCTGCTTATCCCTTTGGTGCTGGAACAACATATTTTTCCTGTAGCCTTATAGCTTTGCCCTCTTCCACGAACTTATCCATCACTTCTTCGGGATACACAAGTTCGAATTTTTCACCGCGGTATGGCATTGATGCATATTTCTCAATCTCTGCCCGATATTCATCAACCTCCGAATCTAAATAAACAGGATACGAAACGCCACCTATTTCAACCCGATGATTGTCTATCGGGTGCACCTTCTCGAATATCTCACGCACATTCTCATCAAGAATAAACACACCCGGCTTAATTCTGCCAACCTGCATATCAAAGTACAAATGTGTCTTTGTCCACATTTTCTCTATGAGGTCTGGATTTTTCCTCCATTCTCCATAGTCACGCGAACTGCCTTTCCTATAAGGATAATACCTGAACAGCGGAAGCTTTACAGCGATATCCATCAAACTATTATATTCGTATGATTCATCAGCATCCGGATGATTCACAAAAATCACAGTCGGAGCAATCGAACCGACACGTTTGAACACCCATTCACAAAATACATTATTACAAGACTCTTGGTCGCAGTCGTCGCCGTATGGACAATATGGACGAAAATTGTCGGACAGTATCTCCACTAGGCAATAAACCCTCTTTTGTTCTCCCGAAGGCAACAATTCATACTTACATCCATTATAAAGAACATCTTCATCATACGAATCGCAGGGTACGTGCTCGGCAATCTGAAGAATTTTCATGTCGGCAAATTTTCCTTTAACCTTGTGTATCCTATGCCTGAACGAAACGGGAACCTGATTGATTTTTACAGGATGCTGGGGAACAATCAGACGCTTGGCAGGGAATGCTCTCCAATATGCCTGATGATATATATAATATGGTGCAGTAGTGTAGTTTTGCTTGTGGACGACATCCGCTATTTTTTCATCGAATTCGGAATCGAACCAAAAATCCTTGATTTTATATGCTTCGAGAATAACATGCTCGTCCAACATTTTTTGTAAAGACGAATGTTTCTTCAAAATCACTTCATTTGTGTTTCGGTAGCAATCCCGTGCCGAAAAATAATATAGGCCGACCTCCTTTTTCAAGCATATTGCAGTAGAAATGTCTTTATTCCGGCAAAGTTCAAGGAACCTATTCTCCTTGCCTGTATCTATCCGCACAACACTCGCCCACCACAAATCCTTCCAAATAGGAACTTGCGGTTCGTCCTCGACAGAAGCCATAATTTGTTCCTCTGTCAAATCAAACAGCACGTCGGGTTTGTAATCGCCCTGATAGCCGAAGAGCAGCAAATCCAGAGCAATTTCCTCTGTACACAAAGGCACAGGACCATTGTCCTCATAGTCCATTATGCCTACGTTTCCGTCATCGTCAACCATATACCACGAAGTAGCCATCGAATGTGTTGCAGGATATTCCTTGTCTGTTTTCATTTATATAAATTTTTCACGGACAAAATTAAGCAACATTTTACGATTGGCAACAATAAGCGTTTCATTTTTCAGACACAGGGAATTATTAATGTCCGCTAATTTGCGCGTTGTCACAATTTTTGTTTGCTGTCGCGACAAAAATATGCGCCAACGCTCAAAAAAGCATCCGCTTTTCTATAAATATGTAACCTCTCCGAGGTTGCTATGTTGCTACAAAACCAAGCCTACGCATTTCGTTGTTAATATAACAACTTGACTCGCCGAATTTTGTATTGATTTGTAAAAAAAATTGGCGAACAACAATAACAAGAAATAGAGAAACTGAATCAATATGGCTCAGCGTGTTCGATGTTGTCAAGGACATCAATGATATGCTTGCCATCATCAAGAACAAAATTCTTGATAAGGTCGTTTGCATCTTTGAAATAGTGCCCATACGGACTACCGAATCGTGTCATATTGCCGTCTTGACCGAAGCACTGATATGTTCCACTTACATCATTTTGAAAATAATAGGCCTTGCCTTTGTAAACCAGATCAAGGTCACAGTTCTGAACTGCAAAGTCGTAAAGTATGACTTCGTGGTCGCCGTTCTTGTATCCGTGGTATTTATCACCGTACTTTTTATAGTCAGGCGGGAACTCTTTGTTTGTAGGAAAATCGCACATAACAGTCAAATGTTACCAACAAATTATTACCTAATCATCTTTCTCCACAAAATCATGATGCTTATCATAATCCCATTCCTCAGCCTCACCATTTTCTATGTATTCGTTCATCTCCTTTTCTCCAATAATGGCATTTGTGTTCTCATTGTAAAAAATAGAGCCACCATTTGAAGCCCCCAATTTCCACCAAATTCTATCCTTATAAACATACTGTGAACTCCAAATATCGCTCACCGGCACATATTCGGCAAGTTGAATTCTTTCTGTATCCTTGAACTTTAAAGGAAGAACCTTTGCTTTTTCTCTAATTTCATCCGGCAATTGCTCTGCTTTCAATGGAAATTCCGGGTTGATTATTTTTATTGCCGGTTCAGAGGCTACAGAATAGTCTTGGTGGTAGATATAAAATGGGAATCTGTCATTTCCAGCAAAATTTTCATTTATATCATCTTCATAACTATATATAGGTGGATAATATTTGGCTATAATTACATCGTTCTTTTCCAATGCATCAACTATTTCTTTGTCCGAATGGAAATTAACATAAAACAATCCTTGCTTTTTGGAAATACAAATAGGCGGTCTCTCCCATTTCTTAGCAACATGATGCTTTAGAATTTCAACTTTGGACATATCAATTTTAATAATTACATCCCACCAGTCAACATTAAACCACCCATCCGATGTTTTTTCCCAGCTTCCCATAGTGCCAATAGGTTTTGTCAACAATGGTTTTATCTGTTCGTCGGTAAGATTCAACATTCTAAAACCAGTTTCGTCGTCATAAGAGAAATCATCCCATAATACTTCATCTACATCATTTTCCCTATATTCACCAACAGGCACAGGACCATTGTCTTCAATGTCGAAAACCCCGACATTGCCATCTTCATCTACACAGTACCACGCTGTTGCCATCGAATGTGTTGCAGGATATTCCTTATCTGTTTTCATTTCTATAAATTTATCACAGACAAAATTAAGCAACATTTTATGATTGACAAAAAATCTTACCAAGTTGAATAATCCGTTATGTTCAATTTCTCGCCACACACCGGACATACAATCGAAATGCCTATTCCAATACCGCTTGACGTATCGGTTTCGTATTCGTATTTAATGTCTATGCTCTGCTTGTGCATGACGTCGTGTTTGTTTGCAAAGGCTAATGCATCTGCATATTCTTGTTCAGACAATTTATACCGCCGTCCGAACACTTTCACATATTTTAACAACATGGTTATTTTTCCTCCAAATAGTTATCATTTTTCTTTCAATTCCACCTCAATAGCATTGTCTTCCCACTTTAAGTCAGGAAATAGATTCTGGTCAATCTCGTGAACGCCATACATATCGTATGCCTCACACAACCAACATCCGTTTTCGCTGTAGCGTACCGGCGGCTCTACTACAAACAAGTTCAACTTTCCGTTTTTATCTCGTGCAACCCACATATTCAGTTATTTAAAATTTCGCCGCAAAATTATAACCCCAGTGCGCAACCTATTTGCGTAGTCGGAAAAAATTTTAATAAATTTGCAAAAATTTTCATTTTCACGATTATGCCAGCAAGTAAAAACGCGTTGATACGCTACAAAACCATCGACCAGTGCCTGCAACGACGCAACCGCCTATGGACTCTCGAAGACCTTATTGAAGCCTGCTCCGATGCCCTGTACGAGTACGAAGGCAATATGAACGGAATAAGCAAGCGCACCATTCAGCTCGACATCCAGAACATGCGCAGCGAAAAACTCGGCTACAACGCACCTATCGTCGTCACCGACCACAAGTACTATTCGTATTCCGACCCAAAATTCAGCATCACCAATTCGCCCATCACCGACTTCGACATGAAGGCAATGACCGAAGCAATTACTGTGCTGAAGCAACTTAGCGGTTTTTCGCAATTCGGTGAACTGGAAGAAGTTATAAATCGTCTGAACGACCATGTTTCATCGTTGCAACACAAGACTCAGCCAGTCATTTTTTTTGAGAAGAACGACCGACTTCGCGGACTTAATTATATTAATATGTCGTACGATGCCATTGTTGCCAAGCGTCCGCTAGACATTATGTACAAGTCGTTCAAGTCGCCGAAAGCCAATCCGTTGCGCTTCTCGCCGTATGTGCTGCGCGAATACCGCAACCGCTGGTTCCTGTTCGGAAAGGCAAAAGGCGTAAACATGATTCTCAACCTTGCGCTCGACCGCATAGAGTCGATGGAAATGGGCGATGCGAAAAACTACATCGAAAATACCGATTTCGACCCAGTTGCATATTTCGACAAGATTGTCGGCGTAACACTCTACGACAAATCCGAAAAGAACATAGTATTCTGGGCAAGCGCAGAGCACACTCCATACATCGTCACAAAGCCTTTCCACAAGACGCAGCGTATGATAAAGCAGTACGAGGACGGTTCCGCCGACTTTGTAATCAGAGTTATTTGGAACAGAGAGCTTATCCGCGAATTCTTGGGTTTTGGCGATGGTCTTGTCGTAAAGTCGCCACGCCAACTGGTAAAACGAATGACAGAACAGTCGGAAGGGATGTATAGGAATTATTGCTGTGGAAAGAAGACGGAAGAGAAATCAGAAAAGTAACTATTGTCCTTTCGGATTTGCAATCCGAAAGTTATGAATATGCCGGATTTTTAATCCAAAACAGTGACGATACCGCATTGCAAATGCTAATATTCACACGTATCAGATTACAACCTTTAGCTCACTGCCTGGCAGTAAATCCGATACGACCACAAATACTACAAGAAAATGTTTTATTTTTGCAAAAAAGTTGTGTTATATGGATAAAGAAGACTTTGAAAAAGAAATAAAAAGTATGCAACCTGAATTGACAGATGATGATTGCAAGGATTTTGTCATCTCAGAAGAAACTTCTAAAATACATGATGCAATGGTAGTATGGCAATTTTTATATCCTAATCACAAAGATGAAGAAGAACTAAAAAAAGTCTGCAAACTTGCTGGATTTGATTATAAAAACGCACTAAAATACAAAGATTATTGTTTGAAAGAGTTGTCGGAAAATGATTAAATAGCGCATTGCAAATGCAAACATTCACACATGCCGGATTGCCCATAGGGCGAGCTAAAGGTTGCAAATCCAGCACAACTGCATTGATACACAAACGTTTACACATGTTTATTTATTGTCCTTTCGGATTTGTAATCACAGGCGGTCGAAAGAAAATTAACATCCACCTGTTTGAAAAAAGCATCATATTTTACTATTATTAAGGGACATATTACGTTTAAAGATAAACGTAATTTTATGAAGTTAGATAATATAAAATTTCATGCGCATGAA